>CACIPV010000036.1 GCA_902588615.1 uncultured Alphaproteobacteria bacterium | reverse complement strand
TGGATCGCACCCTGCCTATCCTGACTTAGTAGGATTTGGAAGAAGGCCGATGAAAATGAAACGTGATGAAATCAAAAATCTTGTAATGTATCAAACTGGTGCCATCAAAGCCTTTCTAGATGAGTATGGAATGCCATTAAACCATATCAAACCTCATGGATCTTTATATGGTGTCTCCGCGAAAGAGGAAGATGTGGCTCATGGAATTGCTGACGCAGCTGAGATTTTTAATGTTGGTATTTTTGGAATGGTTAATACCTTTCACGAAAAAGTATACAAAGAAAGAGGGGTAAAATTTTACGGAGAATTTTACTCTGACTTGGAATATGATGAAACAGGTTATTTGGTTATAGCCAAGGGTCGAAATAAATATTATCCAACTGATAGAGCTGTGGAGCGTTGTTTAAGAGCAATGAATGAAAATAAAGTTAAAACTGTTCAAGGAAACGATGTAGTTGTAGGATGTGAAACAATTTGTGTCCACTCTGACACTCCTAATGCTGTAGAAATCTTAAAGGCTCTGAGAGAAAAAATTTCCTCTGATAAAAAAATTCCACAAAAAACTTCAAACGGCAATCATACCAAAATGCCTTATATCGTTGATAAGAAATGAAAAAAATTTTAATTGCTAATCGCGGTGAAATAGCAAATAGAATTATAAAAAGTTGTAAAATATTAGGTCACAAATCTGTAGCTGTTTATTCAGATGCAGATAAGAATTCAAAGCATGTAAGATTATCTGACGAGTCTTATTATATTGGACCTAGTAAAGCTCAGGAAAGTTATCTTTCTTACAATAAGATTTTAGAAATAGCTACAAAATCAAATGTGGATGCTATTCATCCTGGTTTTGGTTTTTTATCAGAAAACGAAACTTTTGCTCAAGAGGTCATAAACAGAGGTATCACATGGATTGGCCCTAAACCAAAATCAATAAAATCAATGGGAAATAAGGATATTGCTCGTGAATTAGCCCTAAATTCCAATATACCTATATGTCCAGGTATAAATAATGTTCATAAATTAAGTGATGAACAACTTAAGACAAAATGTGAAGCAATAGGTTACCCTTTACTTGTAAAATCAAGTGCTGGTGGTGGGGGGATAGGCATGAGCGTCGTCCAAAACTTTAAAGACCTTGCTAGTGCAATTGAAAAAACTAGTAATCTTGCTGCAAAATCTTTTGGTAATGGAGATATTTTTATTGAGAAATTTATCACCAACGCCCGACATATTGAAATACAAGTTTTTGGATTTGGTGCAAAAGGATCTGTGCATCTGTTCGAAAGAGATTGCTCTATGCAAAGAAGATATCAAAAGATAATTGAGGAGTCTCCAGCACCAGAAGTAGACAGGGAATTAATTAACAATATGGCTCAAGCCGCTGTAAAATTATCTTCTGATGTTAAATACGAGGGAGCAGGTACTGTAGAGTTTATATATGATGTCCAAGAAATGAAATATTATTTTCTTGAGATGAATACTAGAATTCAAGTTGAACATCCTGTTACAGAGTTAGTGACAAATAATGATTTAATTTCCATGCAAATAAATTTTGCTTTTAATAGAAAAAATAAATTTTTAAATCAAAATAAAATTAAAACTTATGGACATTCAATTGAATGCAGAGTCTACGCAGAGGACCCTTCTCAAAATTTCTTACCATCTCCAGGGAAAATAACCAAATTAAAATTTCCTAAAATACCAAATGGCATAAGATTAGATTGGGGATACGATGAAAGAGATGAAGTAAGTTTCTATTATGATCCGATGATAGGAAAAATTATATCTCACGACTTAATTCGAGACGATGCTATATCCAAATTAATAAAGTTTTTAGAAGGCACCCAGATTGAAGGTATTAAGACAAACATCCCCTTTTTAATTTGTCTTCTCAAAGACAAAAACTTCATAGAGGGTAAACACAACACAAAATATATTGAAAATAATTTAAACACTCTTATTAGTAAGACATCTTTTAAAAATGGTTTTACTAAAAATATTGATTTGGACTCAAAGAGAATTAAAATTGTTGAAACAGATAAGCTTAAAGTAGGTCATGGAAGATCGCAGTCTGACAGAGGGGGTATCAAAGTCGTCTATTTTGACTAATTATAATGGTTAATCAACTTGTAGCAGCAATAAAACCCTCTCAAATTCCGGGTTCTGATCCTCAGTCAACAAAATACTTAATCGTTCCAATATTTATATTTTTTGCACTAATGATT
>CACIPV010000035.1 GCA_902588615.1 uncultured Alphaproteobacteria bacterium | reverse complement strand
AAATCTAATTTTTTAATTTTTGGTAAAAATTCTCTATTAAATTTTTTAAATGTTTTTAATTCATCAATTGATAATTTTGAAATATCTAAATTCATTCCCACTCAATAGTAGACGGGGGTTTACTTGTTATATCATATAGAACTTTGTTTACTCTAGAAACTTTATTAATTATATGAGTTGCTACTTCAGATAAAGTTTCAATATCAATTTGTGTAACATCTGCTGTCATTCCATCAACTGAATTAATACATCTTAAAACACAAGTCTCTTCATAAGTTCTCTCATCGCCCATCACACCTACAGATTTAACAGGAAGTAAAACAGCAAAAGCTTGCCATGATTTATTGTATAAATTCTTTTCAATTAAAAAATTTATAAAAATTTCGTCTATTTCTCTTAAAGTATCTAGTCTTTGTCTGTTAACCTTTCCAATACACCTAATACCCAATCCTGGTCCTGGAAAAGGGTGACGATTTACAAATCTTTGATCCAATTTATAGAATAGTCCTAATCTTCTAACTTCGTCCTTAAATAGTTCTTTAAAGGGCTCTATAACGTCAAATTTGAGGTCTTTTGGTAAACCACCAACATTATGATGTGATTTTATGGTCACACTTTTTCCACCATGGTAAGAGCGACTCTCTATAATATCTGTGTATAGAGTTCCTTGTGCAAGGTAGAAATCTTTTTGTGATAATTTTCTAATATATTTTGAGAATACCTCTATAAATAACCCCCCAATTATCTTTCTTTTAAGTTCTGGATCAGTAACATTTTTTAGTTTTTTTAAAAAGATATGTTCTGCATTGATTATATTTAATTTTAAATTAAAGGATTTGAATACAGATTTTATATTTTTAATATCATACTTTCGAAGCAATCCATTATTTACAAATATAAAATGAACGTTATCTAATTTCAGATATTTTGATATAGCAAATGCCAGAACTGTAGAGTCAACCCCACCTGATACTGCACACACTATATTTGGTTTTTTTTCTTTAACATTAATTCTTAGATATCTACCAATAGTTTGGTGTAAATCATTATTTTTCCAATTTTCTTTTAAGTTACAAATATTAAATAAAAAATTTTTTAAAATTTGATTGCCAAATTCAGAGTGAGTAACTTCACAATGAAATTGAATTGCATAAATATTTTTTTTATATATAGCTGCTGGTATTTTGTTTTTGGTTTTAGCAAGAATTTTAAAACCTTTTGGAATTTTTGTTAAGCTATCTCCATGAGACATCCATACTTGTTGCTCAGAGTTAGTGTTATTAAATAAATCACACTTTGATATCTTTATAATTGTTTTTCCATATTCTCTTTGATTACTTTTTTCTATAACACCATCAAATTCTTTTGAGATATATTGAAAGCCATAACAAATACCTAAAATTGGGATAGGTATTTGATCTAAAGGTATGTCAATTTTAGGTGCATTTTTATTTAAAACAGAGTCTGGACCCCCTGATAATATTAAAACTGAATGGTTTAATATATTAGTTACGTTGTTGAGATACTTTGGAGGATAAATCTCTGCATAAACTCCCAGCTCACGAATTTTCCTTCCAATTAAATGTGTATATTGAGATCCAAAATCTATAATTAAGATTGATTTACTCAATTGGAGCGATAATTTGGAGCTTCTTTTGTTACCTGGACACCGTGAACGTGACTTTCATTAATGCCAGAATTGGTCAAACGGACAAATTTTGCATTTTTTTTGAGTATAGTAAGGTTCTTAGAGCCCGTATATCCCATGCCAGACCTTAAACCTCCCGTCAATTGAAATAAAACGTTAGATACTTGACCTTTATACGGAATTCTTCCCTCAATACCCTCAGGAACTAATTTGATAGCCTCATTAATTTCATCTTGAAAATATCGATCTGCTGAACCTCTGGCCATAGCTCCTAGAGACCCCATTCCACGATAGGACTTGTAAGATCTTCCTTGAAATAGAAATACTTCTCCAGGTGACTCATCTGTTCCAGCAAATAAAGAACCTGCCATGATACAGTTGGCTCCGGCTGCAAGTGCTTTTACAATGTCACCAGAATAGCGTATCCCCCCATCGGAGATCATAGGAATTTTATTTTTATTGGTTATTGCAGCAATATCTTGAATGGCAGTAAATTGAGGTACTCCCACACCTGCAACAATTCTAGTAGTACAAATCGAACCTGGACCAATACCTACCTTAATTGCATCTGCACCTAATTTAATTAAGTCTTTAGCAGCTTCAGGTGTAGCAATATTACCTACAACTATAGGTAATTTAATTTTTTTTCTTATTTTTTTAAAAGACTCTAATACTGCTGATGAATGACCATGAGCTGTGTCTATGAACAAAATATCGACACCAGCTTTGTCTAATTCTATAGCTCTTTGTAAGTCATTAGGCTTACTTCCTATTGCAGCACCAACTAATAGTTG
>CACIPV010000034.1 GCA_902588615.1 uncultured Alphaproteobacteria bacterium | reverse complement strand
TCCTATAAATTCCTCGAGTTCACTTGATAGAAATATCGCTGTACCACCTTCATTTACAAAAATTCTTAAGTGTTTATATAAGTCTCGTTTTGCGCCAACATCAATACCTCTCGCTGGATCATTAAGTATTAGTATTTTTGGAGTTGTTGTGAATGCTCTGGCAATCATAACTTTTTGCTGATTTCCCCCACTCAACGAGGTGATTAGATTACTCTTTGGACCTGTCTTAATACTTAATCTTTCTACTTCCCAATCAAAAATACCGTTTAATTCCATCCATTTAATAAAACCAATAAATCCTCCTGATGTTTTAGCTTGTTTTCCTTTATATAAGGGTATCACCATATTTTCATATATGCTCATGTTAGGAAAAATACCCTCTTTTTTTCTATCTCCAGATACGTATCCAACTCCACTTTTCTTGGCATCTAACAAGCTATTTACAGTTGTGTAATCTTTCTTGGTTCTTTCTCGTTCCTCATCAGACTGTTTTACAATTACTTCTCCGCTCAGTGGTTGATCAATACCTGCCAGAGCCTTAACAAAATTATCTTGTCCTTGTCCATCAAGTCCTGTGACTCCAAGTATCTCACCTTTTGGTAGGTCAAAGTTAATAACATCTCCATTGTCCCAAACTTTTAAATCTTTAGCAGACAAAACTATTTCATCTAAGATTGAGTCTGGAGGTGTAGCTTTTATTTCTGATGCTGTAGAAAATTTTTTATCACCTGTCATAAGTCCGAGAAGATTTTTTTCAGTAATTTCCTCTCCTGCTAAAACTCCAACATCAACCCCATCTCTCATAACCGTTGCTCTATCGCTTATTCTAACTAGCTCTGCAATTCTGTGAGTTACTATAAATATTGCTGCACCTTGATCTCTTAATGTTCTCATTTTTGCAAAAAGTCTTTCTGTAGAGTCAAAATCGAGAGCGGCTGATGACTCATCTAAAATTAGTACTTTAGGATTTCTTAAAAATGCTCTACCAATTGTTATCCAAGCCTTCATACCAAGCGATAATTGACTTGCTATTGTATATGGGTCGACAAATTCACCAGATAGCTCTAACATTATAGAGGCAGCTTTTTCGACCCTATCTCGATGAGCTAATTTTTTCCCAAAAAAAGAGTCATATCCAATAAATAAATTTTCATAAACAGTAGCCTCTTCAGCTATCATCACTTCTTGAAAAACTGTTGCGATACCAATTCTTTGAGCTTCAATTGGGGAATTGGGTGAATGCCCCATAATAGAGACCTTTCCTTTGTCCAAAGGTAAAACTCCTGAAATAACCTTTGCCAATGTGCTCTTACCACATCCATTACCACCGACAATGGCGTGTATTTCACCAAAGTTAGCTTTGAAATTTACACCGTTTAGGGCTTTTGTAACACCAAAGGACTTTGATGCATCTTGAACATAAATATCTCCTCCGACCTTAGAGGAGTTAGACTGTGCCCCATTCCCGTTCGGGGCACTGTCCAAAGTTTTTTCTTCATTCATTAATTACTTAAATTAAAGTAATGCTTCTCCACGATCGAAGAAATTATTTAAGTATTCATCACTAGCCCAGTTTTCAATTCCAACAGTTCTAAACTCACTTGAGTTTCTGTCACAATCTTCAGGAACAAAAGACTGAATAGTCTCAACATCTTCTTCATATGGAGGAACTAAGATAGACTGGATTTTAAGACCCTGACCATACATAGTTCTTAAAAGAACATTCATCGCAAACTCTGCATCATCTCCAGGAGGCCATGCATAGACCGCTCTGTCAATAAAGTCTGGATTATTTCTCCAATAGCAGAATGCACCAATTTCTCCACCCAAAGCCATAGGGACCATTGGTCTTCCAGATGATTCTAGAGCGTTAAGTGCCCCGGACTCTCCTGAAGACTGAACAGCAAATCCGTCAACTTCAATTGTATTGGCTGATAACCATTTTTGAAGTTCAGCTTGAGCAATTTGTGGTGTCCACATGTGTGCAATTTCAGCAACAACGGTAATATCTGGATATTCTGCAAATCCATCTAGCATACCTTGGTGCTGTGAGTCAGATGCAGATGTTCCAGGAATTCCTTCCATGATAACAACATTACCTTCACCACCAATAGTTTCTGCTAACCATTGTGCAATATAATATCCGGTTAATTTATAGTTAACAGATGTACTGATAGCATATTCTGAAGTTAAGTATCCTGTCATTGATGCAGTAGGAACACCTTTTCCGTACGCATACTCAATAGTTGGATTTAATGCAACAGGATTTGAGCAACAGACTATTAATCCGTCAACTCCTTGATCAGTTAACTGTCTCATTTGTTGAATTTGAACCGCGTCTTTTAGGTTAGATTGTGTAACAACGATATCATTAAGAATACCTGCTGCTTTCATTTTTGGCAAATAGTCACCGTACAATCTCTCCATCACACCTTTTCTCCATAGATTTCCTGCGTAAGAACTTGCATAACCGATAGTCCAAGGTAGTGGTCTATCACTTTTCCAATTTCTGTATACACTTTCACCAAGCGGGTGGTTAGGAGCCATAAAGTCAGGATTATAAACGAAGTCTCTAATATCAGCTGGAATTTCGTCTAAAATGTCAGCATTTAAGTT
>CACIPV010000033.1 GCA_902588615.1 uncultured Alphaproteobacteria bacterium | reverse complement strand
TTTTGATAATTGGACAGATCTAGGCATTTTTATTCATTAAACTATTTTTTATAAATGAGAAAAATATAGGGTGAGGCTTAAACGGTTTAGATTTCAACTCAGGATGAAATTGAACACCGAGGAACCATTTGTGATATTTATTTTCAATGATTTCTAATAATTTTTTATCTTTTGAAAATCCAGAAAAGACAAGACCTTTTTTTTCTATTGAAGATCTATATTTAGGATTCACTTCATACCTATGTCTATGTCTTTCATGAATTAATTTTTTTTTATAAATTTTTGAGGCTAAAGATTTATGTTTTATATAACAAGGATAAGAGCCCAATCTCATAGTAGCGCCTAAGTCATTTTCTTTTGTTCTTGTAACCTTTTGATTTTTTTTACTCCATTCGGTCATTAACGATATGACATTATTAGTATGCTTGCCAAATTCAGAGCTACCTGAGTTTTTCATTTTCAAAACATTTTTAGTAAATTCAATAATTGATAATTGCATGCCTAAACATATTCCTAAGAATGGAATTTGATTTTCTCTAGCATACCTAATAGCTTCTATTTTTCCACTTATACCTCTATTACCAAAACCACCAGGTATAAGAATACCTGAGGCCTTAATTAATAACTCATCAACATTTTTTTTGTTTATTGTCTCAGAGTCAATCCATTTGATTTTAACATTTACTTTATTGTGAACACCTGCATGATAAATAGCTTCATAGAGAGATTTATAACTATCTTTTAAATGAACATATTTTCCAATTATAAATATATTTAGTTCCTCTTTTGCTCTTGACTCTAATACCTCAAAGTTTGTCCATTTTGAAAGATCTTTTTTCTTTGTGGATTTTATATTTAAATTTTTTATAACTAAGTCATCTAATTTGGATTTTGATAATAAAGAAGGTACTTGGTAAATGCTCCCTACATCATAGGACGGAATAACAGCATTAGTTGGTACGTTACAAAACAAACTAATTTTTTGAATTTCTTCATACTTTATTTTTTTATTACTTCTACAAACAATTATATCAGGCTGAATTCCAGCATTTAAAAGCTCTTTAACAGAGTGCTGAGTGGGCTTTGTTTTAATTTCACCAGATGTTTCTATATATGGAAGTAAAGTTAAATGTATGAGGAGTGTGTCTAGCTGTCTTTCATTTTTAAATTGTCTTATGGCT
The DNA here is from genome assembly GCA_902588615.1 of uncultured Alphaproteobacteria bacterium. Classification (GTDB taxonomy): domain Bacteria; phylum Pseudomonadota; class Alphaproteobacteria; order HIMB59; family HIMB59; genus HIMB59. Next base: position 1,653 of record CACIPV010000033.1, on the reverse strand, counting down.
TCCAAGAAAGGAAGACTTTCAATATCACCAACAGTGCCCCCTATCTCACAAATAATAACATCATCCTTATTAGTTGATTTTTTTATCGAATTTTTAATTTCTTCAGTAACGTGAGGTATTACTTGTACTGTAGATCCTAAATATTCACCTTTTCTTTCCTTTGATAGTATAGTCGAGTAAATTTTACCCGATGAAATAGAGTCATTTTTAGAACATTTAATATCTGTAAACCTCTCATAATGGCCTAAATCTAAATCAGTCTCATAGCCGTCATCAGTGACATAAACTTCACCATGTTGGTATGGGCTCATTGTTCCAGGATCAACGTTTAAATACGGATCTAATTTTCTAATTTTTAGTTTAATGCCTCTAGATCTAAGAAGAGAGGCTAATGATGCAGTGACTATTCCCTTACCTAGCGATGAAACAACACCTCCGGTAACGAAAATTAATTTCACTGATTAGGCACTTCTGGAATCATTTCCTCTATTGAATCGTCTAAAATAATTTCTTCTTGAATAGTTTCTAAATCAGTTGAAGATGAATATTGTTTTGTAATAATTGCGCCCATAAACAAACACCAAAATAGAAAACCAAAACCTAAAACATAAGTAATTTTAGTCATTCCTGAAAAAGAGGATTTATTTGCTGTCATTCCACCTGTAAGAGATGTTTGAGTGCCTAGACCAAGACTTCCACCTTCAGTTTTTTGAAAAAGTATAATTAAAATGAGCACCACTCCAATAATTGCACTAATAATTAAAAAAAGGTTTATCATAATGTTATCTAAAGTATTTAATAAATGAAGGTTTTGTTGAAGCAGATCCTACCAAAACCCCATCTAATTTTTGTAAACTTAAAATTTCTTTTATATTTGATAAATTTACGGAACCACCATATAAAATTTTTATTTTTTTAAAAGAATAATTTTTTAATATTTTGGTCAAAAATTGCAAAATATCATTAATTTCTGACATTTTTGGTGTTAATCCAGTACCAATTGACCATAAAGGCTCATAAGCTAATATAACTTCGTTATAAATATTTGATTTTTTGAATATTTTATTTATTTGTTTTTTTAAATAATTTTTAGTTTTTTTTGATTTATAAATATCTACAGGCTCTCCAATACAAACAATGGGTGTAATTTTGTTATGCAGACAAAGATCAGTTTTTTTTTGTATAATCAAATCTGTTTCACCAAAATTAGACCTAACTTCTGAGTGACCAATAATACAAAATTTTATCTTATTGCTAACTAAATCTTGAATATCTATAGATCCTGTAGAAGCACCTTTTCCATGTAAATCTACATTTTGTGCTGCATAGATATTTTTTGGATATCTAGATTTGAGAGTTAGGTTATAAAAGTTATTAGGACTAGAAATAAGTTTGTATTTCTTAGTACTTGGTAGTTTAGAAACTACTTTTGATAAGTTCATACTTTCAGATATATTTAAATATGATTTCCAATTAAATATTATATATTTCATTAGGTTAACTGATATCAAAATACTTATAAAAATGAAAACTAAAAAACTAATAGTTATAATATTTAGTGCTGCACTAGGCATAAGTTTCTTATTTATTGGATTTGGGTCCTATGTAGGTAAAAATTATGTTTTAAAAGTAGGAAACCAAAAAATATCAACA
>CACIPV010000032.1 GCA_902588615.1 uncultured Alphaproteobacteria bacterium | reverse complement strand
CACGAACATTTTCAAAAATCTCAGCCATAATTTTATCACGATCATCAGATAACAAATCATTTAATTGATACTGAGCTATTACACCTCTTACAGATGAGTTTACGATTCTACCCAAACGATCATTAAGGGCTAACTCTGTTCTAGTTGTTTGAAAAAACTTTAAAGGATCTTTAATCATATATCTAACTATTGAGTCGACCACAATACGCTTTTGGTCTCTTAGTATTACTTCTTCTTGAGCAGGATCTAAGTTTAAAACCCTACTGTCGTAGTAAACAACGTTTTGGATAAATGGTAGTTTAAATTTCAGACCAGGTGATTGATGCACAGCACGCGGTTCACCAAATTGCAAAACAATCACTTGTTTTGTTTGATCAACAACAAAGAAAAAGCCTGATGCAAACAAGATAAAGAAGAAAGATAATCCAACAATAATATAGTTTCTCATTTTCATTAGTTGTTACCTGTCTGCTTGTTCTGATCTAAAATTATGTGATTGATATGATAAAACACCCTCTGGTTTTATAACAAGCTTTTTTAGTAAAAAATCTTTTGATTTATTAATCACAATATAGGATCCCCATGGCTTTTTGATAGATTTTATCATGTAAACATTCTCTTTTTTTCGTTGATAGACATAAAGTTTAGTAATAGTGCACAAATAATTAAATTACTCAACAAAGAACTTCCCCCATATGACATAAATGGCAATGCAACTCCGACTACTGGTAAAATACCAATAGTCATAGATATATTTATAAGAAATTCAAAAAAAATTTTAAAAGACAATACAAATAAGATTATTTTATTAAAAACTTGCGTGAGTTTGTATGTTTTTAATACAGGAATTAAAAACATGATAAAGAAAAGTGAAATTAATAATATTGATCCTGTGAAACCAAACTGCTCAGAAAATATTGCAAAAACAAAATCTGTCTCTTTTTCTGGGAGAAAATTTAGGCTACTTTGAGATCCCTCGAGAAAACCATTGCCTTTAAGCCCACCAGAGCCTATTGCAATCTTGGATTGAATAATATGATATCCTTTTCCAAGTGGGTCCAGGTCAGGATTTAGAAAAATTTGTATTCTATTTTGTTGGTAGGGCTTTAAAAATGACCATAAAATTGGACTTATCGACAAAATAACGCCTAATGATAATATAGGATAAATCAGTTTAATACCTGCATAAAAAATAACAACCAGACCTAAAGCTAGAATAATTACAGCTGTTCCCAAATCTGGTTGTATAGCAACTAATATAAAAAATATTATTGATACAACGAGAGGTAGTATTGATTTGAACAAACCTATAGTCTTTTCTGCATTGAGTTTGTGAAAGTATTTTGCCATGAATATTACCAAAGCTATTTTACTAAATTCTGATACTTGTAAATTAAATCCAGCAATTCTAATCCATCTTGTTGCGCCCATCCCTGTATAACCAAAGATTAATGTTATTATAAGCCCAATCAAAACTAAAATTAAAAAAATCTCTGCAAAATTAAAAATAAACTTTGGCTGTAACATGATTACTAAAAAAAACAAAGGTAGAAAAAATAAAAATCTTATTAATTGATTTGATGCCCACGGATCAAGAGAACCATCCGCAGCTGAGTAAAGATTGATCTCCCCAATCCAAAAAATTATCAAAAGGATAAAAAAATATATCCAATTTAAATTAAATATACTTTTAAAGTCTCTAAACATTATTTTTGAAAGCAAAATCTAAGACATTATGGGCAATTGGTGCAGCTACTGCTGATCCAGATCCGCCGTTCTCTATAATCACTGAGGCAATATATTTTGGGTTATCAAAGGGGGCATAACCAACAAATACTGAGTGGTCTTTAAATCTCTCTTCTATTTCTTTTGATTTATACTGATCATCTTCTCTTTCACTTTCTTTAATTCTTATTACTTGAGAGGTTCCAGTTTTACCTCCTATTTTTACAAATTCTGGATTAGAAATACTCAATTTATATGCTGTTCCTCTTGGCTCCTGAACAACAGCATTAAGGGAATCAATAATAATTTTTTGATGCTCATTGTTTAGTGATCTACCTATAAATCTTGTAGGTGCATTTTTATCAAGTTTAGGTATTGGGTATTTTCCACCATTTAATATTGCAGAATATAATGTTGCAAGCTGTAATGGAGATGTTTGATTATACCCTTGACCAATACATGTTATTAAAGTTTCACCTTGATACCAATTTTCGTCTAAAAATGCTTTTTTCCATTTTTTACTTGGAACAAGTCCCTTTCCTATGTTTGATAAACCAATATCATACTCTTTATTTAAACCTAAATTACTTGATAGGCTTTCAATATCATCAATATTTATTTTTTTGGCTAATTCATAAAAATATACATCACAAGACTCCTTTATGGCTTTTTTGAGGTTAATTTTTCCATGCCCCTCTTTTTTCCAACAATAATAATTCCTATCACCAAGTGAGGAATGTCCTTCGCAAAAAACTTCTTTTTGGGGGTCAATTAATTTACGTTGAAGGCCCACTAAAGCAGAGATAGGTTTAAATACAGAACCTGGAGGATAAAAACCAGAGAAAGCGCGATTAAATAATGGTTTCTGATCATCGTTAAGTAAATCTTTAATTTTATTATTTTCCCTATCCTCAAAGATTTGTGCATCAAAAGTAGGATTGGAATTCATCGACAAGATTGATCCATCTAAAACACTTATAACAACAATGGATCCTTTTTTATCTAACGGAAGTTGAGATTGGGCATAATTTTGAAGGGTTAAATCTAATGTTAAGTCTAAATCATTGCCTTTAATGGATTTTTCAATAGAAATTTCTCTAATAGTTTTACCTTTAGCGTTTACTTCACTAAATATTTTACCTGGTGTACCCCTTAAATAGTTTTCATAACTTCTTTCTAAATGAAATACGCCTTTAGAATAAGGTTCGGATGATTGAGTTGGTTGTCCCATATAGCCAATTATTTGTGAAAAATTTCGATATGGATAATATCTCTTTTTAGACTCAATAATTTTAATAGAGTTAAATAAAAATTTATTTTTTTCAAATTCTACTATCTGTTGCCATGAGGCTCTACTTAAACTAAAGCCAGTATATTCATTATATTTCTTTAATTGATTTGAAATTTCATCAAAATTCAAGTTAAGTTTGATAAGACTATCGAGTTTTTTAATCTCACGAAAATGCTCTTTGCTTAAGTTTTTAAACACTACAAATTCATATAATGAAGAGCTACCAGCTAGCAAATTT
>CACIPV010000031.1 GCA_902588615.1 uncultured Alphaproteobacteria bacterium | reverse complement strand
ACAACTTTAATATGTATGTTCATGGTAAAAAAGTTTTTCTAGATACTGAAAATACCATTACAATTTATAATAAACTTGCAAATAAATTTAAAGATGTCTCCATTTTAGAGTCAGTCATTGGGGGTGATAATAAAGGAAGGTACTCCATTATTCTTTTTAATATATTACAAAATGTTGAAATTTTTCATAACTATGTGCTTATAAATAATCAAAAGAAAAAAATTAAATCACCAGACTCTTTTATAAAGGACATTTATAAAAATTTAAAAATTAAAATTATATATGATCAGAATATACCTCTACCCATATTTATTGGTAATGTATCATTTGATTTGTGTAAGTTTACCCTTCCAAAATTAAGTTATAAGCCTGATAAGAATGAAATTGGAATACCACTAGCGCATTTTGTAAAACCAAGAAATCTTATAATAATAGATAATGTTCTTAATGAGACACATTTAATTGAAGTTTCAAATATCAAGAAAAATCCAGTAAAATCACTTAAAAAATTAGAAAAAATACTTAAAGAACCTTTTTCCAAAAATAAAAAATTAAATTTCAGTAAACCTAAAAAATTTAAAAACCATATTAAGAAAGAGGAATTCATTAAAAGAGTTAAGGAAATAAAAAGAGATATTAAAGTTGGTGAAATATTTCAAGCTGTTCTTTCTCAAAGATTTTCTAATGACTATTTAATTGATCCATTTAATTTTTATAGAGCATTAAGATCAATTAATCCCTCACCTTATCTTGTTTTTTTAAACCTAAAAAAATATCAAATTATATGCTCTAGTCCTGAGACTATGATTAAAGTAAAAAATAAAGAAATTACTCTTAGACCTATTGCCGGAACTAGAAGAAGGGGTAAAAATGAGATTGAAGATAATAATTTAAAAAATGAATTACTTAAGGACAAAAAAGAACTAGCTGAACATTTAATGCTAGTTGATTTAGGTAGAAATGATGTTGGTCAAATTTCAAAAAATAATACTGTAAAAGTAACTGAACAAAACATAATAGAGTATTATTCTCATGTAATGCATATAGTCAGTAATGTTACTGGAGAATTAAAAAATAATTTAACACCTATAGATGTTCTTTTTGCTGGTTTGCCAGCAGGGACTGTTTCTGGAGCACCTAAAATTAGAGCACTAGAAATATTAGAAAAACATGAGGATATTAATAGGGAATTTTATTCAGGCTCGGTTTTTTATTTAGATGCAAATGGAGATATGGATAGTTGTATTAATCTAAGAACTGCTATGATTAAAAATAAAAAAATATATGCGCAAAGTGGAGCAGGTATTGTTTTTGATAGCATACCTGAGAATGAACATATTGAGTGTATCAATAAGGCTAGTGCTTTATTTGAAGCTTACAATTTAGCTCATAACATATAATGATCACTCTTATAGATAATTATGATAGCTTCACATATAATTTGTATCATTGTTTAAGTAAAAGAGATCAAGTTTTAGTTATCAAAAATGACATGATTTTAAAAAATATTGATAAAATTATTAATAGCAAAGGAGTTGTTATATCACCTGGACCAAGTAATCCATTTAATGCAGGAGAATGTCTTGATTTAGTTCATCAAATATACTCATTTATACCAATATTAGGTGTTTGTTTAGGTCATCAAATTTTAGGAGTTTATTTTGGAGCTAAAATAGACACATTAAGTACACCAATGCATGGAAAAGTATCAAATTTAAAAAAAATAAATGAATGTAAGATATATAAAAATATTGATAAAAAGTTTCGTGCAACTAGATATCACTCTTTATACCTAAATAAAAATAATTTTCCTCAAAATTTAAAAATAACAAGCATTTCAGAGGATGATAAAATTATAATGAGTTTTAAACATGAATTATTTTCTATTTATGGTGTGCAATATCATCCTGAGAGTATTGAAACTCTTATGGGTTCAAAGATTTTAGAAAATTTTATGGATTGTATATGAAATTTAAATTAGATGACTCAATAACTAATAGAAATGTTGAATATGCTATTAAGTATTTATTTGACTCAGATAATATTTCTCATCAAGCGATTATTATTTATCAATTAAATAAATTAATAAATAATAGCGATATACTTTTATCTTTAAGAAAATTTATTTTTAAAAATTCTAATAAAATAAAACAATATTCTAATTCTTTGGATACATGCGGGACTGGAGGTGATGGGTTAAAGACATTAAATATATCAACAACAGTAGCTATATTGTTATCATCTGTTGATATTCCAGTTGCAAAACATGGTAATCGTGCTGCTAGCTCATTAAGTGGCTCTTCTGATATTATTTCTGAATTGAATATATCTAGTGAAAAAGATTCGAAGAAAATAATTAATAAAATATCAAATGATAAATTTGTCTATTTAAATGCACCTTTTTTTTACCCAAATCTTAGTAAAGTTGGAGAAGTTAGAAAAAAATTAGGTATAAAAACGATATTTAATTATATGGGCCCTACATTAAATCCATTAGGTGCTAAATATCAAATATTAGGTACTGTGAATAAAAACTCAGCAGAAATAATGTTAAAAATACTATCTAAAATTGATAATAAAAATTCTACAATTTTTTTCTCAGATGATGGATTAGACGAAATAAGTATATTTGCTCCAACAAATTTTTATTTTAAAAGAGGAAAAAATATCACTAAAAAGAAGATATCTCATACAAAATATAAAAAATACCTTTCATCTAAATTGAATTTTAAGGATATTAAAGGAGGTATTCCCTCTTATAATGCAAGCAGGCTGATTGAATTATTTCAGGGAAAAAAAGATAGTTACAGAGATATAACTATTATTAATTCAATTTACGCGATGCAAACAATAAAACCGACTATTAAATTTGATGAATGCTTTGATATATTAAGTAATTCTCTTGATACGTCTAAGGCTTTAAATCATTTAAACAAAATTAAAAAATAATGAATATTTTAGATAAAATAGTCTTAGAAAAAACTAATCATACAAAATATTTAAAACAAAAAATTAATAAAAAAAAGAATTCTAAATATAGTAAATCGAAATACTTTCTTAGTGCAATAGAAAGTAATCTAAATATTAATAAAAATGCTCTTATCGCAGAATTTAAAAGATATAGTCCTTCGGTTAAAAATTTTAATAAAATAAAGTATATTCAGGATATTCTCGAACAATATCATAAATCAAAATGTTGTTGTATATCCATCTTGACTGACAAAAATTTTGGTGGAAGTTTAAATGATATTACAATTGCAAAAAAAATTACTGATAAGCCAATTATTAGAAAAGATTTTATAATAAATGAAACACAAATATTTGAAACTAAAGAATTTGGTGCAGATGCTTTATTATTAATTGCAAAAATTTTATCTAAATCAAATATA
>CACIPV010000030.1 GCA_902588615.1 uncultured Alphaproteobacteria bacterium | reverse complement strand
GCTTAGATTTTATTGATAAATTTATTTTATCGATAGAAGGAAGTTCAACATAGCCAATAATCATAACTTTTTTTAAATTTTCAGAATTAATAAATGTTATAATTTTTTCAATATCTTTAATTTTGAAAGACTTGCATTTATCTTTAAATTTTTTTTTTATAAGATTATTTTCATTAATTAAAATAATTTGATTTAATAAGTTTTTATTATTTAAATAGTTTGCAACTTCATAAACAAATAAACCCGATCCAGCTATAAGGCAGATATCATTTTTGGATGTGGCCAAGTTTTTCATTCAAAATTGATTTATATTGATAAAATATACTCTCTACTTTATCGTTGTTAGAAAGGTTTATTTTTTTATTAATAAAACTCTCATGTAGAGAGCTTATTTTATTTATATCTTCTTTATTGAAATTATTTCTTCTTATTCCAACTAAATTTAAACCTCGTAGTTTTGCACGATTTCCAATAGCTAAACTAAAAGGTAAAACATTTTTATCAATCCCACTCATTCCTCCAATCATGGAATATGAACCTATTGTTACAAATTGTATAACTGCAGATAAGCCGCCTATAACAACGTTATCTAAAATATTTACATGTCCTCCTAGTGTGACTTGATTAACAAATATATTATTATTATTTATTTTACAATCATGAGCTATATGAACGCCTGTCATAAAGAGATTATGGTTTTTTATAACGGTAACCATACCCCCATCTTTAGTACCCTTACTTATTGTCACATTTTCTCTAAATGTATTAGAGTTGCCTATTTCAAGACTACTATCTTCACCAGAAAATTTTAGATCTTGAGGATCACATCCGATATTAGAAAAGGGGTAAAAAATATTATTATTACCAATAGTAGTATTGCCAGTTATTGAAACATGAGATTTTAATTCTGATCCGTGACCAATTGTAATGTTACCGTCTAAATTACAAAAAGGTCCTACTTTAACGTCTTTACCTAATTTAACATTTTCGCTAATTGTACTACTTGGATGTATCAGGGACGTCATGTATCATCGCTGAAAATATGCATTGTGCATGTATAACATCATCCACAAAACATTTGCCTTCAAATTTGTAAACATTTTTAACTTTATTTAAACGATTTACTTTAAGATCCAAAACATCTCCTGGTACAATTGGTTTTCTAAATTTGCATTTATCAATTGTCATAAATGAAACTCCAGGATTATTCATAGAATCCTTTAAATGCATAGCTACTGTAAAGCAGGCAGCCTGAACTATTGCTTCGATAACTAAAACACCAGGCATCAAAGGTCTTCCAGGAAAATGTCCCTGAAAAAAAGGTTCATTTATTGTAACGCATTTTCTAGCATGAGCAGAAACATCTGGTTCAAAGCTAATGATTTTATCAATGAGCAAAAATGGATATCTATGTGGGAGAATTTTTTGAATATCGTTAATATCCATTTCTTCTATTCCTTATTATATTTTTTTTCCAGTCTTTTATATCAATAGCAGGAAAACCGGCAACTACGGAATTATCTTTTATATTTTTTGTAACTCCACTTCTAGCAGCAATAATAACATTATCACCGATTTTAATGTGTCCGGCAAAACCTACTTTACCACCTACAGTTACATTATTACCAATTTTAACACTACCTGAAATACCTGTTTGTGCTGCAATACAGGCATTTTCACCAATCGATACATTATGGGCAATATGAACTAAATTATCAATCATAGAATTTTTACCAATATGTGTAAAATCTATTTTAGCTCTATCTATAGTGCATCCAGCTCCAATATGTACATTATCATCAATGATTACACACCCTATCTGAGGATTTAAAAAATTAGAACCTCGTTTGTTATAATCAAATCCAAATCCTGTAGTACCAATTGATGAATTATCACAGATTACTACATTGTTTTTTAATATAGAGTTTTTTATTACAACATTATTCTTAATAATACAGTTCTTTCCAATTTCTACACCTCTACCAATCACACAATTATTAGATATTTTTGTTGATTTATCTACTGTAGCAAATTTAGATATATAAGAATTATTTGAGTAAACAAATACATCATCATAGTCAATTGAATCTTCATGAATAAAAATATCATTAATCAATAGATTCCAAATTAAATTTAGATCTTCAACAAGTATAATATTTTGAAATATTTTCTTATCAAAAATATTTTTTTTGTTAGTAATGATAAGTATGGTATCAATTTTTATTTCGAAGGCATCTATATCTTTTTCTAAAAATAAAATTGAATTTGCTCTTTGAATTTCAAATGAAGAAACCTCATTGATTTCAAAATTATTAGAAAGCCTATTTTTTATAATATTTTTTTTAAAAGTTTTAATTAAATTTGAGGAGTAATAAGATTTTTTTAAAGAAAAAAAATTTTTTCTTTTAAAACTAAACATAGATGGCTAAAAAGATGTACCAATTGAAAAGTTAAATTCTCTTGTCCGATCGCTATTATTTTTATCAATAGGTATAGCATAAGATAAAGAAATTGGCCCAATGGCACTTAAAACATCAAAAGAAATACCGATTGAAGATCTTAGTTTTAAATCATTTTCACTTGTGTAGTCACTATCCCATATAGATCCTAACGAATAAAATAACTTAGTATTGATATTATCGTTATCATCAAATAAAAATGAGCCTCCATATCCAATAGTCGATGAAAAGAATTTATTTCCTCCTAAGTAAATATTATCCTGTCTTGGGCCAATTCCTCTATAGTCAAATCCTTTAAAGTTCATACCTCCTAAACTATAAGCATAAACAGATTTAAGATTACCATCAAATGAGTCAGCTAATCCCAACTTATTGGATAAAAAGATAAACCGATTTGAGTTTTTTGTTTTTTTAAATAAATTGTTTCTTAAAATTAATTTATAATAACTATCATCTGAAATGTTTTCTGGTGAATACTCTAAATATATGCTGTTTAAAGCACCATCTTTTGGATATAAATAATCATCAGTAGTGTCTTGTTTTATAGAAAAATTAAGAGAGTAAATGTCAAATTTACCTATATTGTCACTAATAACACTTGAACTTTTTACAGCTGAGTGTCTTTTAGATTCCTTATAACTTATACCAGATGAAAGCGCTAGATCCTCATTATAATTAAAATTTATAGAATAAGAAATACCTTGCTCATCGGATTTAAAACCAAATGAGTTGGTTAAGTCAGTTTCAGTGTTAAATAAAGAATAACTATTTCTAAAATTTGAAAGTGATAAAGGATAATGTATTATTGATATTTCAAATAATGCGTTTTCTTCATTTAAAGTAAAATTAGTATCAAGATTATTTCCTGTACCTAATAAATTATTATCTTTAAGTGAAACAGTTAATCCAGCACCAGCATCACCAGAGAAAGTACCACCAGCTAAAAATTGACCAGTTTTTTTATTTTCTTCAATTTCAATTATTATATCAGACTTTGAATTATTATTTTGTTCTGAAATCTCTACATTATTAATATATTTATATTTAAGTAAGTTTTTACGAGTATAATCTATGTAATTTTGATTAAGATAATCACCAGGTTGAAAAGATAATTTTGCTCTTATGGTCTCATCTTTAGTAATTTCATTTCCTAATATTGTGATCTTATTAATAATACTTGGCTCAATTTGTTTTTTTATAAAAGACAATTTATTCAAATTGTTGTCCTGCTTTAAAGTAGCTTCGTATGTTTCATTATATATATTATTACTAATTAATAGTTTATTGACCTCCATAAGATAATCATCGATTAAACGTTGATCATAATAAAAATTATTTTTGGCTATTTTTTTTGAAAATTTTTGGAAATTTTCATCAATAATTTTTGAAATATTGGGGTCAAAATATTCAATATCAATTTCATTAATTATTAATCTACTGCCTTCGTTTATAAAAAAAACAAGGATGTAGCTATTTTTAGATAGTTTTTGTATATTATAGCTTACATTAACATCGAAAAATCCTTTTTGATTATAGAAA
>CACIPV010000029.1 GCA_902588615.1 uncultured Alphaproteobacteria bacterium | reverse complement strand
TTATATTTTCTGATGTATTTATTTAAAACTTGAAGGTTAATTAAGGAGTCACCTATTCTATTTGAAGAAATAAATAGTAAATGCATATATATACATATAGATAATATATTACATGCAAATTGAAACACTTAATCCAATAAAAATTAGAGTATTTGGGGAAGAAAGATTTGATTTCCTTCAAAATATAATTACCAATGACTTAACTAAATTAAAGGAAGAGTTAAAGAGCTATATACTATCTCCACAGGGGAAGATTCTATATGAAATAATAATTACTAAATCAGACGAGTCATATGAATTAGTTTGCTCGAATGATCAAAATGATTTGCCTACATTCTTAAATAAATATGCATTGTTATCTGACGTAAAACTCAGTATTAAAAAAGTTGATAAAAGAGAATTTGATAAAAATTATATTTTAGATCAACTTTCAACTGGAATAATTGACTCAAACCTGCTTAAACAATCCTCTTTACATCCATCTGAAGTCAATGATGAATTAGTAGACTATTCGAAAGGATGCTTTGTAGGTCAAGAGGTAGTTTCGAGGATTAAACATCGACAACTAAATAAAAAAAAACTTTCAATTAAAGTTTTTGAGAAAAAACCTCAAAAACTTCCAACTAATTCAGAAATATTATTACAAATAAATAATTATTACATACTTAGGGAGCCTAGAGTTAATAAATAAATTACTTAAAATATTGAGAGTAATAATTTGCTATTTCAGAGAGTGATACTTTTTCTTGCTTCATGGTATCTCTATCTCGCACCGTAACTGTTTGATTTTCTAAAGTTTCAAAATCAATAGTAACACACAAAGGTGTCCCAATCTCATCATGTCTACGATAATTTTTTCCAATATTTCCCGTATTTTCAACCATAACTCTTCCTAAACCAAGTGATTGTAACTCTGATTTGACATTATTTGCTGTATTGACCAAGTCAGAATTATTTCTCTTAAGAGGAATGACTGCAGCTTTAATTGGCGATAAATGAGGTTTGAGTTTTAACAATGTTCTCTTATTTTCTTCCTCTGAAGTATAAGCTTCGTTTAAAATTGCCAAAACACCCCTTTCAACACCTGCTGAGGGCTCAATAACGTATGGTATAAACCATTCATTATTTTCTAAATCTTGAATAGCTAATTTTGTTGTAGAATTTTTATTTTCTTGAACTTTAGCTTTAATATTAAAATCTTTTTGATTTTTAGAATGTGATCCTAAATCAAAATCAGTTCTATTTGCAATACCCTCAAGTTCCTCAAGGCCATGTGGAAAGTCATACATAATATCAAAAGTTGCTTTGGAGTAATGTGATAGATCTTTTTTTTCTACCTCGAGTAATTTTAATTTCTCTGATTTGACACCTTGATCAGCCCACCAATTTAAACGTTTATCTACCCAATATTTATGCCAACTCTCATCAGAGCCAGGTTTAACAAAATACTCAAGTTCCATCTGTTCAAATTCTCTAACTCTGAAAATAAAGTTTCTTGGAGTGATTTCATTTCTAAATGCTTTTCCAATTTGAGCTATACCAAAAGGAGGAACCCTACTGGTTGAGTCGACAACATTTTTGAAATTTACAAATATTTGCTGAGCAGTTTCTGGTCTCAAATATGCAAATGAACTCCCGTCATCCACAGGACCAATAGCTGTTTTAAACATTAAATTAAATGGTCTAGGATCAGTTAAATCAGTTGATTTGCAATTTGGACATTTTCCGTCTTCAAGTTGATCTGCTCTCCATCTTGATTTACATTTCTTGCAATCAACTAAAGGATCAGAAAATGTATCTTCGTGGCCTGAATATTTTAAAACAGTAGGTGAGGTTAAAATAGTTGAGTCCAATCCCTCAACATCATCTCTTTCATAGACTATTGATTTCCACCAGGCTGATTTTAAATTTATTTTTAGCTCTACACCCATAGGTCCAAAATCATAGAGACCTTTCATGCCACCGTAGATGTCATTTGATTGAAAAATAAACCCTCTTCTCTTACACAGAGATACTAAGTCTTCCATATTTTCTGCTGTCATTGATCAGATACCAAATTTGTTAAAAAGAAACTCTTCTTTTAATTTAGTAATTAAATCCTCACTATTTAAAGAATTAATACCAAGACCAAGTTTTTGTTTGAGAGACTTTGGTTGTTTTATTTTTTTAATTTTAGTCTTTTCTCCAAATTTACTTTTAAAGAAAGACGACTCAGATGCAATGCCATCAATTAAACCTAAGTCTTTTGCCTCATTAGCTAACCAAAAGGAACCAGAGAATATAACTTTTTTATTTTTTTCGCTAAGTTTCTTTTTTCTTCTCGAGGACACCCAATCAATAAAATTTTGGTGTATTAACTTTTGAAGTTTTTTTAATTTTTCCTCATCTTTTTTATTAACTTTTAAAAATGGATCTAAAAAGCTTTTGTTCTCTCCAGCTGTAAATATCCTTCTTTCTACTCCAATTTTTTTAATAAGATCAGTAAATCCAAAACCACCTGATATCACACCTATTGAACCAACAATAGAATTTACATCTGCGTATAACTCATCTGCTGCACATGCAAGCCAATACCCTCCAGATGCAGCTACATCCTCAACAAAACAATAACATTTCACTTTTTTCTTATCTGAAATTTCTCTTATTTTTTGTGCAATTAAAGATGATTGTACCGGAGAACCGCCAGGAGAGTTAATGACAATTGATAGTGCATCAAATTTTATTTTCATTACCTTTGAGAAAAGTCCATTCAAATTATCCATATTCAATGGTGCTCTACTTCCAGATGCAATCATTCCTTTGAGATCAATTGAGATTACTGTTTTGTTTGGACTGAACATTATTTAAACCAATTTTCTATATCTTTAGAATACTTTGATAAATTATCGTGGATTATAATTGCATTTGATGTTTTCTCTATAAAATAATTACTTTTAGTGATTTTTAGAAGGGCATTTTTAGGTTTTCTACCTTCAAAGGGTAATAAAGGTGTTGTTGTCACTTCTAGATTAAAATTTCTCAATATATTTATGATAAAAGCTGTTCCTTTTATTTTTAAATAAAGAATTATGTTGATAATCCATTTTTTCAAATTTGACTCAGTTATATATTTTGAGGCCATTATGGAAGGATTTTTGGACTTTAGTACTTTATTTGCAAAATAAAAAGGAGGGTTTGATAAAATTAAATCAAAGTAATTCTCATATTTTTTATCAAAAATGCAATTGTCTTGAACTTTAAATTTTAAATTTTTAAAGTTATTTTCTTTGTGATTTAAAATTGAAATTTTATGATGAGTTTCATTTTTTTCAAAACCAATGACTTCAGATTCTGGATTTCTATATGCAACAATTAGGGAAATAGAACCACAACCAGAACCCATATCTAAAATTTTATGGTGCTTTTTTTTTGCATTAGAAGCCAGAATAATAGGCTCTATACCGCTCCTATAGCCTTTCTTTAATTGATAATATACAATTTTACCATCTAGTAGAAAATCTTTGGAGTATAAATTCATAGTTAATGCAAAAAATTAATTTTGAACAGACCATAAAGTTAATTCATAAAGAAATTAATGTAAAGTTAGTTAAAGTTAATAAAGAGCTTGATAGATTTCTAGTAAGTGCCGTCCCCATTATTCCAAAATTAGGTAATTATTTTTTCAAAAAAAGGGGAAAGCAATTACGACCAGTTATATGTTTGCTATCAAGTAAAATGATAAATAAAAATTATTCACAAATATCAAGCGATATTGATATGTCTGCTGCAATTGAATTCATTCATGGAGCTACCCTACTACATGATGATGTAATTGATGAGGGTAAATTACGAAGAGGCCAAAAGAGTATTAACACAATATGGAATAATAAGTTTAGTGTTTTGTTTGGTGATTTTTTATTTTCAAAGTCTTTTCAATTAATGACAAAAGCTAATTCTTTAAAAGCAATGGCTTCACTGTCTCAAGTAAGTAGTAAAATTTCTGAAGGAGAATTTTTGCAACTTACTCATGAAAATAATATTCATATTACTGAGAGGAAATATATAGAGATCATATCCTTAAAAACTGCTGAATTATTTGCAGCATCA
>CACIPV010000028.1 GCA_902588615.1 uncultured Alphaproteobacteria bacterium | reverse complement strand
ACTTAATAGAGATCAAACTATTTCAAGAAAAATTAAGGAATTAATCCTATCACTAAGAATAGAACAAGAATACTCTAAGGAATTTATAATTGAATTATATTTAAATGAAATTTATTTTGGAAGACGTTCATATGGTGTAGCTTCAGCTTCTTTTAATTATTTTAATAAATCAATATTTGACTTGGATTTACATGAATATGCCTATCTTGCATCTCTTCCCAAAGGACCAAATAATTATGATCCCAAAAAAAATTATAATAAAGCACTAGATAGAAGGAATTATGTTTTGAAACAAATGGAATTAAATAAGTTTATAACTGAAGAACAATTCAATCATTACTCAAATCTAAAAATTGAACTTATTCAAAAAGATACAAAGAAATATAAATCTGATTACAAAACAGATTTTATTTTGAACTATCTTAATGCAAATACATTTAATGAAAATGCGTTTTATATTCAATCAACAATAGACCAAAAACTTCAAAAAATATCTGAAAAATCTCTAATTGATAATTTAGCTTTATTTGAGAGAAAATATAAAAATTGGACAGGAAGTTATAAAAATTATGTTGATATATTAGAACATAAGAATGATCATTGGTATATTGCTAAGGTTATTGGTAAAAAATCAAATTTAATAGAATTATTATTAATCAATTCAGAGGAAGTAATTACAATAAACGAAGAAAATAACTTATATGGACCAAAAAAAGTAAAGCCAAATATTTATTTAAATTTGAATGATTATTTATTCGTTACTAAAATTGAGAATTCTTTTTATGCAGTTCAATTGCATGAAATTAATGGATCTGTAATTATCATGGATCCTTTCAATGGTGATATCATTTCTATGGTTGGTGGTGTTAATTATGACCTTAGTAATTTTAATAGAGTAACTCAGGCATATAGACAACCTGGTTCATCAATAAAACCTTTTATTTACGCACAAGCTCTCGAGACAAAAAAATTTTTACCAAATACATTGATACTAGACTCTAATATCCTCTTAGATCAAGGGGAGAATCTTCCAGTGTGGGTACCAAAAAATTATTCTAACAAGTCATATGGTCAATTGACATTTAGAAAGGCTCTAGAGACATCAAATAATTTAGTTACCTTAAAAATTGGACTAGATTTAGGATTAAATTCTGTAAATAAATTTTTAGAAAAAATAAATTTTTATGATCAAAATACTATAACAGATGTTTATTCGACTCTTCTTGGTGCTGTAGAAAATAATCTTTTAAATTTAGCTAAATCTTATTCAATTTTCTTAAATGGTGGTTATATAGTTGAACCCTCAATTATAAAAAAAGTTGTCTCAAATAACGGTGAATTAATTATTAATAATGAATACTTTAAATGTAATTATTGTTCATTTTCAAGTGATGATAGGTCTTACAGAATGCCAATTATTGAATCACAAAATGAGAAAGTAATTTCTCCTCAAACCTCATTTCAAATTTTAAATATACTTGAAGGAGCTATAGACAGAGGTACTGGCAAATCCTTGAATAAAATTAATTACCCAATAGCAGGAAAAACAGGCACCACAAATGAAAGTAAAGATTTATGGTTTTTTGGACTAACACCTAGATATGTAATTGGTGTTTATGTTGGTTATGATACACCTAAATCAATAGGTTATAAAGAAACTGGATCGTCAGTTGCACTACCTATTTTTAAAACAATCATTGAGAATTATCTTTTAAATAATTTAAATAAAAATGACAAATTTATAGTACCTAGTGATTTAATTGTTAAAAAAGTAAACAAAGATAATGGTAAGATTTCTGATGGACAAAATACTATTATTGACTATTTTACAAAAGATCAATTAGAAATATTAGATGATATTAATAAAATTGAAAGAATTGGTGGAATAAATTAATGGACAAATATGAATTATTAAATTTAGTTAATGATATAGAGACCCTTATAAACTTTACAAGGAGGAGTCTTTGACTATAAAAAAAAAATTAAAGACATTGAAAGTTTAAACGAAATAATTACCAATCAAGATAACTGGAGTAATATTGATTTAATTAATAAATCTCAAGAAAAATTAAAACAAAATAACAGTATTATAAACGATTTTAATTTTATATTTAAACAGTTTGAAGAATTCAAAGAGTTTATTGAGATATATGATTCTTTAAATGATAAAGAAATAAATCAATTAGTTGAAAATATAAAAAAGTTAAAAAAACAATGTGAGAAAATTAAAATTAAATCTCTTTTAAACAAGGATACAGATAATAGTAACGCCTTTTTAGAAATACATGCTGGAGCAGGTGGTACTGAAAGTCAAGATTGGGCAGAAATGTTGTCTAGAATGTATCAACGGTTTGCAGAAAAAAATGATTATAAATATAAAATTATTGATTATCAAAAAGGGGAAGAGGCCGGTCTTAAAAATTTAACAATGCTCATATCAGGCTTTAAAAGTTATGGCTATTTGAAGAACGAGTCTGGTATCCACAGGTTGGTGAGAATCTCTCCTTTTGACTCCAATAAGAGAAGACATACAAGTTTTTCTAGTGTTTGGGTATATCCTGAAATAGATAATGATATAGAGATTAATATCAATAATAAAGACTTAAGGATTGATACATTTAGAGCTTCAGGAGCTGGAGGACAACACATTAATACAACTGATAGTGCAGTAAGAATAACACACTTAAAATATAATATTGTTGTGCAAAGCCAAAGTGAACGATCACAACATCGTAATAGAGATACAGCAATGAAGATGTTAAAATCAAGAATATATGAGATTGAATTAGATAAAAAAAATGAGGAAAAGAAAAAAGAAGAGAGTAATAAAAAACAGATTGGTTGGGGAAACCAAATTAGATCATATGTCCTACATCCTTATAAAATGGTCAAAGATCTTAGATCAAATTATCAGACATCAAACGCTGAAAATGTACTAGATGGAGATATATATGAATTTTTGGAGTCAACATTAATAGATGTATAAATACTATTTTTTGAAAATTTTTTTACTTTTATTTTTACCTTTTCAAGCAATAGCTTATGATTTTAGTTTTCAGAAAGGAGATAATCTATTAAAAATTGATTTTGAGAATAATCAAATAAAAGAAATTAAATTTGACTTAAAAATTAATGGTCAAAGAAATTTTGGAATTATAAACTACTATAATAATGAAATTTATATCCTTCTAAATACTGATACTATATCATTTGATAATTTTAAAAAAGTTTTTCCAAAACCACAAAATAATAAAAAATTAACTAAAAAAATTAATTTTAATTGGGAGATATCTGAAATGACAATATCAGATGAATATTCCCTTTTTTCAAATAAGTTAAATTTTATCTATGATAAAGGTTTTGAGTCCATGATGTTTTTTGATAGTCAAAAAGAATTTGAATTATCAATTTTACCCCAATTAGATGGAAACAAACAAATTTATTTGTTTTCCAAAAACGCAGGTCAATTTTTTTACGCACAAAAAATATCAAAAAATATGAATGGTGGCGCTTTAATTGGCAAAGGTTCCTTTAGAAAATTTAATGACTATGATCTAAATATTAAAGTTAAAGATTTTAGTATTGATAAAAATTCAAATTTCTACAATTTACTTTTAACTTCAAGAATGTTAGATATCTTTTCAGTTTTACAAAATAATCAAGATGAATTTAACTATCTAGAGGTGCCTGTTATAAAGAAAGGTAAAATATTTACATTTGACCATGCCATAATGCTAGGTGGCACAGTTGCTTTTTCATTTAAAGGAGAAGCAAACCCCACTGAAAAGGTAGCTACAGTAAATGGCACTTACGGACCTTTATATTTATTTGAAAAGAATTTTAAAAATGTCCCTTTTTTAAGTGAGTTATTTGGAAAAAATGTTGAGGAAAGTCTTTTGGCCGCTGATTTTAAAGTAAAAAAGAATGGTAACAAAACAGACTTTATATTTAACCCTTTATCTATATTAACTCCTGGAAAAACAAGAAACTTTTTCGATATTTGGGAGTAACTATTTTATTATTTTAATCTGATCATTTATTGAAATCTCCCCAGACATCAATATTTCTGCACGTACTCCACTTTTAAATGCTAAAAGTTTAACTAAATTTTTTACTTCTAATTTATTTTGTAGATATTT
>CACIPV010000027.1 GCA_902588615.1 uncultured Alphaproteobacteria bacterium | reverse complement strand
AAGTTTTTCTAAAAAATACCTGTCACTTATTATTCTGTTAAATAGAACATCAATTTTTTGACCATTATTAGATAATGAACCATCAACATCAAATCTTTCTTTAGTTTTTTCATAAATTAAATCATTAACAATGGCATTACCAAAAGAACTATCACCAGCAGTAATTTTTTGGTTATCAATTACAGTTATATTAGCAACACCTCCTATATTGACAAAAATAACCTTTTTTAAATCTAGTTGATTAGCTAAGACTCGGTGGAATTCTGGCATTATTGGTGCCCCATTACCACCATTTAACAAATCATTTTTTCTAAAGTTACATATAACAGGAGAGTTAGTGTTAAATTTAATACTCTTATCAAATAGTTGTATTGAAATTTTTGTTTTTTGATCGTGATATATTGTTTGTCCATGCATTGCAATTAAGTCTATTTCGAAATTATTTTTTTTAATAAAATTGTTAATAGAATCCTTATATTCTTGATTAAGCTGGTTTATAACTTTGGTATCGTCTAAGTATCCTTTCAAAATTACATTACGTAATTTTAATTGCAGGTCACCACTATATGGAATGAATTCATTTGATATATCAGTCACATATGAAACTCCATCAGATTTGACCAAGCTACAATCAATACCATCTAAAGAAGTACCAGACATACAACCGAGGGCGATATATTCCATTTGATATCTATAAAATTATGTTAATTATTATATATGATAGATTATATACAGTTATTTAAAGATAGAAATCTATTCAATCAATGCACTAATGAAATAGAACTTAATAATTTACTCAATAAGAAAAAAATTATTTTTTATATTGGATTTGATGCTACTGCTGATGCATTACATGCCGGTAGTCTTGTTCAATTAAGAGCTATTAAGACTCTAATCAAACATGGTCATCAGGCTATAGTGCTATTAGGTGGAGGCACAACAAAAATTGGTGACCCCTCTGGCAAAGATACCTCAAGACAAATTTTAACTTATGAAACAATCCAAAAAAATATTGAAAATTTTAAAAGAATATTTGAACATTATTTTAGAGATTTCAAAGAAAATATAAAATTTATAAATAATGATCAATGGCTCGATAAATTAAATTACATAGAGTTATTGAGAGATTTGGGAAGTCAAGTTTCAATCAATCGTATGCTTACATTTGAGAGTGTTAAAGAGAGACTTAAAAGAGAACAATCATTATCATTTTTAGAATTTAATTACATGATACTCCAAAGTTATGATTTTCTTCATTTAAATAAACATGAAAATTGTGAGTTGCAAATTGGCGGCTCGGATCAATGGGGTAATATCGTTTTGGGTATGGAAATCATATCAAAAATAAACAAAAAAGATGCTTTTGGTCTGACTACACCTCTTTTAACTACCTCTACAGGTAAGAAGATGGGCAAGACCGAGCAAGGCGCTGTCTGGATAGATCAAAATAAATACAGTTCTTACGATTTCTATCAGTATTGGAGAAATGTGGATGATAATGATGTGGAAAAACTATTACTTATTTTTAGTGACTTAGACAAAGAAGAAATACAAATATTAATTAAAGAAGATATCAATAATGCGAAAAAAAAATTAGCATATTTAGTGACAACAGATTGTCACTCAGAAAGCTCAGCACAAGAGGCTGAAGAAAAAGCAAGATCAATTTTTGAAAATAATTCTTACGATAATATTGATGAAATTAACTTTAAAATAGACTCAAAACTCATAGATACACTAACATCCAATAGTTTGGTCTCATCAAAATCTGAAGCAAAAAGGCTAATTGAGGGAGGTGGTATAAAGATTGACGACGACCAAATTAACGATATTAATCTTACGATTGATAAGTCTTATAACGGAAAAATACTCAAGATTGGCAAAAAAAAATATTTTAAAATTATTGTTAAGTAATCAATATATCCTTTATAGCATCATTAACAAAATTTAAATCATCTTTGGACTTACCTGCTCCAGCATAGTGACCGTAGCTTGAAGGAATGATACGCAATTCACCATTTTTAATATTTTTTAATTCAATTTCATTATCCTCTGGTGGGAAGTATAAATCATTTTTACCTGGCATTAAAATACATCGCGCAGTAATAGAGTTAAGAGCTTTATCAAATTGATTATTAAATTTATTATTGTCACTAATGTCGTGCTCTTGCCAAGTTCTTATCATCGCTAATAAATCATTTGCATCCTTACGATAATAAATTCTATTCCAAAGTTTATCCAAAACTTCTTTTGCATCTTTGTAACCATCATCGATATATTTTTTTTCTCTAAACCAGTCTTGCCCATGCGCCCATCCAGCCCATACTCTTGCCATTGTTGTTTTTCCATTTTGAGGTTGTTTTTCATAATTTCCAGAATTCCAGTTTGGATCTGAAGTCAAAGCAGCATATACGCCCTCTAAAAATACATATGTATGCTCTGTGGTTTTAGCATGACCACACATAGAAATCATATTTTCTACCATGTCTGGAAAATATGACGCCCACTCAAATGCTTGTTGTCCTCCCATTGACCAACCTATAACTAATTTAATTTTTTCTATGTTAAATATTTCTTTTAGAAGTGTGTATTGTGCTTGCACGTTATCATATATTGTAATTAAGGGAAAATTAGGTCCATTAAAGGGTTTTTCTGTATTACTGGGTGAGGATGAAACACCATTACAAAACATATTTGGTATAATGATGAAATATTTATCTGGATCTATAGGCAAATTATTACCAATCAGATATCCTTGCTCAAGATGCGTACCAGCATACCTAGTAGGAAATAAAATTACATTTGATTTGTCAGAATTTAGTTTCCCAAATGCTAAATAATTTAATTGTAAATCTATTATGTCGCCTGATTTTAATTTGAAATTATTTAATTGGTATTTATGTAGTTCCTCTTTACTAATCAATTAAAATAACTTTAGATATTCTTTGATTTCCCAATCAGTTGTAGTTGTATGATATCTAGACCACTCATCATATTTATATCCAATAAAATTGTTTATCATAGCCTCAGAAAAAACTTTTCTAGTTAATTTATCAGCAGCAAAAGCGTCTACTGCCTCTAATAAATTTCTTGGCAGTGTAGTAACCTCTTTTTTTTCTTTCTCGGTCAAATCATAAAGACTTTTATTAGTTGGTTTTGGGGGCTTCATTTTTTTGTCGATACCCTCTGTAACAGCTGCGGCTAATAAAGAAAAAGTTAAATAAGGATTTTGAGTTAAATCAGATGCCCTATTTTCTATACAATATCTATTTTGTGGTAGTCTTATCATAGCTGATCTATTATTACTGCCGTATGTCATGTGTGTAGGAGCCCATGTATGACGGCCACCATCAAGGCCCTCAACTGTAGGAACAAATCCGTTATATGAGTTAACAGTTGGACACGCTAGAGCTGTAATCGCTGCTCCATGTTTTAAAATTCCAGCGACAGCATTGTAGGCTTTATCAGAGAACTTATAAATGTTATTATTTTTCTTTTTAATTGATGCCACACTATGATTGATGTGAGCACCTGCTCTCCAATCACTAATAGTTGTCTTTGGCATAAATGATACAAAATATCCATATTTTTTTGCAACTTCCTTGAGTAACACTCTTAAAAATACAAATCTATCAGCCATCCCTAAAATATCTGTATAACCGAAATCTAATTCATACTGGCCATATGCGCCCTCAGCAACGACGTCATGGAGATCCCATTTCAAATCATTATTTAAAATATCTATTATTTCTTTTAAAAAATGCATTCCATCTATTGAGTACTCTGAGTCATACCCAAAAGCTTGTCTTCTCAAATTTATAGGATCTCTATCAATTGCCTTAACTGGTTTATCACCCTCCCACTTCATTAAAAAAAATTCAGGTTCGATACCAACAAAAAATTTCAAGTCAGATTTAGCGCTTTCCTTTATTTGTTTTTTTAACGTCATTCTTGGGCAAACATCGTAAGGTTTGTCATTCCAATATAAATCTGCAAAAACCCATGCACATGTTTTATCCCATGGACATATAACAAGACTATCCAAATCTGGCACAGGGATTTGATCATTATCTGCTGGAGTTAATTCTGGAACAAAGGAAACAGAATGAACAGCAAATTGAGGGCCTTTACCCATACAAAGATCCTCAAAATCAGATATAGGCATAGGCTTAGTTTTTGGACTACCCAGAAAATCAATCCAATTAGAATAAATGTATTTTACGCCTTTTTTTTCTAAATCCTTTTTTATTTTTCTAACTTTTTTTACATC
>CACIPV010000026.1 GCA_902588615.1 uncultured Alphaproteobacteria bacterium | reverse complement strand
ATTTACAGATTTAGTTTCCCTTTTTACTAAAGAGGAGACTCTAAAAAAGCTATCTTCATTATTGTAATTCCAGAGATTTAAATTAGCTGTTAAGTCAAATGGATTTGAAATAGAAGAGGTAATATTTTTAGTATTATCTAATAGATCAGAAAAATTTATATCTCTAAGTAAGATTTCGGATTTGACATCTTTATGAAGTTGAGCGTATTTATAATTTTCAATTTTAAAATTTTTATATGGGTTTTGATTATCTAAGATGTCTTTAGCATATTGAAATACACTTTCAGATTGTATCTTGTCTAAATTTAATACAAGTTCCATTAAGCAGTTTGAGATATCTCTTCGTAACCTTTTTCTTCTAGCTCTAAAGCTAAAGAGTAATCACCAGATTTTACGATTTTACCATCTGCAATAATATGAACAAAATCAGGCTTTATATAATTTAAAAGTCTTTGATAATGAGTAATAACTAAGAAAGAATTATCACTATTTCTTAATTTATTTACTCCCTCAGAGACAATTCTTAAGGCATCAATATCTAAACCGGAGTCTGTTTCATCTAAAATAGCCATTTTGGGACTTAACATAGACATCTGTAAAATTTCTTGTTTCTTTTTTTCACCACCAGAGTAGTTAACATTTAGATCTCTTTTAAGCATTTCAGTACTTATATTCAATTCTTCTGCTTTTGATTTCATTAATTTAGCAAATTCCAATGCATCCATTTCACTTTGACCTAAATATTTTCTTTTAGAATTGATTGCTGTTTTCAAAAAAAATGAAGTTTGCACACCAGGTATCTCCATTGGATATTGAAATGCAAGAAATAATCCCTCGTTTGCTCTTTCATCAACATCTAATTCCAATAAATTTTTACCATTGTAATCTATTGTTCCATCATTTATTTCATATTTATCTTTACCGGATAGCACGTAAGAGAGTGTGCTTTTACCAGAACCGTTAGGGCCCATAAGTGCATGAACCTCACCTTTATTAATAGATAAATCCAAACCTTTAATTATTTTTTTTTCTTCAATAGAGACATGAAGGTTTTTAATTTCTAACATTATCCAACGCTTCCCTCTAAGCTAATTGCGACTAATTTTTGAGCTTCAACAGCAAACTCCATTGGTAAATGTTGAAGTACCTCTTTACAAAAACCATTCACAATTAACCCCACTGCATCTTCACTGTTTAATCCTCTTTGCTGACAGTAAAATAATTGATCTTCGTTAATTTTTGAGGTTGTGGCCTCGTGCTCAACCATTGAGTCGGAATTACTTGACTCTATATATGGAACTGTATGAGCTCCACATTGATTACCTATTAAAAGAGAGTCACATTGAGTAAAATTTCTCGCATTTTTGGCTTTCGACAAAATATTTACAAGGCCTCTATATGTATTATTAGCCTTTCCAGCTGAGATGCCTTTTGATATGATTTTAGAAGACGTGTTTTTACCAATGTGTATCATTTTCGTACCAGTGTCAGCTTGTTGCATATTGTTAGTTATGGCTACTGAATAAAATTCTCCTTTAGAGTTATCTCCTTGTAAAATGCAGCTTGGATATTTCCATGTAATTGCAGATCCTGTCTCGACTTGAGTCCAAGATATTTTAGAATTTTTTCCTCTGCAGGCACCTCTTTTGGTTACAAAGTTGTAGATGCCTCCCTTACCCTCTTTATCTCCTGGGTACCAGTTTTGAACTGTTGAATACTTAATTTCAGCATTTTCTAGGGCAACTAACTCTACATTAGCAGCATGAAGTTGGTTTTCATCTCTCATTGGTGCAGTACAGCCTTCTAGGTAACTCACATAACTGTCTTTATCAGCAATGATAAGCGTTCTTTCGAATTGACCTGTATTCATTGCATTAATTCTAAAATATGTTGATAATTCAACTGGGCACCTTACTCCCTCAGGAATGTAAATAAACGATCCATCAGTGAAAACGGCTGAGTTTAATGCAGCGAAAGAATGATCTGATACTGGAATTACACTTCCTAGATATTTTTTTACTAATTCTGGGTGAGTTTTCACTGCCTCAGAAATTGAACAAAATACTATACCTAAGTCACTAAGTTGTTTTTTATATGTCGTGGCAACTGATACAGAGTCGAAAACAGCATCAACAGCTATACCAGATAACATTTTTTGTTCTTTTAATGGAATACCAAGTTTTTCGTAAGTTTTTAGTATTTCTGGGTCTATTTCATCTAGTGACTTTGGTTTATCTTTTAAACTTTTAGGTATTGAGTAATAATAACAATCTTGATAATCAATTTTTGGAATATTCAATTTAGCCCATTGAGGCTTCGGTAATTTGTTGAAGACTTTAAATGCATTTAGTCTCCATTCAAGCATCCACTCTGGTTCATCTTTTTGGGCAGATATGAATTTTATTATTTCTTCATTTAAACCTTTTGGAGGTCGGATCTCGTCTACTTCAGTAGAAAAACCATATTTGTAATCACTACTACCTAGTGTGTTTACTTGTTTAATTGTTTGTTCTGTAGCTGCCATAGGTCTCGATATATATGATAAATAAGGATTTTTACAAGAAAATACGAGTAAATTCCCTAATTAGTTCAGTTTCTGTTTAATAATCCCACCACCTAAAACCCTATCATTATCATACAAAACACAAGCTTGACCTTTGGTAATTGCCTCTGCAGGTTCATCAAACTCAAAAGAGTAGGAAGTAGATTGTTTAATAAGTTTTCCCTTTTTTGGTTCAGATAAAGATCTAATTTTTGCACTACAAGGGATTTCAACAGTTTTTTTGGAAAGGTCGTACTCTGGCATAATAAAATTCAAATCACCCAATAAGAGGGATTTACCTAATAAATCTTTCTTATCACCAACAATTATTTGGTTTTTATCTTTAATGATATCAACAACATAAAGTGGGTCTTCATTTGCTATACCTAAGCCTCTTCTTTGACCAACTGTAAAATTTTGAATACCGTCATGAAAAGATAAAACATTACCTGAAAGGTCGAGTATTTCACCTTTCTTCTTATTTGACTTAATAAATTTTTTATAATCTCCATCTGGAATGAAACATATATCTTGACTATCCTTCTTGTCATAAACGATAAGACCAAGATCCTCTGCTATTTTTCTAGTTTCTGCTTTAGATATCTCACCAAGAGGAAATCTTAGGTAATCTAACTGATCCTGTGTTGTTGCAAATAAAAAATAACTTTGATCCTTCGATTTATCCTCAGCCCTATACATATGGGCATCTTTAATATTACCTTTTCTTCTAATGTAATGCCCTGTTGCCATACAATCTGCCTCTAATTTTTTTGCAAAGTTCATTAAATCTCTAAACTTAACAGTCTCATTACACTTAACACAAGGTATAGGTGTTTCACCATTTTCGTAAGCGTTGATAAAGTAATCAATTACATCTGATTTAAATGTTTTTTCATAATTAAATACATAGTGGGGTATGTCTAATTTTTGGGCAACACGTCTAGCGTCATAAATATCAAGACCAGAACAGCAAGAACCTTTTTTTGCAGAGTTATTAGACGTGTAGAGCTGAAGAGTTATACCGATGACATTGTATCCCTCTTTTTTTAGTAGACCAGCTGTGACAGAACTATCCACTCCACCAGACATAGCAACCACCACTGTTGTACTTGATGGATCTTTATTAAAACCTAATGAATTCATTTATAACTTGCTTTTTTTATCAAAAGTAATCTATGATCTCTTCTTTAATTATGCCAGAAGTATTTATACAAGGTGGCGAAGGTAAACTTCAAGCCAAATACTCACCAAGTGAGCAAGAAAAACCGAATATAGCTATAATTCTCCATCCCAATCCTAAGCACGGTGGAACTATGGACACTAAAGTTAATTATG
This sequence comes from uncultured Alphaproteobacteria bacterium, assembly GCA_902588615.1. Lineage (GTDB taxonomy): Bacteria > Pseudomonadota > Alphaproteobacteria > HIMB59 > HIMB59 > HIMB59. Next base: position 480 of record CACIPV010000026.1, on the reverse strand, counting down.
CTGCATTTAAAGTAATGAAAGATGCGGGTTTTTCAACTTTAAGAATAAATTTTCGTGGTGTTGGTAAGAGTGATGGTGCCTTTACTGAGGGAGAGGGAGAGCTAAATGATGCGAGTGTCTCTTTAGATTGGCTCCAAAAAAAAAATGAGGATTTTAGGTCGTGTTGGATTGTAGGTTTCTCCTTTGGTGCATGGATTGGATTTCAAACTCTAATGAGAAGACCAGAAGTAGATGGATTAATTTTAATAGCCCCACCTGTAAATTTGTACGATTTTAATTTCTTATCACCTTGTCCTATCAAAACATTGATAGTTAGAGCTGAACAAGATGAAATAGTAAAAAGAGATAACTTAAAAGAATTTTTTGAAACTTTTAAAAAACAAAAAAATGCAGAAGTATCCATGGAAACTATCTCAAAATCAAATCACTTATTTGAGGGAAAGCTAGATCCTCTTATGAATACTTTAAATAAGTATATTC
>CACIPV010000025.1 GCA_902588615.1 uncultured Alphaproteobacteria bacterium | reverse complement strand
TGATTTGAAGTTATTTATAGTTTCCTTCTTAAAAGAAGAGTGATTATCTTTAAGATTAAGCGAATATCTTCCGCACACTATTAAATTTTTCTAAAATTCAAGTAGTTAGAAATATCAAAGTCCTTATATGAAGTTCTTAAACCTAAAAATTGAAAATAATCATCTCTAATTTTTTTCCCAAGAGAGGTATCAGTATAATTATCTAAAACACCATTGATATTTTTTTTGGCTTCAATGACAATATCATTTGGTAGTTGCCTGAATTCTACACCAAGTGACCTCAATTTTTCTAAAGCAACAACCTCTTTTACTGATCTAAAATTTTGCCCAGACTCTATTAAATTTTCTTGTTTTTTGACTTGTTCGTAGGCTTCAAGAGCTTGCTTGTTGATACTTTCATCTGAAATAATTGAGAGTTGTTTACGATTTGTAATAGCTACCTCAGTACAAGAAGGTAAAAATAAAGGCGCACAACACGCACATGATAATTTTTTAATAAAATCTCGTCTTTTAAGATTCATGGTATTAATATAATCAAAAAGATATTCTTATGACAACCTGTTATATTAATGGAAAATACAAACCTTTAAATCAATCGTATGTCAGTGTAACAGATAGGGGTTTTCAATTCTCTGATGGGGTTTATGAGGTCATTGCTGTATTTAGAGGTGAATTAGTAGATTTAAATCTTCATATAAATAGATTGTTTGTTTCTTTAAGAAAAATGAACATAAAAATTAAATTCAATAGAAATCAAATAATTAATATCACCAATAAAATCAAAAAATTAAATAAATTAAAAATGGGTATAATTTACATACAAATTACAAGAGGGGATCAAAACCCAAGGGAACATAAATACCCTGATAAACTTAAGCCTAATATTATTATTTACTCAATTAATAAAAACTTTGAATATTTAAATAAGTTAGCACTAAAAGGCGTAAAAACATCTCTTTATCCAGATATAAGGTGGCATAGGTCAGATATTAAAAGTATTTCTCTATTAGGTAATGTTCTAGCTGCAAATCATGCAAAAGAGAATAAATCACATGAAGCAGTATTATTTGATAATAGAAATATGATAACTGAGGGTAATTCTTCAAGTATTTGGATTATAAAAAAAAATAAATGTATTACGCACCCACTTAACTTTAGAATTTTAAAGGGATGTACAAGGCATAAATTAATATCAATTTTAAAAAAAAATAAATTTAAATTTGAGGAAAAAAAATTTTCCATTAAATCCTTGCTTGATGCAGATGAAGCATTCATGACAAGTGCTACTAATTTTATAATGCCCATAGTTAAAGTTGATAAATTTACTATTTCAAACGGTAAGCCCGGTCTAAATACATTGAAGTTTCGTAATTTATTTATCAACGCAATATGATCTTTAGACTTTTCCTTTTCTTATTTTTGTTACCAATTACAGCTTACGCAAAAATTAATACAATTTACTTAGCTGGTGGGTGTTTCTGGTGTGTTGAGGAGGTTTATGAAAAATTAAAGGGTGTAATTGATGTTCGATCTGGTTATTCAGGAGGTCATGTTGAAAATCCAACTTATCAAGAAGTTGTCAAGGGTGATACAGGCCATATAGAAGTGGCTGAAATTATTTTTGACTCAGATATTGTTAGTTTAGATAAGATCATTAGGGTTTTTTTTGTCAATATTGATCCTTTTGATAGTGTTGGTCAATTTTGTGATAAAGGTTATTCATATAAAAGTGCTCTTTTCAGCAATGACCAAATTGTTATAGATAGATTTAACTTTTACATAGATAAAATTCAGGAAAATCACAAACAGAAGGTTGAAACAATGATCTTACCTTTTAAAAATTTTTATGTTGCAGAAGAGTATCATCAGGATTATTACAAAAAAAATCCAATAAGATATACATATTACAAGTACAATTGCGGAAGAGAGCAGAGGATTAAACAATTAAAAATTAATTTGGGATGATTAAACTCTTATTATTATTTTCAATTGTAGCTATATGTATCTTTGTTTTCTTTGGTAATCAATTATCATCTCGTTATAAAAAATATTTAATTATTTCATTAATAATAATTCTAGGATGTTTTTTAATTTTTTCTGGAAAATTAAATTTTCTACCTGTTGCCTTAGCTCCTGCTTTGCTTTTTTTTCGAAGGATCTCATCATTATTAACTATATTAAACTTGTTTTCGCGATCTTCTTTTGGCAGTAAGTTCAAACCAAAAATTAATACGAAGTATTTACAAATTGAAATTGTTTTACAATCACGTCAAGCTACAATTAATATTAGAGAGGGAGTCTTTAAAGGTCGTTCTTTTTCCTCCCTATCTCAAAATGAGGTATCGAAGCTCTTAGAGGAACTAAAAATAAATGATCCTCGTGGATTTAATATTTTAAATGTAATTATTAGTCAAAATAAACAATCTACATCTTCCTCAGACAAGTCACAAATGACAGAGGAGGAAGCACTATCAGTTTTAGGTCTTAAAAAAGGTGCTTCTGATGATGATATTAAAAAATCGTATTATGACTTAATGAAGAAATTCCATCCTGATAAAGATGGTAATAACTATTTATCTAATTTAATAACTGAAGCAAAAAATAAGCTTTTAAATAGTTAATTTTAATCTATAAGACACCTATCTCAATGAACGATATTAAGAATCTTGCAATCATTGCTCATGTGGATCATGGGAAAACCACTCTTATTGACAATTTATTGAAGCAATGTGGAATTTTTAGAGATAATCAAGAAATATCAGAAAGAATTATGGACTCTAATGATTTAGAAAAAGAGAGAGGCATAACTATTTTAGCAAAGCCTACCTCTATAATTTTTCAAGATACTCGAATAAATATAATCGATACACCTGGACATGCAGATTTTGGTGGAGAAGTAGAACGTGTCTTATCAATGGTTGATGGTGTTATCTTACTTATTGATTCTTCAGAAGGTCCGATGCCTCAGACTAAATTTGTTTTAGGAAAGGCTTTAAAACAAGGACTTAAGCCTATAGTAGTAATCAACAAAATTGATAAATCTGACTCAAGACCAGACGATGTGTTAAACGAAGTTTTTGATTTATTTGTCTCTCTTGATGCAAATACTCAACAATTAGACTTTCCAGTTTTATACGCATCAGGTAGAAGTGGTTGGTGTGTTAATGATTTGTCAGATGATAGATCCAGCTTAACACCTCTGTTAAATAAAATTATTAGTCATGTGCCATCACCAGATGTTGATAATACTAGACCTTTTGCAATGTTATCAACACTTTTAGACTATGATCCATACTTAGGAAGATGTCTAATTGGAAGAGTAGAGCAGGGATCTGCAAAAATAAACGACAGCGTTCATGCTTTAAACTTATCAGGTAAAATCATTGAAACTGGAAGACTTACTAAACTTTTAAAATTTGAGGGAACCAAAAAAATAACTGTTAACTCAGTTAACACTGGAGATATAGTTTGCATAGCAGGTTTGTCAATCACATCAGTATCAGACACCATTTGTTCAACTGATATAGAAACACCAATAAAATCAACACCAATAGATCCTCCTACTATGTCAATAAACATTATGGTTAATGACTCTCCATTAGCTGGGACTGAAGGGAAAAAAGTAACATCAACTTTAATAAGAAATAGATTAATAGCTGAGGCTGAGACAAACGTTGCTATTACCTTCTCAGAAAATCAAAATAAAGATTCATTTGAAATTGGAGGGAGAGGTGAATTGCAATTAGGTGTTTTAATAGAAACGATGAGACGAGAGGGTTTTGAATTATCTCTTTCTAGACCTAAAGTAGTTTACAAAGATATAGAGGGGACAAAATGTGAACCCTATGAAGAAGTAACAATAGATGTAGATGAAGAGTTTTCTAGTATTGTTATTGATAACATGAATCAAAGAAAAGCTGATATGTTAGACATGAGAAAATCTGGAATTGATAAAACTAGGTTATTATTTATTGCGCCTTCTAGGGGACTAATTGGTTATCAAAGCAAGTTTTTAACGGACACAAGAGGAACTGGTGTATTAAACAGAGTGTTTCATTCGTATAAACCATTTAAAGGGGAGATTACAGAAAGAAGGGCAGGAGCGTTAATTTCAACAGGCAACGGTAAAGCAATAGCTTATGCCATTTGGAAGCTTCAAGATAGAGGTGTAATGTTTGTTAAACACCAAACACCTGTTTATCAAGGTATGGTAGTCGGTGAGCATACCAGAGATAATGATTTAGAGATAAATGTTCTAAAAGGTAAACAATTAACAAACGTCAGAGCATCTGGGTCTGATGAGGCCGTAAATTTAACAGCTCCTAGGATGATGTCACTTGAGGAAATGATGACTTATATCAATTCTGATGAATTATTGGAGGTTACTCCTAAAAATTTAAGATTAAGAAAAAGGTATCTTGATCCAAACGAGAGAAAAAAATTTTCTAAAGTTGGAAATTTATAAACTGTATTATAATTTACATTAAATATTTATAATAAAATATTGTATTTACTACCTATATTTGAATTTATTCTTTATTCTATTTATAAAGAAAAAAACAAATATTCTGACTAAATCAAAAATAAAATAAACATAAAATGAGATATTAAGCATAAATATTGAGAATTAATTAAA
>CACIPV010000024.1 GCA_902588615.1 uncultured Alphaproteobacteria bacterium | reverse complement strand
TGAAATGGTTGATATATCAAAAAAAAATAAAACAAAAAGATTTGCTGAGGCAAGATCTTTAATTGAAATTGATAAAAAACTTTATTCAGTAATCAAAGGTGATAAAGAACTTAAAAATAATTTACTCAACACAGCCAAAATTGCAGGTATTTATGCTGCCAAAAATACCTCACACCAGATACCTTTAACGCACAATATTCCAATAGATTATGTTTCATTGACCCTTAATTTAAGAGACGAGGTATATATAGAAATAAAAAGTGTTGTGAAATCAAACTACTCAACAGGATTAGAGATAGAAGCCTTAAATTCTGTTTCGTGTGCCTCTATTACAACTTTTGATATGCTTAAGTCTTTTAAAAAAAAGATAATTATTAAGAAAATTGAAATAATAAAAAAAAGAGGAGGTAAAAACAATATTGGATGATATTTTTAAAACAATTAAATTAATTTCAAGTTATCTTCCAAAAAATAAATTTTCATCAATTTTTAGTCAAAATCTAAATAATAATCATTTAATCAAATCTATTATAGTGATTAAGAAAAATATACCTCCTCAAAATCAATCATCAATGGATGGCATAGCAATTACAAATGTTGGAAAAAAATTTAAAATTATTGGAAAATCAAAATTAAATATTTTTAATAAAATAAAGGTAAATTCAAATGAGTGTTTAATTGTAAAAACTGGGTCACTAATTCCTGATAATATAAAATATATAGTTCCCCAAGAACAAATTTTTATAAATGAAGGAAATGCTTATGTAATTAATTTTAATAAAAATAATAAATTCATAAGAAAAAAGGGACATATCTTCAAAAAAGGTAGTAAAATTGATTTTCAGAATAAATATTTATCTTTTTATGAATTAAGCAGTATAAAAAGTCTAAAAGATATAAAAGTCAAAATACTACAACCATTAAAATTTAAAATTATTTCGACAGGTAGCGAATTTACTAAAGATCATTTTATTCTCCCTACAAATGGTTATTATTTAAATAGTTTTATAAAAAAGAATAATCATATTGTTGAAAAGAGTATTCATATAAAAGATGATCAAAAATTATTACTAAAAGAAATAAACAATTCAAAATCAGATATTACAGTTATTATTGGAGGCACAGGTAAAAGTAAAGATGATATCAATTTTGAAAATTTTAATTTAATTATTGATGGTCTTGATTTAAAACCAGGTAGACCTTTTAAATTATTTATAAAGAAAAGTAAAATTTATATGTTTTTTCCTGGAAACCCATGCTCTTCCTTTGTATTGACCAATATAATTATTAAATCATTAATCGAGATTTATAATAATAGAAAATCGCAGATTAAATATGATTTAATTGATATCAATAATGTAAAATTTAATTTTAAAATTTTGAAAAGAAAATCTTTTTTATTTGGTTTAAGAGATCAGAAAAGTATTAAAGTATTCAATAATCAAGAAAGTTCTAATTTAAAAAATATATTATATGCAAACTGTCTGATTTATTATGATAGAACTAACAAACTAAGGTTATATCAAATAAATGACTAAAAACGCCAAAAAGCTTTTAGATTTTTTAAGAAAATATATTGAGAAAAATAAAATATCTCCTAATTATGAGGAAATGAAAGAACACATGGGTTTAAAATCTAAATCCTCCATATTCCAATATTTAGAATATTTAGAAGAACAAGGTCATATAAAAAAAGACAAATTAAAATCTAGGTCTATTGAAATAAATAATTTAATTCCTTTTTATAATGCGATATCTGCGGGTAAACCTATAGATAGTTTGAGTCAACAAATAGAATATATTGATGTAAATAGTTTTATAAAATCGAATAAAAGGAACTGTGTCGCTTGTAAAGTAAGTGGTAATTCAATGGAGTCATATGGTATTTTTGAAGATGATATAATCATATTAGAAAAAGTTACAAATTATAATTCAAATGATATTCATGCTATTCAGATAGATGATAGTGAGATAACTCTAAAAAAAATTAAATTAATCAAAGATGAAATTGAAATATTTGGTGATCACAAAAATTTTTCATCAATCAAGTATAAAAAAGATAGGATTAAAATATTGGGTAAGATGATTAATTTAGTCAGAAAATATTAATGATTATCACTAGATTCGCCCCCTCTCCTACTGGAAATTTTCATATGGGAAGTTTAAGGACTGCAATTTACAATTTTTTATTTGCAAGAAAAAATGAAGGAAAATTTCTTTTAAGAATAGAAGACACAGATAGGGAAAGATCAAAAAAAATATATGAAGAAGAAATATTAAAAATATTTAATATATTTAAACTTCAATATGACAATCTTAGTTATCAATCTAAAAATTTAAGTATTCATCAAGAATATTTAGAAAAACTGATGTTAAATGATATGGCGTATCATTCAAAGGATGGGCCTTATAAGTTTAGAGTGAACAGAGATAATGAATTTTTTGAGTATGATGATTTAATTTTAGGAAAAATAAAAGTACCATCTAATACTATAGAAGATTTTTCAATTGCAAGATCTGACAAAAGCCCAACTTTTATATTATCAAACTTAATTGACGACCATTTAGAGAATGTGACTAATGTCATTCGTGGAAACGATCATACTACTAATTCAATTAAACAAATAATGATATCGGATGCTTTAAATTTTAAAGATATAAAATATGCTCATATACCTCTGATACACGACATTAATGGCAAAAAGTTATCAAAAAGAAATAATATAACTAATGTAAACGATTATTTGAGTGAAGGTTACCTATCAGACTCAATATTTAATTTTATCATTAAATTAGGTAATAATTTCAATGATATCGAATATTTAGATATTGATGATGCAATTGATAATTTCAATTTATCTAAAGTAGTTTTATCACCGGCTAAATTTGATATTGAAAAGTTAAATTTCATTAATAGTCATTATTTAAATAAATTATCCTTTATAGAATTTAAAAATTTTTTAGAAAAAGATATAGAAAAACAAGTATCTAATTTTCAGTTAGAACTTGTTTTCCAGGACATATTAGAAAGATGTAACAAATATACAGATATCAATATAGAGGTATCAAAACTTTTAAACTTTTTTGAAAAAAATATTGTCCTTGAAATTGATGAAAATGAAAAAGCTTTAATTAAAAAAATTTATTCAATTATTAAAAGTTTGCATGATGCTGATAATGCTGTATTAATGCTTGAGGAAAATGACTTACCTTTAAAGAAAATAGGTAAGATAATCAGAAAAATTACAGTAAATTTTGAGTCCAAAATACCAATTGAAAAGATTATTTTATTCTTTGGTATTGAAAAAGTGAAAGAAAAGTTATTATTATACTTAAATGATTGATGAAAAACGTTTTAAATTAGTCGATACTAAAACTGGCAAGGAGTATGAATTTGATGGGATCAAAGGATCTATTGGGCCAGATGTAATTAACATATCATCACTATACAAGAAGACAGGTCTATTTACTTATGACCCTGGTTTTACATCAACTGCAGCTTGTAATTCTAAAATAACATACATTGATGGAGAAAAAGGTATTCTTCAATATAGAGGTTATCCTATTGAAGAACTTGCTAATAGCAGTTCTCATCTTGAAGTCTGTTATTTACTCATGCATGGTGAGTTACCATCAGAAAGCGATAAAAATGAGTTTGAAGAAATAATTAAAAACCACACATTACTAAATGAACAAATAATTCAGTTTTATAGGGGTTTTAGAAGAGATGCGCACCCTATGGCCATGATGATTGGAATTGTTGGAGCTTTGTCATCATTTTATCATGACTCTTTAAATATTGAAGATCCTGAGCATAGAATGATTGCATCGCATAGAATTTTAGCAAAGATGCCAACCATTGCTGCAATGGCATATAAATACTCTGTTGGTCAGCCTTTCGTTTATCCTGTAAATAAACTTAATTACGCTGATAATTTTTTACATATGTGCTTTGCAACACCAACAAAGGAATATGAAATAAATCCCCTATTTTCAAAAATAATGGATCAAATATTTATTCTTCATGCTGATCATGAACAAAATGCTTCAACATCAACTGTAAGAACTGCTGGCTCGTCTCTAGCAAACCCATATGCATGTTTATCAGCTGGCATTTCATCACTTTGGGGAAAATCTCACGGTGGTGCAAATGAAGCTGTGATAGATATGATTGATGAAATAGTTTTAAATGATTTAAAACCTAAAGACTTTATAGAAGAAGTTAAAAATAAAAAAAATAAAATAAGATTGATGGGTTTTGGACACAGAGTTTATAAAAGTTATGACCCGAGAGCTAAAGTTTTAAAGAAAAGCACAGAGGATTTATTCAAGGATTTAAAAATTAAATCAAAAGAGCTCGAAATAGCAAAAGAAATTGAAGAATTAGCTTTAAATGACTCTTATTTTAAAGAAAAAAATTTATACCCAAATGTTGATTTTTACTCTGGAATTCTTTTAAAAGCTCTAAATATACCTACTTCAATGTTTACCCCAATTTTTGCAGTTGGAAGAACAGTAGGCTGGCTATCACAATGGAAAGAAATGATAGAAGATAAAGAATTTAAAATAACAAGACCCAGACAATTATTTACTGGAGATAAAGATAAATCCTATAAAAAAGTTCCTGATAGAGAGAAAAAATCAATATTTAATTTATTATGGCTTAAGAAAACTTTTCTAAATAATCAGTAATAATACTTGAACGAAAGTTTTCAAAATTGCTACTTTTAATTCCATCAAGCATTTTTTTTCTATAATTATTAAGTTTATCTTTATCTAATTTTAAATTTGTAAAAAAGTTAGACAAGTTAGTTGCAGTGAAATCATTTTGAATAAACTCTTTTACAATTTCTTTTTTATTGAAGATATTCACTAAAGATAAATATTTAGATCTTACAAGTAATTTAAAAATACAATAATTTATGATATTTGCTTTATAAAATATTAAGTGTGGTATATTTGAAAAACATAGTTCTAAATGAACAGTTCCAGAACAAGCAAAAGCAAAATCTAGTTTAGATATTTTCTTATAATAGGAATTATCATTCAAATGTATTTGTATGTTAGAATTGTCTTGAAAATAATTCTTTATAAATTCATAAAATTCATTTGTAACAAAAAAGTTAAAAACAAGTTCTTTAAAATTTTTAAGATCTAAAAGTAATTTCTTAATTATGAAAATATTTTCATATATTTCTTGTTGTCTACTACCCAAGAAAATACCAATATTATTCATTTTATTATAATCATTATTATAATAAGTTTTTCTCTTTAAAGGATGGCCAATATAATCGTAGATATCTGAGCTGTAATAACTT
>CACIPV010000023.1 GCA_902588615.1 uncultured Alphaproteobacteria bacterium | reverse complement strand
ATTATCTAGATACTAAAGGCTTTGAATGCCCTATACCTGTCTTAAAAGCTGAAAAATTTATAAAAAAGTTAAAAAAAAATGATGTTCTTACAATAGAAAGTGATGACCCGTTATCGCAATTTGACTTTAAAAATTTTTGTGAAGAAAAAAAATATGAGATCATTTCACTAAAAAAAAATGGGAATTTAGTAAATATCAAATTTAAAATTCAATAAATCTAATCTTTTCGCCTTTTTTAATTTTATCATTTCCTTCAGGGACAAACGCTAGCCCATCTGCCTCAGAAAGAGAAATTAGTTTTGCAGAGCCTTTTGAGTTATGAGTATAAAGTATATTTTTAGATAATTTCACACGATAAAATTTTGTTAAATTAGATTTTTTATTTTCTGAAAATCCAGATTGGTAAAATTTGGTGATGCTAGAATTATCTTTGCGAGAAGGATCTATAAATAAACTTACTAAAAAAATTAAATTAGTGAAAACAGCTAATGGATTTCCTGGAAGTGAAAAATAATAATTGAATTTTAGTTTTGAAAAAATTACAGGTCGACCTGGTTGAATTCTTACATATTTAAAAAGAAGTTCAGTGTTTTGACTTAAAAATGACGATATGTAATCTTTAGAGCTAAATGAGGAACCACCTGAGCTAATTATAATATCAAATTTATTTTGATTTTTTTTATAAAATTTATCAACTTTTATTTCATCGTCTTTTAAAATACCTAAGTCATGAACACTTATATTAAATTTCTTTAAAAAATGAATTATTTGATATTTGTTTGAGTCATATACTTGATGATCTTTTATTTTTTTGCCAGATTTTATTAATTCATTTCCTGAGGATACGACAGCAACTCTCAAAGTTTTATATACCCATAAATTTGTTATCCCTACTGATGAAAGTAATGCAATTTTTATGAAATCAATTTTTTCATTTTTTTTTATCAATATTTTATTTTTTTTTAAATCCTCACCTTTTTTTTTTATATCTTTATTAGATATTTTTGAATATTGGACTAATAGATTTTTTCCCTCAACTTTTGCGTTTTCTAATGAAATAAAATTTTTAAAGTTTTGTGGAATAATACCTCCTGTATTTATTTTATAGGCTAAATTGGGATTTAATCTTTTATATGAATGTCCAGCATTTAGGAGCTTATTAGATATTGACACTTTGTTGAGATTTTTATTAGAAACAATATAACCATCTAATCCTGCAGTATTTTGTAAGGGTAGATTTATTGGTGAAGTAATTGTTCTTGATGCTACTGTATTATGTGCTTCCTTTAATTTAATCTTAGACTCTTGAAATAACTTCTTTTTTTCCCGAATAATTATTTTTTGCGCAAGTTTGAAAGATATTAGCCTAGGAATTTTCATAATATATTTTAGAGGCAATTTCTTCTATTTGACTGTGATTAAAGGTCTGAATTGGATGATCGATATTATCGTCTGTGACGATATATTTAACATTATTTATAGATTTGTAGAGGTAGTCTTTGTTATTTTTTTGTAAGTTTACTTCTAACTTTATCAAATCATCAAATCTCTTAAATCCCTCAAATATTAGCAAATCACAATCTTTGTTAATTTCTACCAGACGTTCTAAATTAATATCTGACTCAGCTTTCTCTTCTATGAATGCAAGTCTTTTATCTGATACTAGTGTAGTTTTATATGCTCCGGATTTTCTAATTTTATAGCTATCTGTATTAGGATGATCAATGTCAAAAGAATGATGAGCATGTTTTACCACACCAACTTTTATTTTATTTTCTTTAAAAAATTTTACTAAATTACTCACTAAAGTAGTTTTGCCACTATTTTTCCATCCAATAACAGCTATTGTTTTCACCTTGTCACCATAATACAATCAAGAAAAAAATGACAGATTTTTTAATCAAACCAAGTGTAAATAACAGATCTTTATTTAAATTAAAAAAATCAATTAATGAAAAAGGTGAAATAACAAAAATTCCAATCATTGAAGAAAAACCACTCACGCTATACTTAAACAACCAAGAAATAGTGACAATAATGACTATAGGAGATTATCCAAAATATTTAGCTATAGGTTATTTGTTCAATCAGGGAATGCTTAATAATATAGACGATGTAAAAAAGATTGAGTTTCATAAAGACCTAAAGACAGTTGTTGTGAGAACAAAGAGTAAAACTAATTATGAAGAAAAATTAAAGAAGAAAGTAAATACTTCTGGTTGTGCACAAGGGACTGTATTTGGAGACTTATTTGAAGAAATAAACACCATTTCCTTGAATAAAAAAATAAGAATAGATCATCAACAGCTTATGAATTTATCTAAAAAAATTAATACTGAGCCAAGTTTATATTTATCTGTAGGTGCAATACACGGTTGCGTCTTATGTCAGGGAGATAAACCTTTGTATTATTTTGAAGATGTGGGGAGACATAATGCTGTTGATAAAATTGCTGGTTTGATACTTGATAAAAAAATAGACGCAAAAGAAATGTCTTTTTACACTACTGGCAGGCTGACAAGTGAAATGGTATTGAAATGTATCAAAATGGAAATACCAATACTATTATCTCGATCAGGTTTCACTGCTTGGGCAGTTGAAATAGCTAGAAAGAAAAATTTAACAATGATTGGAAGGATTAGAGGTAAACGGTTAAATATTTTATCCGGAGAATTCAGATATACCAAAGATGAGTAAGCTTGTATCTGTAATACTAACGGGTGGTAAATCCTCCAGAATGGGTTATGAAAATAAAAGTTTTTTAAAAATTAAAGATAAGTATTTCATTGAAATTTTAATAGAAAGTCTTCAAGGAAAGTCTAATGACATTATAATTAATGCTAATAGAGATATCAGTAAGTACAAAATATTTGGTTATAAAGTTGTAAGTGATAAAATTGGTGGTTATAAAGGGCCACTAGCTGGGTTACATAGCGCTCTTGATCTATATAAAAACTCAAAAGAGGATTTATGGTTTGCACTTTTTCCCACTGATGCCCCAATAATAAACACAGGTATCATAGATAATTTTATCTCAATTACAGAAAAAAATAGTAAAGTTTATATTTGTAAGATTGATAATATTATCGAACCAATGTTTTCTTTTTGGTCATCAAAAATATTTACGGAATTAAATGAAGTCCTTTTAAAAAATAATGGTTATAAAATTATGAAATTTGCTGAAGAAATTGGATTTGATTATATAAATTTTAAAAAAAATAAAAAAATTGAATTTTTTAATGTAAACGACAAAAATGATTATACAGAACTTCTAAGTTTTTGAAAAATTAACTAACAAAGAGCCCTTATCATTAATTTTTTTTTCAGAATGACGATATCCTCTCTCATTTAAGTAAGGAACTAAGTCCCTAAAATTTATGTAAGTAAAAGCTGGTAAGCCTTTTTCAAATTTTAAAGGCTCTATAGTTATAAAAATTTCATCAATTAAATCAGCATATAAGAAATAATCATGAACACTTGTTCCCCCTAAAATTAAAACACTTTCTTTGCAAAGATTTTCAAATTCATACCACTGATTAATATCTGGATTAAAATAATATTGATTTATTGAATTTTTAATTTGTTTGATTTTCTGGTATTTTCTAGAAAAAATAATTCTTGATCTAGACTCGTTTGGATTTAATTCATGAGTCTTTCTGCCCATAACTTGCCATTTATGATTCTTTATTAAATTGTCTAAATGTTTTTTGTCTTCCAAGCTAGTCCATTCAAATGGATTATCACCAGAATATTTTGCAATAAAACCATCGCTTGAACAAGCAAATGCTAAAGTGTATTTAATCATTAATTTATTTTATTAATTTTAAGTATAATATTTTATTTCAATATATGAATTTTTACCTACCTATTGCTGAAATATCCATAAATATTTATATATTAATTTCCCTTGGAGTTGGAATTGGTTTTATATCTGGGCTCTTTGGCATAGGTGGAGGTTTTATATCCTCTCCTCTTTTGATACTAGTTGGCATTCCTCCAGCTGTTGCAGTTGGAACTACTACTGTTCAAGTATTCGCCTCAACATCAACTGGTGTAGTAAGTCATTTTCAAAGAAAAAACATAGACTATCAGATTGGCTTAACAATGGTTATTGGTGGATTAGTGGGGACACTTTTTGGTGTATTAATTCTAAATAATTTAAAAACTATTGGTTTAATTGATAACTATTTAAATAGTATCTATATAATTCTTTTAATTATAACTGCTGTATTAATTCTTTATGAAACAGCTAAAGTTAATATCGTACATAAAAATAAAAAATTTAAATTACACCAGCATTCTTGGATACATGGACTTCCTTTTAAAATTAAGTATAGAAAATCTAAACTATATATAAGTGTACTAGCACCACTTTTAATTGGTTTATTTATAGGTGTATTGACAGGGCTAACTGGTATTGGTGGTGGCTTTATACTTATTCCATGTATGATTTATTTTTTAGGTATGAAAACTATTTCAGTAATAGGGACATCTCTATTTAACATCACGATAGTATCCTTTGTATCTTTATTTTTGCAAATATACATAAATCAAAATATAGATTTTGTATTGGCTTTAGGATTAATAGTAAGTAGCTCTATCGGAGCTGCACTAGCTACAAGGATAGTCGATATACTTGATCAAGAAAATTTAAAGGTAACATTTGGTATGTTACTATTAATTATTTCATCATTTTTAGCTTATGATTTATTTAGAACACCTGAGAACTTATTCATTATAAATTATGTTTAAGTATATTTTAATAATCATATTTTTTTTTAAAATTGGTTTTGCATCTAATTTTTCCTTAGATCAATTTGAAATTGAAATAAACTCAAATTTTTTAGGAAAAGAAGTAGTTTTATTTGGAAATAAAGATAACGATAGTGATGTCATCTTCATTTTTGAAGGAGAGAATAAAAAAGCTAAATTGACGACAAAAGTTAAAGAGGGTTTTTTATGGATTAATGAGACAAAAGAGTTGAATAATCAACCTAGTTTTTTTGCGATCTTCACTTCTCCAAAAAAGACTTTGAATGAAATTTTTTTATTTTCTATCTTAAAGGATAGACATTTACTAATCAGTAATCACTCTCTTGAACTTCATAAAATAAGAAAAGCAATGAAAGTAAAAAATTTGTACATAGAAGAGGAGCTTGAAAGTTTAAGTGGAAATTTATTTTTAAAAAAATTTTTGATACCAGATAATATCTCACCTGGAAATATAAAAGTTTATATGTACGAATTAAAAAACAATGAAATTGTTAAAATGGTATCTAAAAACTTGCAAATTAAAAAAGGAGGGATTTCATTTAAACTGGAAAAGTTGTTAAAAACTGAGTCTTTTATTTATATTATAATTTTAATTGCTATATCATTATTGCTTAGTTTAGTTACAAATTTAATATTTAGAAAAAAATGAAAAAAAATAATAATAGAAATTATTTTGTAGTTATTGATCAAAGTGCTGAAATGTGGACTGCAGTTAAATTTGCCATAAGGAGAGCAAAAATAACTAA
>CACIPV010000022.1 GCA_902588615.1 uncultured Alphaproteobacteria bacterium | reverse complement strand
ACTTCCGACGTTCATGAGACTTTTCAAGTTGATAAGTTGGCTGAATTTCTTGATGTAATACAAATTCCTGCTTTTTTATGTAGGCAAACAGATTTAATAAAAGCTGCTGCACAAACAAAAAAGATTGTCAATGTTAAAAAAGGACAGTTTTTATCACATAAAGAAGTTTCAAATATCATCAATAAAATTGAAAATGAAAATAACAAAAAAATATTAATAACTGAAAGGGGAAATTCATTTGGATATAATTATTTAATAAATGACTTTAAAGGTATTCATTTAATGAAAACATTTGGATACCCAATTATTTTTGACTCAACTCACAGTGTGCAACTACCTGGTGGATTGGGTAAAAAAAGTGGAGGTGCTAGAGAGTATGTGACACCATTATCGAAAGCTGCTTCATCTTTAAGGATTGCAGGTTTCTTCATTGAAACTCACCCTAACCCAGAAACGGCATTAAGTGACGGTCCTAATATGGTATATTTACATAAAATGCCAGAACTCTTAAATGCTATAAACAAAATAAATAAGGCGGCAAAATAAATGAAAATTAAAAATATAACAGCAAGAGAAATTTTTGATAGTAGGGGTAACCCAACTGTAGAATGTGAAATGATATTTGAAAATATACCATATCCATTTCGTGGAATGGTTCCATCAGGTGCATCTACAGGAAAATTTGAAGCATTAGAATTAAGAGATTTAGACACAAATAGAATGAGTGGCAAAGGTGTCTTAAAAGCTGTATCTAATGTTAACAAACTCATAAAACCAAAAATTTTAGATAAAAGTTTTGCTGATTTCAGAGAATTTGATCAACTCCTAATAGATTTAGATGGCACAGAAAATAAATCAAATTATGGAGCAAACGCTATTTTATCTCTTAGTCTCGCTTATTATAAGGCTTGGTCTTATGCAAACTTTGGTGCAATATTTCTTTCCCAGGGTTTAGATAATTTAATTATTCCTGTTCCAATGTTGAATGTAATAAATGGTGGACAACATGCTGATAATGATGTTGATTTTCAAGAGTTTATGATTTTACCAATAGGATTTAAATCTTTAACTGAAGCTTTATCTTCAACACATTCTGTAATAGCCAATATAAAAAAAGAATTAAAATCTAGATCTTTAAATACCAATCTTGGCGATGAAGGTGGTTTTGCTCCTAATTTAAAATCTCATTTAGATGTTTTAGATTTAATTTGTAATTCAATTTCAAAAGCAGGCTTTAAATTAAATGATCACTTTAAAATTTCATTAGATGCAGCTTCTAGTGAGTTTTACTCTGATGGAAAATATAATTTTGAAGGTAACTCATATTCAACTGAAGAAATGATTAGTGTTTATGAAAATATTAGTAAAAAATATCCTATTTTTTCAATTGAAGATGCACTTAATGAAGAAGATTATGAAGGTTGGGTAAAAATTACAAATAAACTTGGTTCAAAGATACGATTAGTTGGTGACGACCTTTTTGTTACAAACATACAAAAGTTGCAAACTGGTATAGATGAAAAACAAGCTAACAGTATTTTAATTAAATTGAATCAAATAGGCACAGTTAAAGAAACTTTAG
Source organism: uncultured Alphaproteobacteria bacterium (assembly GCA_902588615.1). GTDB lineage: Bacteria > Pseudomonadota > Alphaproteobacteria > HIMB59 > HIMB59 > HIMB59. The sequence continues at coordinate 4,132 of CACIPV010000022.1, read as the reverse complement.
AAGCTATCAACCTAGCGACAGATAATAGTTTTGCATCTATTATGTCTCATAGGTCAGGAGAAACTGAAGATTCTTTTATCTCAGATTTAGCTGTTGCTTCACGCTGTCCTTTGATTAAAACTGGTTCATTAGCTAGATCTGATAGAGTTGCAAAATACAATCAGTTACTTAGAATATCAGAAAATGACAATATTAAAGGGTATGCTGGTGAATTAAGTGAAGTTTTTAAAAGCTAGTAGTTTAATAAATTTCTTTTTTATATTTGTATTGATTTACCTGATATATCACACAGTTTATGGAAAGTTCAATATTGGAAATTACTTAATTTATCAATTTGAGGAAAAAATGTATAAAAAATTGCAATCCAATCTCGATCAAAAAATGTTAGATATTAATATTGATTTACACTCTTTCTATTCTAATAAAGAGGATTATATTGATGAAATTACAAAGCAGAATAACCCTAATATTCAAGATGGAGAGACCATATTAAAATTAGATTAAGATGAATAAAAAAAATATAAATAATTTTACAAACGACCAGTTACTGAAGTTTTACGAAAAAATGTTTTTAATTAGAAAATTTGAAGAGAAAGCTGCTCAATTATATGGAGCTGGAAAAATTGGAGGTTTTTGTCATTTATACATTGGCCAAGAGGCTGTTGTCATAGGTATTCTTTCTTCTATTAACTCAGAGGATACCGTTATCACTGCTTATAGAGATCATGGACATATATTAGCTCGTGGAGTAGATCCTAAACAAGTAATGGCTGAATTAACTGGAAGGAAAGATGGAATTTCAAAAGGCAAGGGTGGATCAATGCACATGTTCTCCAAAGCTAATAGATTTTATGGTGGACACGGTATCGTTGGAGCACAAGTACCTTTAGGCGTTGGCATAGGTTTCGCACATAAATACAGAAACGAAAAAAAGATTTCAAGAGTCTATTTAGGGGATGGAGCTATGAGTAATGGCCAAGTTTTTGAGGCATTTAATTTAGCATCACTTTGGGAGTTACCAGTATTATTTATTATCGAAAACAATAAATATGGAATGGGTACATCTATTGGAAGGTCTGCAGCAGGAGGTGAGTTGTACGAACGAGCAACTGTATTTGGCATTAAAGGTGAAAAAGTAGACGGAATGAATTTTTTTAATGTAAGTGAGTCAGCTATAAGGGCAAGAGAATATATCGAAAAAAATTCTAAGCCCTACATTATTGAAATGGATACATATAGATTTAGAGGCCATTCAATGTCTGATCCCGGTCTATACAGGACTAAAGATGAAGTCAATAAAATGAAAGAGATAGACCCTGTGTTAATGATGAAAGAAACTTTATTAAATGATTATAAAATTCAAGAGGACATGATTAAAGATATTGAAAGTGATATAAAGAAACAAATTAAAGATGTAGAAAAATTTTCACTTGAGTCGCCACTTCCAGATTTAAAAGAATTATACACCGAGGTATATTTATGAAAATACTTCTACCAGCTTTATCTCCAACAATGGAAACAGGTAACTTAGTAAAATGGTTAGTAAAAGAGGGAGATAGTGTAGTTTCAGGAGATATTTTAGCAGAAATTGAAACTGATAAAGCTACCATGGAACTAGAGTCACCCGATGATGGTAAAGTTGAGAAAATACTAGTTAAAGAGGGCACTGAAAATATAAGTGTTAATACTGAAATAGCTCTACTTAAAGTTGATGGTGAGGAAATAGAGGAGATACCAGAAAAACCTATTGAAAAATCTCCGCAAGTTTCCTCTAACGCATCTGAACCTCTTTCATCAGAAGTAAATATTTCAATGAATTCTCTTTTAAATCAAACAAAAGAAAATTCAGGTGGAAAGAATTGGTCTGAAAAAGAAATATCTATGAGAGAGGCATTGAATCAAGCTATTGAAGAAGAAATGAAATTAGACAAAGATGTTTTTCTTTTAGGAGAAGAGGTAGCTGAATACGATGGTGCATATAAAGTAACCCAAGGGCTTCTTGATAAATTTGGATCAAAAAGGGTTTTAGATACTCCTATTTCTGAGCATGGTTTTACAGGTTTAGCTATTGGAGCAGCCATGGCAGGACTTAAACCTATATGTGAATTTATGACTTTTAATTTTTCTATGCAAGCGATTGATCAAATAGTTAATTCTGCTGCTAAATCTTTATATATGTCAGGAGGAGAAATAAATGTTCCAATAGTTTTTCGAGGCCCAAATGGTGCTGCGGCTAGAGTTGGAGCACAACATAGCCAATGTTTTATATCTTGGTTCTCTCATATTCCAGGCTTGATAGTAATTGCTCCTTCAAATGCAAGAGATGCAAAAGGTTTATTAAAATCATCTATTCGAAATCCCAATCCTGTTGTTTTTTTAGAACATGAATTACTTTATAAAGAAAAAACTAACGTTCCTGAAGAAAACGATTTTTTAATTCCTATTGGTAAAGGCAATCTTATTAAAGAAGGTAAAGATGTCACTGTTATTGGTTTTTCAATGACTGTTCAAAGAATATTAAACGCCCTCCCATCAATTGAAAAAATCGGGATAAGTCCTGATATTATAGATCTAAGATCAATTAAACCTCTAGATGAAGAATTGATATATAATTCCGTTAAGAAAACCAATAGAGTTGTAATTGTTGAGGATGGCTTTGGTAATACAAGTTTTGGATCACACTTATCTTATTTAATCCAATCAAATTGCTTTGATTTCCTTGACTCAGAAATAATTAAAGTAAGTGGAAAAGATGTCCCAATGCCATATGCAGAAAATTTAGAAAAATTAGCATTACCCAACACTGATGAAATTGTATCTGCTGTTAAAAAAGTGTCATATACAAATTAATGTTATATGAAGTTAATTTACCTTCTTTATCTCCCACAATGGAGGTGGGTAAAATTGTTAAGTGGATAAAAAAAGAAAAAGATCCAATATTAAGTGGTGAGGTTTTATTCGAAGTTGAAACAGATAAAGCTACAATGGAGTACGAGTCTCCAGAAGATGGGTATATTGCTAAAATAATATCCAAGGAAGGTGAAACAGCAAACGTTAATCAATTAGTTGCAATAATTTCAGACGATTTGACTTTTACACAAGAGGATATAAATAATTTTCTAAAAAATAATAATTCAGATAATAAAATACAAACTTTAGAAATAAATCCTTCTGAAAATGATGAAGATTTTGTTTCGGATAAAATATTAATTACACCCTTAGCTAAAAAAATAGCTCAAAAAAAAAATATAGATATTTCAAAGATAAAATCGATTTCAAGAAGAATACATACTGATGATCTTGATATAAATGGAAATTTTGATAACGGGCCTATAAGAGTATTTATATCCCCACTTGCCAAAAAAATCTCAAATGAAAAATCTATAGATTTATCAAAATTAAAAGGTACTGGTCCAGATAATAGAATTATTTTAAGAGATGTATCAGACTCAAATCATTTGTCTGAAAGCCCTAATGTTAATAGATTACGACAAGCTATTGCAAAAGCAACAACACATTCCAAAAATAACATTCCACATTTTTATTTAAATACTAGAGTGAATATAGCTACCCTATTAAAATTTAGAAAAGATCAAAAATTAAAAGGTAATAAGTACTCTTTAAATGCGATATTAATGCAATCTATATCAAATGCATTCAAAGCATTTCCAGACTCAAATTGTACATATAAAGATAATGGTGAATTTTTTATTAATAAAGATCATAATATTGGTATTGCCGTTGACTCTAAGTTTGGCTTAAAAATGCCTGTAATCAAAAAGATAAATAATTTTAGTTTAAATGAAATCAACACCAATCTTAATGAAAAGATAAATTTAACAAGAGAAAATAAACTTTCTCCCTCTGATCTGTCAGATGGAGTCATAAGTATATCTAATTTAGGTTCATTTAACATCCGTAGTTTTGATGCTATTATTTTACCAGGACAAACATACATATTAGCAGTGGGACAGATTTTTGAGGATGTTTTTGTGGACAAAGGTAAGATTGAAATAGGGAGTTTTATAAATTTGACATTATCATGTGATCATAGAGCTGTTGATGGAGTTTTAGCATCACAATTTTTTTCTAGTATTGTACAAAATTTAGAAAATATTTCAGATGACAATTA
>CACIPV010000021.1 GCA_902588615.1 uncultured Alphaproteobacteria bacterium | reverse complement strand
TTGAATGGCGCTTTTATTATTTTTTAAAAAATGCTTGGTTATTGTTTTGGTCTCATTATGGATGATTGCTTTATCCACGATCATTTCAGAAAAAGTAGTTACACTATTTCCATAAATGTTTTCCACTAAACTTCTAAAATAGCAGTCTGTGTAACCCATCATCGGTGCTAAATAATAATTCATCGAAAAAATTCTTTTAATAATTGAAAAATACTTTAATAAAAGTAAAAATCATTAAAAATCAAGACATTGGAAAATTTCAACATAAATCACCTAGTTTTTAATTCTGATGGGCTAATACCTACGATTGCTCAAGAGAAGTCAACTAATGAAATTCTTATGATGGCCTACTCAAATAAAAATTCTATTGAAATGACAGTAAAAACAAAAAAAGCACACTTTTGGAGTAGAAGTAAAAAAAAATTATGGTTAAAAGGTGAAACATCTGGCAATAAACTTAATATTATTAATATATATACTGATTGTGACAGTGACGCTTTGATTTATGAAGTTGAGCTTGAAGGCATTGGTGCTTGCCATACGGGTAAAAAAAGTTGTTTTTATAAAAAATTAGAATTATGAGCGATATAATAGCATTTAAAGACTCGAATAATAATTATTGGGACACTGAAGTTGAAAATAGCACTCCCATTAAACCTAAATCTGATGATGCATTAAATATAATGCGGCATGATATGGCTCATATTTTGGCTGAAGCTGTAATTACTCTTTTCCCAAATGCTAAACCAACTATTGGTCCTTTTATAAAGAACGGTTTTTATTATGACTTTGATATGGAAAGTACTCTATCAGATGATGACTTAGCTAATATAGAAAAAAAAATGAAAGAAATTCTCTCAGAGGGAAGAAACTTTTTAAAGAGAGCTGTAACTAAAAAAGAGGCATCAGAAATATTTAAAGATAATAAATATAAATTGGAGCTTATTAATAATTTAGATAATTCTGATGAAATAACACTCTATGAGCAAAAAAATTTTACTGATCTTTGTAAAGGTCCTCATCATAAAAGCACAAAAGATTATAATGCCAGCTTTAAAATAACAAATGTATCGGGGGCTTATTGGAGAGGTATTAGCACTAACAAAATGCTTCAAAGAATTTATGCAACAGCTTGGTATTCTGAAAAAGAACTTCGAGTTTATTTAAAAAATTTAGAAGAGGCTAAAGAAAGAAATCATAGAAGATTAGGCACTGATATGGGTTTGTTCCTTCTAACTGATTTATCAGCAGGGAATGTATTTTGGAAAGATAAAGGCTTAACCTTGTATCAAAATATTGAAAAATATATTCGCTCTGAGCAGCAAAAACTTAATTATTTTGAAGTAAAAACACCTGAGCTAGTATCAAATGAGCTTTGGATAAAGTCTGGTCATTGGGACAATTTTAAAGAAAATATGTTTACATCAGAAACTGACAACAAGACATTTGCACTAAAACCTATGAATTGCCCATGTCATATTGTTTTATTTAACTCTCAACTAATAACTTACAAAGATTTACCACTTAGATACTCGGAGTTTGGTAAGTGTCATAGATACGAACCCTCTGGAGCTCTAAATGGATTATTTAGGGTCAGAGGTTTTACTCAAGATGATGCCCACATATTTTGTTCTGCTGAACAAATATATGATGTTTGTAATGAGACAACCCTATTAATTGAGAGAGTGTATAAAAAGTTCGGATTTGAAAAAATAAAATATAATATTTCTACTCGCCCAGAAAAAAGTATTGGCACACAAGAAAACTGGGACAATGCTGAAAATCAGTTAAAAAAAGTTTTAAAAGACAACAATAAAGAATTTAATATTTTAGAGGGTGAAGGAGCATTCTATGGTCCAAAAATAGAATTTACATTAGAGGACTCACTGGGTAGAGAGTGGCAATGTGGAACGATACAAATTGACTTCAATCTCCCTGATAGATTGGGTGCAAAATACAAAGACAAAGATGACAAAAATCAAGTTCCAATAATGATACACCGAGCAGTTGTCGGATCTCTAGAAAGGTTTATAGCAATTATTCTTGAAAACACTAATGGCTGGCTTCCCTTATTTGTTACGCCTATACAACTTGCAATTCTCCCTGTGTCTGAAAAATTTGTTGATCATAGTAACCGAATTAAAGGGGAGCTTAAAAAAATGGGTGTAAGAGTAATTGTCGATGGATCTGATAACAAATTGGGTTATAAAATAAGAAATTCTGTTTCTAAAAAGATACCCTATTCTCTTGTAATGGGTGAGAAAGAGATTGAGTCAGACTCATTTACTCTAAGAAGTAATGAGGGTAAGAATACTTCTTTTGATGATATTAAAACTCTCTCAGATTTCTTTATCAGTAATTAACTATTAAAAAGTTAATTTATAAAATAAGTTAATTTCTTAAAATGAGCGACCACATCAAGGCAGTAATTATAGTAGTTCTAAGTGGATTAATATGGAGTTTTGGACCGCTGGTGGTCAAAAATATGATAGACCCTCAAATCTATCAACTCCCCTACCTTGTTATTAGAGGGCTTACAGTTGCAATTATCATCGCCACATATCTTATTCTAAATGAGCAAAAAGACTTTTTTATGAATGTAATCAAAATAGATAAAGTTTCTGTGATTGGTGGTCTTAGTTTAACAACAGCCATGGTTGGTTTTATTTATTCAATAAGCAATACAACTGCCGCAGTTACTCTATTTATGTTGGCGTTAATGCCTTTTTTAGCATCATTAATTGCCCTAGTGTTTATTAATGAGAAAATCTCAAAACAAAATTTTATTACTATGATTATAGCGTTTATTGGAGCTTTAATAATGATATATGCAAGTGCCTTTAGTGGATCGTTGTATGGATTAATTATGGGCTTTATATCAAGTCTTGGCTTTGCAGCATTCACCGTTGCTTTGAGAAGTAAAAGTAACTTTAAAAAATTTTATATTTTAATTTATGCAGGAATTTTTTGCGCAGCTATTTCTGCTTTTTTAATGATTTTTAATAATCAGGAAATCTATTTACCCTTCAGAAATATTTTGTTGAGTATGACTCACGGTTTAATTGTTGCGACTGGGCTTATCCTGTTTAGCATCGGTTCAAAACAATTACTTTCAGGAGAACTAACAATGCTATCTTTATTAGAAGTAGTTGGAGGAATTTTTTGGGCGTGGCTACCTATTCTGGGTATCAATGAAACACCAGATGTAAATACAATTATAGGAGGTATAGTTATTTGCTTAGCTATAGTAATGAATTCATATCGTTTTGATAAAATGAGGCTTCAAAATTTAATTAGATAGTTAGACCTACAACGCCAATGAAAGTTAAAGAGATGCCTAAAGTTTGAATTTTAGATATTTTTTCTTTTAAAACTAGTCTAGCCAATAAAACTGTTACTAAACCAAAACCTGAAGAAATGACTACTGCGATACTCACTTTGTCAAAAGCATATGCAGAGACCAAACAAAAATAACCTGTGGTTTCTAATATTCCTTGAAAAAATAAAATAGGAACTGCTTTCTTTGTTAGAGTTATTTTAGACTTCATAAAAAATAATAAAGAAGCAATACCCAATAAGCTAAAAAATCTTACATAAATAACAGCCTCAATTGGATCTAAAGAATTAGAGGCCTCTTGAGAAAAAATAAGGCCCAAAGCCAGCATACCACTTGCCATAAATGACACAATTAAAGACTCTTTTATCTGTTTTTTTGACAAACCTAGGCTTTCTTTAAAACTATCAGCGCTTATGGATACAAATATTGCGCCAGATATAACGACAAGAGTGGCAATCCATTGAGTAAGTGTGGGTTCACTTCCTAAAAAAAATCTTATAACAAAGACAAAAAAGGGATTGGTCGCTGTTATCGAGGCTACAATTGACACTGGTCCCATTTGGAGACCTCTGTACAAACAAAGAAGTCCAAACATTATTAAAATTCCTGATAGGAAACTATTACTCAGACCAATCGCGTTTGGAGAAAGACCACTTCCAAAAAAATAGAATAAAATTAAATAAAATATTGAGCCAACAACCAACATCCAAAAAAGTGAATTTTTAAATCCAACTTCCTTTGATGAAAATCTAGCTAAAAAATCTCCAACACCAAAACTAAAAGCTGAGAGAATACCCAATAAGATTGCCATCAATTAAACTAAAATCTAAACGTGAAAACTCTCACCACAGCCACATTCACTGGTCTGATTAGGATTTTTAAAAATAAACCTTTCTCCAAATTCTTCTTTAATAAAGTCCATTTCTGTACCTATTACATACATAACTGCTTTATCTTCAATATAAAGAGGGAACTTATAATCATTGACAAGCTCACAACCTTGTATGTTATCATTATTCACATACTCCATTGTATAACTTAATCCTGCACACCCTTTAGTGCTTAAGCCTATTTTCAAACCAATAGCATTACTATTTTTAACTAATAATTTAGAAATTTGTTCTTCAGCAGTTTTGGATAATGAAAATAAAGGATTGGTCATATTAAAAACCTAAAGCTAACTTTGCATCTTCGCTCATCATATCTTTATTCCATGGTGGTTCAAAGGTTAGTTTTATACTAACCTGTCCTACATCTTTTAATTCATGAACTTTTTTAGCAACTTCTAGTGGAAAACTATCGGCAACTGGGCAGTTTACTGTTGTCAGTGTCATAATAATTTTAATATTGTTAAAATTATCAATTGATATGTCGTAAATTAAACCAAGATCATAAATATTCATATCCATTTCAGGATCTTTTATATCTGTGAGAACTTTGATTATATGATCATTTGTTAATATCACTAACTGTGATGATGATATTTCTCCGTAAGTAATCTCACCTTCAGAACTTACTTTTGGCATAAAGTCAGAAAGTGTTTTATTATCCATAGCTTATTGAAGAAGTTTTAGAGTTTTTTTCAAAGAGTCTATAAAATGATCAATATCATTAAGATCGTTGTAAATACCAAAAGAGACTCTGCAAGAACCAGGGATACCTAACTTTTTCATAAATGGTTGGCAACAATGGTGACCTCCTCTTATCATAATTCCATACTGGTCAAGAAAAGTGGCAATATCATTAAAATTTTGGTTTTTAACATTAAAAGAAACAATAGATGTAGCATTTCCATCCTCATTAGAGCCATATATATCTACTTCTTTAAATTCACTTAAAGCTTTAATTAATGTAGATCTGAGTTTTTTTTCATTCAGAAAATAGTCTTGGTAATTATTATTATTCAAATATTCCATAGCAGTTTTAAAGCCAATTGCTGCCTCAATTGAGGGCGTACCGGGTTCAAATTTATTAGGTAACATAGCATAGGAAAAATCATTAGATGAAACTTCATTGATCATCCCTCCTCCAAGTGTTGGGGGATTTAATTTGTTTAAAATATCTTCTTTACCATACATAATTCCAATACCTGATGGACCATAAAGTTTATGAGATGAAAAAGAGTAAAAATCACAATCCAAATCTTTTACGTCAATTTTTAAGTGTGCTATTGATTGACAACCATCAACGGCAACATAAGTATCTTTATTAATTGATTTTTTAATCTTTTTAATATCAAGTATTTGACCAGTCACATTTGACATGTGTGTTAAAGAGAGAACCTTTGTGAAGTCATCACAATTATTAATGATATCGTCTTCAGATAGAATGCCATCTTTAGAAATAGGAATTATTTTTAATTCTAAACCTAATTTTTTACATAAGTTCATCCAAGGCAAATAGTTTGAGTGATGTTCTAATTCTGTCACAACAATCTTATCGCCCTCTTTAAGATGTTCAGCTAACGAATTAGCAATAATATTGATAGAGTCAGTAGCCCCTCTTGTAAAAATTATCTCATTTGTAGAATTAGAATTAATAAAATTTTTTGCTACATCTCTAGATTTTTCATATAAATCTGTAGCATCTATACTAAGTGAATTCATTCCTCTATGAACATTTTCATAAGAATTTTCTAAAAATTCAGAAATAGAGTTAATTACTTGTTTGGGTTTCTGAGTGCTTGCTGCAGAGTCAAGATAAGTAATAGCTTTGTCTCTGATCTTTTTATCTAAAATTGGAAAATCTAATTTAATATTATTCATGATAATAAACTTTCAATTAACTCATTTGAATAATTCTTTAACATATCGTCTTTAATTGACTCAATAATCTCAACAATAAATGCTTTTTTTAATATTTTTTTAGCTATTTCGCTATCAATTCCTCTGGACTTAAAATAATAAATTTGCTCGTCATCTAATTTGGAAACAGTAGACCCGTGACTACATTTTACATCATCTGCATAAATTTCAAGTTCTGGTTTATTGTTGGCTTTCGATATGTCATCTAAAAGCAATGATCTACTCATTTGATATCCATCAGTTTTCTGAGCAATAGAGTCAACATATATCTTTCCTTGAAAGTTTGTAATAGCACCCTTTTCAACAATAG
>CACIPV010000020.1 GCA_902588615.1 uncultured Alphaproteobacteria bacterium | reverse complement strand
ATTAGTTGAGGAAAGTGAAACTACTTCATCTGAGACTAAAAAGAAAAAAATTCTTAAAAGAATGAAAGTTATGGAGGGATTTAAAAACTCTAGCATAAAACCTGAGTGGATGGTTTTAAAAGTACTTCCAGTTATTCCGCCAGAGTTAAGGCCACTGGTTCCCCTAGAAGGTGGACGTTTTGCAACATCTGACTTAAACGACCTGTATCGTAGAGTTATTAATAGAAATAACAGATTAAAACGACTTTTAGATTTAAGAGCCCCAGACATTATAGTAAGAAACGAAAAAAGAATGCTTCAAGAGTCTGTTGATGCACTTTTTGATAATGGGAGAAGGGGAAGAGTCATCACAAGCACAAACAAAAGACCACTAAAATCTCTATCTGAAATGTTAAAAGGTAAACAAGGTAGATTTAGACAAAACTTACTAGGGAAAAGGGTCGACTACTCTGGTCGATCAGTAATTGTAGTAGGGCCAGAACTAAAACTTCATCAATGTGGTCTTCCTAAGAAAATGGCTTTAGAGTTATTTAAACCATTCATATACAATAAACTAGAATCTTACGGTTTCGCTTCAACTCTTAAATCTGCAAGAAAAATGGTAGAGTCTGAAAGACCTGAGGTTTGGGATATACTTGATGAAGTAATTAGAGAACATCCAATTCTTCTAAATAGAGCACCTACATTACATAGATTAGGTATTCAGGCATTTGAACCAATTTTAATTGAAGGTAAAGCTATCCAACTACATCCATTAGTTTGCACCGCATTTAATGCTGATTTTGATGGTGATCAGATGGCTGTTCATATACCTCTTAGCCTTGAAGCCCAATTAGAAGCAAGAGTTTTAATGATGAGTACTAATAATATTCTTTCACCTTCAAGTGGAAAACCGATTATTGTCCCAAGTCAAGATATAGTTTTGGGTATTTACTATCTATCATTGATTAATAAAAAAGAAGAAGTAAAGAAGTATTATTCACATGTTTCTGAAGTAGAATTTGCATTAGAAAACAAAACCATAAAGCTTCACACACCTATTTTATATAGGACTAAAATATATAATTCTGAAACAGACAACTTTGAATACAAAAAATATACTACTTCTGCAGGTAGAGTTATGCTTTTTAAAACAGTTCCTGAAAACAAAAATTTACCTTTTGATGTAATTAATAAAGTTCTGACAAAAAAAGATATTAGTAATCTTTTAGATAATGTTTACAGATTTACAGGCCAAAAGGCGACCTGTATATTCGTTGATCAAATCATGAACGTAGGTTTTAAGTATGCTGCAAAAGCAGGTATTTCATTTGGAAAAGATGATTTAGTCATACCTGAGGAAAAGAATGTTTTAATACAAGATACACAAAAACTAGTTAATAGTCTTGAAAATCAATATCAAGAAGGTCTTATTACTGAAAGAGAGAAATATAATAAAGTTGTAGGCTTGTGGTCCACTTGTACAGACAAAGTTGCAAAAGCAATGATGAAAACTGTTTCATCAAATAAGGATAGCCAAATTAATTCTGTATATATCATGGCAGACTCTGGTGCACGTGGCTCTGAAGCTCAGCTTAAGCAGTTGGCGGGTATGAGAGGTTTGATGGCAAGACCATCAGGAGAGATTATTGAAAATCCAATTACATCTAACTTTAAAGATGGTTTAACAGTTCTTGAATATTTTAACTCTACTCACGGTGCCAGAAAAGGTTTAGCTGACACTGCTCTTAAAACAGCAAGTTCAGGTTATTTGACAAGAAGACTAGTTGATGTTGCTCAAGATTTAACAATTACATGTAAAGATTGTACATGTAAAAATGGTTTAACTGTTGACACTATTTATGAGTCTGGTGAGGTCTCTATACCTTTGACTGAAAGAGTTTTTGGTAGATATCTTGCCGATGATGTAAAAAACAAAAAAGGTGATGTGATCATAAAAAATGACTCTTACATTTCACACGAAGAAATTGAATTATTAGAAAAAGAAAATATTACATCTGTTAGAATTAAATCACCAATCACTTGTGGAACAACACATGGTATTTGTGCTAAATCTTATGGAAGAGATTTAGCTAAAGGAGTACCTGTAAATACTGGCGAAGCAGTTGGTATTATTGCAGCTCAGTCAATTGGTGAGCCCGGCACTCAGTTAACAATGAGAACATTTCACGTTGGAGGTGTTGCTAGCTCTTCTGCGGAAAAATCAAATTTTGAGTCTCCTAGTGATGGTAAAGTAAAAATTAAAAATCTTAAATCTGTCGTTAATGGATCAGGAAATGAAATAATTATCAATAGAACTACTGAGCTTGAAATATTTGATAATAATAAAACTCTAGTTTCTTCATTTAGAGCCCCATATGGATCAACTTTATTGGTCAAAAATGGTGCTGACGTTAAGCTTAACAGCTTATTACTTGAATGGGATCCATACACTGTTCCGATAGTTGCTGAAGAAACTGGAAAATTAGATTTTAGTGATTTAGTTGAGGGTGTATCATTTATTGAAAAGTTTGATGAGACTACCGGTATCTCCTCTAAAGTTATAATTGACTGGAAAAGTTTTCAGGGAAAACAAGATTTAAAACCACAGCTGTTAATAACAGATAAAGATGGCAGTCCAATTAAATCAAAAAATTCATCTACATATGATTTAAGTGTTGGTATTGTTTTAAATATTGAAAAAGGAAAAGAAGTTGCTGCTGGTGATGTAATAGCTAGAATCCCAAGAGCTTCATCAAAAACAAAAGATATTACAGGCGGACTACCAAGAGTTGCTGATATTTTTGAGTCAAGAAAACCAAAAAGTCCTGCGGTTCTAGCAGAAATATCCGGAACAATTGAATTTGGAAAAGATATTAAAAGCAAAAGAAGAATTATTATCAATCCTGAAGAAGGAGAACCAGTTGAATTTTTAATACCTAAAGGTACTTACATATACTTTAATGAAGGGGATAAAGTCAATAAAGGCGATATGATTGTTGATGGTACTCCAGCCCCAACAGATATTTTAAATATTCTTGGAATTGAGGCTTTAGCAGAATACATGGTTAGAGAGGTTCAAAAAGTTTATCGTCTTCAGGGTGTTTTGATTGATGATAAGCACATTGAGTGTATTACACGTCAAATGCTACAAAAAGTTGAAGTTATTGAGGCGGGTGACAGTGAATATCTAGTTGGTGACATAAAAGATAAAATTGAAGTCATAGAAAAGAATATTTTACTTAAAAAAGAAGGTAAGAAAGAGGTGATTTATAAAATGATGATCCTTGGAATTACCAAGGCCAGTCTTCAAACTAACTCCTTTATCTCAGCGGCTTCTTTCCAAGAAACAACTAGAGTTCTTACCGAGGCAGCTATTAATGGAAAAGTTGATAAATTAACTGGCCTTAAGGAAAATGTAATCGTTGGTAAATTAATTCCAGCCGGTACAGGTAATGTTATTAGAGCACTTCGAAAAGAGGCTAAAATCCGCGATAATTCTCTATTAAAACAGCTAGAAACCTCTAAATAGATGTTGACTATACTTAATACTATAAATATATTCTGCGGACTATGCCTACCATAAATCAATTAGTTAGGAAATCTAGGGAGAAAGTCTCTAAGAGAAATAAAGTTCCTGCTCTGAAGTCATGTCCTCAAAAAAGAGGTGTGTGCCTAAGAGTTTACACTACAACTCCTAAAAAACCTAACTCAGCCTTAAGAAAAGTTGCAAGAGTCAAGCTAACTAATGGTCAAGAAGTTACGGCATATATACCAGGTGAAGGACATAATTTACAGGAACACTCTGTTGTATTAATTCGTGGAGGAAGAGTTAAAGATTTGCCAGGTGTAAGATATCATATAATAAGAGGAACCTTAGATACACAAGGGCTTGAAAAAAGAAGACAACGTAGATCTAAATACGGTGCTAAAAGGCCTAAGAATTAAAATTTAAATCATGTCAAGAAGAAGAGCAGCAGAGAAAAGACAAGTATTACCTGATCCTATATACAACAGTGTTGTTCTAAACAAGTTTATCAATGAGGTTATGGTAGGGGGTAAAAAGACAGTAGCACAAAAAATAGTATATGGTGCCCTAGATATTATTAAAACAAATAATCAAAGTGATGATCCACTAGAATATTTTCAAAAATCAATCAATAATGTTAAACCATCTGTTGAAGTTAAATCAAGAAGAGTAGGTGGAGCTACATATCAAGTACCAATGGAAGTTAGAAGCACTAGAGCTCAAGCTTTAGCATTTAAGTGGATATTAACTAACTCAAAAAAACGAAATGAAAAAACCCAAAGAGAGAGGTTAGCAAACGAATTAATTGATGCTTTTGAAAATAAAGGTAATTCTGTTAAGAAAAAAGATGAGGTTCATAAAATGGCTGAGGCTAACAGAGCATTCGCTCATTATCGGTGGTAAAAATGGATTTAAGTAAATACAGAAATATTGGAATTATGGCCCATATTGATGCAGGTAAAACCACAACCACTGAAAGAATTTTATACTATACAGGAAAGTCTCATAAAATAGGTGAAGTTCATGATGGTGCTGCAACAATGGACTGGATGGAACAAGAGCAAGAAAGAGGTATAACAATAACCTCAGCAGCTACAACTTGTTTTTGGAATGATCACAGAATAAATATTATTGATACGCCTGGTCACGTTGATTTCACAATTGAAGTTGAGAGATCATTAAGAGTTTTAGATGGAGCCGTTGCATGTTTTGACGGTGTTGCAGGAGTCGAACCACAATCTGAAACAGTTTGGAGACAAGCTGATAGATATAAAGTTCCTAGGATTTGTTTTTGTAATAAAATGGATAGACTTGGTGCAGATTTTGAGATGAACGTACAATCTATCAAAGATAGATTGGGAGCCAATCCTCTTGTATTACAAATGGCAATTGGAAAAGAGGCAGATTTCAAAGGAGTTGTTGACCTAGTAAATTTTAAATCAATTATTTGGAAAGACGATAGTCTCGGCGCCGAGTATGATGTTACTGATATTAGCGATGATTTAATCGAGGTTGCTAAGAAAAAAAGAGAAGAGTTAATAGAAAATGCAGTTGAAGCAGATGATAAAGCACTAGAGGACTATTTAGAGGGAAAAGAAATAACTGTTGATACTTTAAAAGCTTGCATAAGAAAAGGAACAATTGATTTTAAATTTGTTCCTGTTTTGTGTGGCACTGCTTTTAAAAATAAAGGTGTCCAACCACTACTTGATGCTGTTGTAGATTATTTGCCTTCCCCAAAAGACATAGGTTTTGTTGAAGGAATAAAAGAAGGCTCAGATGATAAATTACAAATTCCTAATACCCCTGAAGAACCTTTTGCAGCCTTGGCTTTTAAAGTAGCAGCTGATCCTTTTGTTGGTCAAATAACTTTTTGTCGACTTTATTGTGGAAACCTAAGCTCAGGTTCAACCATACTTAATTCATCAAAAAATCAAAAAGAAAGAATTGGAAGAATGCTTTTAATGCACTCAAACACCCGAGAAGAAATTAAAGATGCAAAAGCAGGAGATATAGTTGCTTTAGTTGGTTTGAAGAATGTTACTACTGGTGATACTTTATGTGATCCATCAAAAAAAGTTATCTTAGAAAAAATGGAATTTCCTGATCCTGTTATTGAAGTTGCAGTTGAGCCTAAAACAAAAGCTGACTATGAAAAAATGGGACAGGCCTTAGGAAGGTTAGCTCAAGAGGATCCAAGTTTCAGAGTTACCTCAGATGAAGAGTCTGGACAAACAATTATTAAAGGTATGGGCGAACTTCATTTAGAAATTTTGGTTGATAGAATGAAAAGAGAATTCAAAGTTGAAGCAGATGTTGGAGCCCCTCAAGTTGCATATAGAGAAACAATTACTAAAGATGTTGAAGTAGATTATACACATAAAAAACAATCTGGTGGTGCTGGCCAATTTGCAAGAGTAAAAATGAAATTTAAACCTTTAGAGAGAAATTCTGGTGTTAAATTTGTTAACACAGTTGTTGGAGGAAACATTCCAAAAGAATATATCCCTGGAGTAGAAAAAGGTATTAATTTTGCTGCTCAAAATGGGGTCATAGCTGGCTATAACGTGATAGACTTTGAAGCAGAAGTTTATGATGGTGCATTTCATGATGTTGACTCTTCTGTATTAGCTTTTGAGATAGCTTCAAGAGCTGCATTTAGAGAAGCTGTTGGAAAAGCTGGACCAAAATTACTTGAACCAATGATGAAAGTTGAAGTAGTTACCCCAGAAGATTACATGGGCGATATTATTGGTGATTTAAATTCAAGAAGAGGTCAAATTGAAAAAATGGAAGATAGAGGCAATGCTAAAGTTGTATCGTCTGTAGTTCCTCTTGCTAATATGTTTGGTTATGTTAATAATCTACGCTCAATGAGCCAAGGAAGAGCAAGTTATACAATGTTATTCTCACACTACGATGTTGTACCTTCAAATGTTGAAGAGGAAATTAAATCTAAACTGGCATAATCATGATAAATCAAAATATTAGAATAAGATTAAAATCTTTTGATCATAATATTTTAGATAGAAGTTCAATTGATATTCTTCAGACAGCTAAAAGAACTGGTGCAAAAGTAATTGGTCCAATTCCCATGCCATCTAAAATTGAAAGAGTAACAGTGAATAAATCCCCACATGTAGATAAAAAAAGTAGGGAGCAGTTTGAATTACGAACACACATTAGGATGATGGATATCATTGAACCTACACCACAAACAGTTGATGCACTTATGAAGCTTGACTTAGCATCTGGTGTTAATGTCGATATAAAAATAAAAAAATAATTAATTATGATCATCAGCACTAAAATTGGCCAAACTTCATTTGTTAATGAAAATGGCACTAGAGTTTCTGCAACAGTTCTTGATTACAATAGTTGTACTGTTGTTGGTAATAGAACTATTGATAGAGATGGTTATCTTGCAAATATAATAGGTTTTCTTAAACCAAAAAAACTTAATAAACCTCAATTGAAAGAATTTAATAAATTAAATTTAGAGCCAAAAAAAATAATTAAGGAACAAAGAATAAATTCTGACGAGGAGCTTCTTGAGGTTGGTTCTTTAATTGATCCTAAATTTAAAGTTGGTGATAAAGTTTCGGTACAGTCAAAATCAACTGGTAAAGGTTTTGCCGGCGCTATGAAGAGACACAATTTTAGTGGTATGAGAGCAACACATGGTGTCTCTATTTCTCATAGAGCTCATGGTTCAACAG
>CACIPV010000019.1 GCA_902588615.1 uncultured Alphaproteobacteria bacterium | reverse complement strand
TAAAATAAATATACTTATAAAATATTGCAAATTTAATAATCTGAATAATAATGTCTGATCAAAAATACAGAAAGTAACAAAACTAATTAAAAAAATAATTGGTGATTTTATAAATAGTGTAAAATTATAATTGTTTATAATATAATTTAATAAAATAAGAGGTATATATAAAACCACAATGCCAATTAATATTGGTAATCCTACAAAAACCTCTACAACAAAAGTAGATAAGATAAATATAAAGATATCAATAATTTTAATATTTTTATCCTTAAGAACTGTATAAAAAGCTATATTTATCAAAGAAAAAACAACAATATCATTAATAACAAAACTAAAATTTCCATAAATTAAAAATAATATCGTTACAAAAATTAGTCTAATCATTAGTAATTGCCCTCAAATTTTCAAAATTTGTTATATCAGATGTTAATAAGATAGGCTGATTATTCTCATAGGAAACTGTGCCAAGTCTTAGAGTTATGTAATCAAGATATACAACAGCGATATCGCCAGCTTTAAAATCTGGTAATTCAGTGCTTTCTTTTTTTCTCAAAAAACTTAAATAATTATTATTCGTACCACTAACAATATACGACTTTCCATTAATAAAAACCTCATCACCGTAATTAATACTCTTAACAGTAATAACTTCGGAAGTATTAAAGTTCGTATTAACAACTCTACCGACTATGCTTAGTCCATCAATAATATAATCACCAATTGCTAGGCCGTTTTTTGAGCCCTTATTTATAATAAAGTTTTTATTATAGACCAAATTCCTATCACCTAAAACCTTAACACCTATTGAGATTGGTAATTCAATATTAGATTGATGAAAAATTTTATTTTGCTCTGAATATTTTGAAGTCAGTGTTAATAAATACTTGTTGATTGATCGAAGGTAATTATTTTCTGCTTCTAATTTTTTTATAGTTTTCATATGATCAAAATTTAGATTTAGAACTAAAAATAAATCTTTTACTTCATTGCCAATAAAATTAAATGGTGACTGTATTTTTTCTTTTACAAAAAATGTGAAAAGTCTAGCTTTAGAATTGTAATTTGGAAATAATATTAATGTTAAGAATAAAAAAAAACAGATTATATATATTAAGAAAACTTTTTTGTTATTAATCACTTAAGAAAACATCTTGATGGTTATGATTCTCTTCTAGAGCCATACCAGTTCCTCGAGCTACGCAGGTTAAAGGATCGTCAGCAATAGAAACAGGTAATCCAGTGGTGACTCTAATTGCTTCATCTAGACGTTGAAGTAAAGCCCCTCCGCCTGTAAGCATTATACCCTTATCAACTATATCTGCAGCTAATTCTGGAGGAACAACCTCAAGCGCTCTTTTTAAAGCTGTGATTATTTGAGAAAGTGAGTCAGATAAAGCTTCTGCTACTTGTCTTTCAGATATAACTACTTCTCTAGGTAGGCCATTTATTAGATCTCTTCCCTTAACTGTGAGGGTTTTGCCATCACCGTTTTCAGTGTTACCCGCGCTACCAATCTCAGTCTTAATTTTTTCTGCAGTTGCCTCGCCTATTGCTAATTTATGAACACTTCTCATAAAATTAACTATAGCATCGTCCATAGTGTCTCCACCTACTTTAATACTACTTGAATGAACAACGCCTCCTAAAGATAAGACTGCTATTTCAGTTGTACCACCACCTATATCTACTACCATAGATCCAGAAGCTTCAGAAATTGGTAATCCTGCCCCAATAGCTGCAGCAACAGGCTCTTCAATCAGATATACTTTCTTAGCCCCTGCAGTTTCGGCAGACTCTTTTATAGCTCTTCTCTCAACATTTGTTGCTCCAGATGGAACACAAATGACAATATTAGGGTTAGCAAAAAAACTTTTTTTGTGAACTTTTTTTATGAAATGTTTAATCATAGCTTCAGCTATATCAAAATCTGCAATTACTCCGTCTTTCATAGGTCTGATAGCTTCAATTCTCCCAGGTGTACGTCCAAGCATTGATTTTGCTTCGCTCCCAACAGCTAAGACTGATTTATTATTTTTATTGTCTGTTGCAATTGCTACGACAGAGGGTTCATTTAATATAATTCCTTTTCCTTTTACATAAACAAGAGTATTAGCAGTCCCCAAATCTAGGCCCATGTCTTCACTTAAAAAAGAACTGAAAGATTTTAACATTTATATTCCTTTAATATTTGAGATGCTAATCTCTGAAACCCCTTCTTTCATATTAGAGTTCTTCTCAAAGTTTAATATTTTATTGCATGCATTGATATAAGATTTTGCAGAGGCAACTATAATGTCTATATCGGATGCCTTACCTATGAATTCTTTGTTTAAATATTCGAGTTTAACAGTAACCTCTCCCTGAGCGTCAGAGTCAGGTGTTATTGCGTTAATATGATACAAAACTAATTTCGGGGCAAAACCAATCACTTTAGAAATACAACTAAATACTGCATCAACAGGGCCATTACCAGACCCACTAACCTCATTTATATCTTCCTTGAAGCTTAATTCTAGGGAAGCAACATGCTTTGAGTTAGTTCCAGACATGATGCTTAAATTTTTAAGTTTTAAAGTATTGGATTGGTTAAAATGCGTATCATCTACTAATGCAATTATATCTTCATCATAGACATCTTTTTTCTTATCAGCTAAAAGCTTAAATTTTTCAAATATCTCATTAATGTAATTATCTCCTACTTCATATCCTAAAATTTTTAATTTTTCTTTGAATGCATGTTTTCCAGAGTGTTTACCAAGTACTAAACTTGATTTCTTTAAACCTATAGTTTCAGGCGACATAATTTCATATGTTTGAACATTTTTTAGCACTCCATCCTGGTGGATCCCTGACTCATGAGCAAAAGCATTTGCACCAACAATTGCTTTGTTAGGCTGAACAGGAAAACCTGTAATTGAGGATACAAGTTTTGATGTTTTTGAAATGGCACTCGTATTGACATTAGACTGAACTTTTAAAAGATCTGATCTTACTTTCATAGCCATTACTACTTCCTCAAGTGCAGCATTACCTGCTCTTTCCCCTAATCCATTTATAGTACATTCAATTTGTCTTGCACCGTTTTCAACTGCATTAAGAGAATTTGCAACCGCTAAACCCAAATCATTATGACAATGAACAGAAATTATTGCTTTATCAATATTGGGAACATTATTTTTTACTTTTTTTATAATCTCTCCAAATTCAAATGGTAAGGTATAACCGACTGTGTCAGGAATATTTATCGTAGATGCCCCACTTTCGATAGCTAACTCTATACATTTATATAGAAAGTCAATTGATGATCTTCCTCCATCTTCACAACTCCACTCAATATTAGGGCATAAATTTCTTGCAAATGATACGCTATCTTTTATTTTTTCTAAGACCTCCTCTTCAGTTAACTTGAGTTTAAACTTCATATGAATTGGACTTGTGGCAATAAAAGTGTGAATTCTTGGATTTTTCGCTTTTCTTACAGCATTCCAAGCCGTTTCAATATCCTCATGTTTTGCCCTGGCTAATCCAGCTATCTGGCAGTCCTTAATTTCATTTGCAATTGCTTGAACTGAGTTAAAGTCACCTTTTGATGCTATAGGAAAGCCAGCCTCAATTATGTCAACCTTTAACTCCTCTAATAGTCTAGCAATAGAGAGTTTTTCCTCTTGGTTCATTGAAGCTCCAGGAGACTGCTCTCCGTCTCTAAGAGTAGTATCAAATATTAAAACTTTATCTGGCAATACTAGATATCCTTTACAAGTTTATTAGATGCAATCCATGGCATCATAGACCTTAATTTAGCTCCTACCTCTTCAATTTGGTGCTTTGCACCTTGGTCTCTCATTTGTTTAAACTTAATTTGCCCTGACTTATGTTCAGCCATCCATTCTTTTGTGAAAGTACCATCTTGTATTTCACTAAGAACTTTTTTCATTTCAGCTTTAGTGGATTCGTTAGGAACCACTCTTGGGCCTCTAGTATAATCACCGTATTCAGCTGTATTGGATATAGAATACCTCATATTAGCCATTCCACCTTCATACATTAGATCAACAATTAATTTTACTTCGTGTAAACATTCGAAATAAGCCATTTCAGGTGCATAACCAGCCTCAACAAGAGTTTCAAAACCATTTCTTACAAGAGACATTAACCCTCCACAAAGAACTGTTTGCTCACCAAATAAGTCTGTCTCACATTCCTCTTTAAATGTAGTTTCAATTATTCCTGATTTACCCCCTCCCAAAGCAGAAGCATAAGCAAGTCCTATTTCTTTTGCATTACCACTTACATTTTTGTCTACTGCTAATAAACATGGTACTCCACCACCTTTAAGATACTCTCCTCTTACTGTATGGCCTGGGCCTTTTGGAGCAACCATAAAAACATCTAAATCTTCTCTTGCTGTTATAAGTTGAAAATGAATATTTAAACCATGTGCAAATGCTAAAGCAGCGCCATTTTTTATATTGTCGTGGATTTGAGTTTGATAAATTTCTTGTTGATTTTCATCAGGAGCTAAGAACATTACGATATCTGCATCCTTTACTGCATCTGCAGGTGTTTCAGTTTTTAGGCCCACATTTTTTGCTTTTTCAATTGATGAAGAACCTTCTCTCAATCCCACAACTACATTAGAAGCCCCAGAGTCTTTTAGATTTAATGCATGAGCATGACCTTGCGATCCAAAACCTATTATTACAATTTTTTTGTCTTTAATTATGTTAAAATCAGCATCTTGTTCGTAATAAACCTTCATATTACCCCCTAAAAACGTTATATTCCGAGCCCTATAGGCCCACTTCGAACTAATTCGACTTTTATACCACCGATTGTGTCTAAGTCATCTAAAAATTTGTTTATTCGCTCGCTTGTACCTGATATTTCATAAACAACAATATTTTGTCTTTTTTGAACAGTTCTTGAACGATAAATATCTGCAAAATTAAGTATTTTTTGATCTTGTTCCTCATTATCAAATTCTATTTTAACTAGGCAAATTTCTGCCTCATAAGACTCACTTAAGTTTGCTAAATTAGTGGCGCTATGAACGGGAACAAGTTTTTCTAGTTGTGCTATGATTTGACTAATTACTTTTTCTTCTCCTAAAGTTTCAATTGTAATTCGAGAGAGATTTTTCTGAACGTCTACTACTGTTACATTTAATGCTTCTATATTATATCCTCTTCCTGAAAATAAGCCTACTATACGTGCAAGAATACCAGGTTCGTTATCAACAATAACAGAAAGAACACTTCTCTTAGACTGTTTAAAAGCGTTTATAGGTGTAGGATAAACTGAAGTAGAGGACATTATAAAAAATTATTATACTAGTACTTTTCCTTTTTCCTGATTTTCAGGATTTTCTTTATCGTATTTAGATAGTAACATTTCGTGATGTGCAGCTCCACTTGGTATCATAGGAAAACAATTTTCTTTTTTATCAACCCAAATATCCGCTATAACTGGTCTGTCAATTGAAATCATTTCATTAATTGTATCATCTAATTCAGAAATATTTTTTGCCCTAACTCCAACAGCATTGAAGCTCTCTGCTAATTTTTTAAAATCAGGAAGAGCATCCACGTAACTCTCTGAATATCTACTACCATGCAATAGTTCCTGCCATTGTCTAACCATTCCCATATATTCATTATTCAGGATAAAAATTTTGATAGGTAACTTATATTGAACAGCGGTGGCGATTTCCTGAATGTTCATAAGAAAAGATGCCTCGCCAGCTATGTCTATCACTAGTGAGTCTGGATTTGCCATTTGTGCACCAACTGCGGCAGGCATACCGAAACCCATTGTGCCTAAACCACCTGATGTAATCCATCTGTTTGGTTTTGAAAACTTATAATATTGAGCTGCCCACATTTGATGCTGACCAACTTCTGTGGTAACAAAAGTATCTTTTTGTTTTGTTAATTCGTAAAGTCTGGATATAGCATGTTGTGGTTTGATCACTTCATCGCCTTGTTCGTAGTGGAGACATTCTTTTTTTCTCCATTCATTAATTTGACCCCACCAATTATCATAATCTTTATCGCCAAAATCAATGTTATTGGAGTCTATAAATGAGTTAATTTCTTTAAGTGTTAGAGTAATATCAGTATTAGTATGAAAATTGACTTTAACGTTTTTATTGATTGAACTTTGATCAATATCTATATGGAATTTTATAGAGTCAGGAGAAAAAGCATCTAATCTGCCTGTAACACGGTCATCAAATCTTGCTCCAACATTAATCATCAAATCACATTTGTTCATAGCCAAGTTAGCTTCGTAATTTCCATGCATACCTAACATCCCAAGTGAACTTTTATCTTCACCTGGAAAGCATCCCAATCCATGAAGGGTTGTTGTAATTGGAATATTAGTTTTGTTTACAAGTTTAATAAGCTCTTGGCTAGCTTGATGGCCAGAGTTTAAACAACCACCACCAACATAAAATATAGGTCTCTCAGATTTTTTAATATGATTTACTAGTTCTATGACAAAATTTTTATCTACGTTTTTGGAACCAGCTTTAATTCTGTGCTCTCTAAAACTAATATCTTTCTTTGATATGTATTTTGACTTTGCAAACTGAACATCTTTAGGAATATCAATTAAAACAGGTCCAGGTCTACCAGAGCTAGCAATTTTAAATGCCTCATGGATAGTCTCAGAGAGTTTACTTACGTCCTTCACTAAATAATTATGCTTGGTGCAAGGTCTTGTAATTCCAGTTGTATCACATTCCTGAAATGCATCTGTTCCAATTAAATGTGATGGCACTTGTCCACTGATACAGACAATTGGAATACTATCCATCAATGCATCAGTTAGTCCAGTAACGACATTGGTCACACCAGGACCAGATGTAACTAACAACACACCTACTTTCCCACTTGATCTAGCATAGCCTTCTGCGGCATGAACTGCACCAGCCTCTTGCCTTACTAAAACATGTTTTAAAAAGTTTTGGCCAAATATTGCATCATAAATTGGAAGAACAGCTCCGCCTGGATAACCAAAAATTGTATCAACCTCTTGATCTTTAAGGGCTTTGAGTAAAATATCTGCTCCAGTTAATTCGTTATCATTGCTCATTTAGGTATATACTTATATTTTCAATTGAATCTTTAGGGAAGCTTTTTTTATAGTTTATTCTCAAATTAAGTTGGCTAAATTTTTGGTTATTCCACCATGTAAACTGTCTTTTAATATACCTCTTGGTATTTTTAATTCCTAAATAAACAGCCTCATCT
>CACIPV010000018.1 GCA_902588615.1 uncultured Alphaproteobacteria bacterium | reverse complement strand
GATCTATCAAATTTTTATTTTTGCCAATTTTATCAAAGTATAAAATCAAAAAATAAATCAGATTTTTTCTGTAAAAAATATGATATTAAAGATATTCCGACATTAGATAAATCTTATGCCTTTTTTAAATAGAGAACAAATTATATCTCTTATAGATGAAAAAAAAGTATTTTCTAACAAATCATTATTAAAAAAAAAGGTTCAACCAGCATCACTTGATTTAACTCTATCGGATAAATGTTTTAGAATTAAAGCTTCATTCATACCTAACAACATTAAGATTTCGAGAGTTATAAAAGAATTATCACTTGCAAGAATAGATTTAAATAAAAATTCTCTTTTGGAAAAAAATTGTATTTATTTATGTGAACTAAATGAAAGATTGAATTTACCCAAAGATATGATGGGAAAATCAAATCCTAAAAGCACAACAGGCCGTCTGGATATATTTACAAGAGTAATAACTGAAAATGGAAAAGAATATGATTTTATAGATTATAATTATAAAGGAAAGTTATACTTGGAGATTATTCCTCAATCATTTAGTATTGTTTTAAAAAAAAATACTTCTTTAAATCAGATAAGGTTCTTTCAAGGATTTAATTATAATAAAACTAAACAAATTAAAATTTCAGTTTCGATTAAAAGAAATGAAATTTCAGCATATAAAGCTAAAAAAATAACTTCTGCTATTGATATAAATAAGATTAATTTTTATAAATCAAATAAATATTGGGAAAAGATTATACCAAAAGATAATTATTTTATAATTGAAAGAGATGAATTTTATATACTTCGTTCTAAAGAATTAATTAAAATTAAAAATAATCAGGCAGCAGAATTAGAACCATTTAAAGATAGCTTTGGAAATTTCAGGGTTCATTATGCAGGCTTTTTTGATCCTGGATTTGGGAATAGCAAATTAGGCACACCTGCAGTCCTTGAATTACGTGCATATGATACACCATTTATAATAAGAGATGGTCAATTAGTTGGTCAACTAAATTACTTTGATATAGATGAAGTAAAAAGAATGAGCTATGGTACCAAAATAAAATCAAATTATTACAATCAAAATTTAAAGTTGGCAAAGCAATTTAAGTAACACTTTAGGAGTTTTATTTTATTGTCTATTAGGTATATTAAACAATATGTTAGATAAAAAAATTAATCAAACAATTGACTCTTTAATTAAAAAAATTAAGGATAATAATTTAGGTTCTATTAAATTATCAAATAAGACAAATACTATTGAAATAGAAAATAATTTAATAAACCAGAATGCAATTCAAAACACTCAAAGCAGTTTTCCTAATAATGAAGATCGTAATAGAAAAAATGAAACAGATAATAATATTTTAAGTATTGATAGCCCTATGGTAGGAGTTATTTACTTAACTCCTAAACCTAGTGCACCTCCATTTGCTAAAAAAGGTCAAAAGATTAAAAAAGGTGATATCATCTGCTTAATTGAAGCAATGAAAACATTTAATGAAATTAAATCTGACAGAGATTGTACAATTAAGTCAGTAATGGTTAAAAATGGAGAAGCTGTTGAATTTGGTCAACCTCTCTTTGAAATATCGTAATTGTTTAAAAAAATATTAGTAGCCAATAGAGGAGAAATCGCTGTTAGAATCATAAGGGCTTGTAAAGAGCTTAATATCAAAACAGTGGCAATTCACTCCAATGTAGATATAGATGCAATGCATGTTAAACTCGCTGATGAGAGTATTTGTGTAGGTAGTGCCCTACCTAACGGTAGTTATTTAAATATTCCAAGTATAATAAGTGCTATTGATATAACAGGAGCAGACGCTGTCCATCCAGGATATGGTTTTTTAAGTGAAAATGATAAATTTGCAAAAATATTGAATTCACACAAAGTAAAGTTTATAGGACCAAGTTCAAAATCTATCTTGGAATTAGGAAATAAAAATAATGCTTTAAATTTAGCAAGTGATTTTAAATTACCTATTTTGGGAAATAAAAATTTAAAAAATATAGAAAATATAGAAGATGCGTTAAAAATTGCTGGCGAAATTGGTATGCCTATTGTAATTAAAGCCGCTTATGGAGGTGGTGGAAAAGGGATGAGGGTTTTTAATAATAACACTGAAATAAATAAATTCTTTCCTCAATTAAAAGCAGAGGCAAAAAATTATTTTGGTGATGACACTATGTATGCTGAAAAATTTTTAACAAATGCAAAACATATTGAGTTTCAGGTAATATCAGATCCCAAAAATAATTATGCAGAAATAATTGGACAAAGAGATTGCTCCATACAAAGAAAAAATCAAAAAATAATTGAAGAGATACCATCTAATTTTGTGAATATAAATAATTTAAAAAAAATAGAAAAAAATATAAAAGAATTACTCCTTCAAAATAAATATGAAGGCTTAGGAACTTTAGAATTTTTATATCAAGACAATAAGGTATTTTTTATTGAAATGAATACAAGATTACAAGTTGAGCATCCTGTAACTGAAGAAGCATTTGATATAGATTTAGTAAAATATCAAATAATGGTTGCTGCAGGTTATAATATTAATTTAACTAATTTAACTAGAAGAAACCATACGATTGAATGTAGAATAAATGCCGAAAACGCAAAAGATTTTTCACCAAGTCCAGGAACTATAAACTTTATTAATGTACCAGGTGGAAGAGGAGTAAGAGTAGACACGGCTCTATATACAAATTATAAAGTAAATCCTCACTATGACAGTTTAGTATTAAAAATAGTATCTAAAGGTAAAGATAGAAATGAAGCCTTATCAATTATGAAAAGATCATTAGATGAAATTATTATAGAAGGCATAGATACAAATATTGAATTGCACAAATGGGTTCTAAGTCAAAAAGAATTTATTAATGGAAATTATAATACAAATTGGCTAGAAAAAAATATTTCTAAATTTACCTAACAATCGGTTAGTGAAATTTCATATATTTTATTAGAATATAAATTTAATTCATCAGTGTATTTAAAAAACCAACCAATAAATTCATTATCATCTTGAGAAATTTTTATCAATGCAGCAATATCTGTATACTTGTCAAATGAGATATTTTTACAAGAAATTAATTCAAAAGATAAATTTCTAAATTGGTATAAGTTTGAGAATTCAAGTAAATATTTTGAAGAGGAAGATTTATCTAAAATGAGTAACTTTGTATTATTAAATTCATTGGCTAGTGTTTGATGCAAAAAAATACTATTTAAAAATAAAATTATTAATAATTTCTTCCAATGATACCGCATCGATATTATTACTTGAGTAATCATTATTATTTAGTAGCTCCTTACTATTTCCTAATTGAATTTCAACGTAAGAGGACCCTATAAATCCATTATTAGATATTTTAAATACAGAATCGTCAGGAATTTTTATTCTTTTTTCAATTGATGATGTAATTACAGCCATATAATTTTCCTGATCTAATTTAATATTTGAGACCTCTCCTACTTTGACACCATTAATTTTTACATCATTGCCGATACTTGTATTACCGATTTCAAAAAAACTAGAGTTGATTTGAAGAGTATCATTTTTGTCGAAGATATTTATTTTAGAGGTGTAATAAAAGAAACATATTACTGAAACTATTAAAATTAATAATCCTAAAGCAAATTCTATGTTAACTTTTTTATTCATTTAGTTCGTTTAAGTATCTGAGAAACATATCAAACGAATATGAATCTTGAGTTTGCTCAAATACGTATTGTTTATTAGATTTATCAAAATAATCACCAAATCCTGGTTCAATAGATAGAGTTTTTTTTCCAAAAATACCGTTACTTTTAATTTTCAATATTGAGTCCTTAGGGACATTATAAAGACTATCTATATAACCTTTGATGATGACATTATCAGACAAAATATTTATTTTACTTATGTATCCAATTTTAAATCCTGCTATTTGAACTTCAGTATCATTGTTAACGCCTTCAACATAATTAAAAGATGCTTCAAAAGGTATAACATTATTTTTATATAAATTTTTAAATACAAAATAAATAGATACAACAAAAAGAATAGTGATTATGCCAATTATAAAATGGTATCTTGAGTCATAGGAGTCAATTTCGTTTATTATTTTGGCTGCCAACTGTTATAACCTTTATTATTTGTCTCTTTATGTTTTACTGAATGCTTTTGAACTCTTCTTTTAACCAAACTCTCTTGATTACTTTCCTCAGCCTCAAAGCTAGAAATTTCATCAGAAGTATTATGTAACCAGTTATGGAATTGTGTTGGTAATGAGTCAGGTCCAAAACCAGGTGCATAAACTACCCATCTTTTAGTGGAATTTTTTTTGTCATGATAGTACTTATTACCTAGCGAATCTTTATGAACAAGAATACCATTAAAATAAGAATAAAATTTAAAACCTAAGGACATGAATAATTATAACAAATTAATAAGATTATGAGAATAATACTTATTACTGTTATTTTAATAGTCAATTTATCACATCCCTTATTTGCTAAAATTGCAAGTGTAATAGGTAATCCAATTTCACAAGAAATATATTTTGAGGTTAATAAGGATACAAAAAATTATCCAGCATCACTTACTAAAATTATGACACTTTACATTTTATTTGACCAACTAAGGTTAAATAAAATTAATATAAATGATCGTATTTACTTTTCTAAATATGCAACTTATCAACAACCTTCTAAATTAGGTATAGCAAAGAGTGATTTCATCACTGTAGATGAATTGATTGACTCATTAATAATAAAATCTGCAAATGATGCAGCAGTTGCAATAGCTGAAAAAATATCTGGTACTGAAAAAAAATTTGTACAAAAAATGAATAATTATGCAAAAAAATTAAATTTAGAAAACACGAATTTTGCAAATCCTCATGGTCTTCCCAATAGAGCTAATTTATCGACTGCATATGACATATTTAAATTGAGTTCTAGAATAATTGTAGATTTTCCTGAGCACTTACATAGGTTTAAAAAAACTGAAGTTAAAATTAAAGGTAAAGTTTATACAACTCACAATACATTATTAAAAAAAAATGATAATTACATTGGTTTAAAAACTGGCTATACAAGGAAATCTGGGTTTCAGATATCACTATTATCAATAAATAATGATAAATATTTGTTAGGTATATATTTTGGTGGAAATTCTGCTAAAGAAAGGAACCATAAAATTAATTTTCTTATGAATAAATATAGAAATAAAGATGTAACAAAAAATGAAGTAACAAAAAAAATTACTGTTAAGAATAATAAAGAAATTACTGGTAATTATACAGTTCAGACATCCTCTTTCAAAAAGATAAGTAAATCAAAGATGCATATTTCTTTACTAAAAAATAAAATAAAAATACTTAGAAGTTTTGAGCATCAAATTAAAAAAAATGGTAGATATTTTATAAGTTATATTAGTGTAGATGATCATCGAACAGCGAAAAACTTATGTGATGAAATTAAGTTAAAAAAACTAGACTGTTTGGTTAAAACTAGTTAATTCTTTTATATCCAACGAATAAGGCTCAAGTATTGATATCAATTTAATTAATTCTTCTTTAAATTTATCTTTAATAAAGTGCTCGAGTCTAAATACTATGCAATTTTGAGTATTTGAAGCTCTTAAAAGGAACCAAAAATTTTCAGTCTCTAACCTTACTCCGTCAATTGTAATTAAATTTGCGCCACTATCATAATGTTTAGGAATATCTTCAACTATTTTATCTAAGAGACTAAATTTAATTTTTTCATCACAATATAATTTTATCTCAGGTGTTGATGATGATTTCATATAAACACTTGTTAATTCATTCAATGTTTTTTTTGTATTATTGAGGATGCTAATTAATTTCAAGGAGGCATATATGGCGTCATCATATCCATAATATTTATAATTATAAAAAATATGACCACTCATTTCACCTGCTATATCTGCATTTTTTGAAGATATCATCTCTTTGATTAAAGAATGTCCAGTTTTTGACATATGAATGTCGACACCATTATTTTTAAGTGTATCAAAAAGTATTTTACTACATTTTACATCAGCTATAGCGACTAAGTCTTTTTTTTCTTTTAAAAGATCGAGAGATAAGAGTAAAAAAATAATATCTGAATAGATTAATTCTCCTTTATTGTCCAATATTCCAATTCGATCACCATCACCATCAAAAGAAATACCCAAGTCAAATTGGTTTTCTTTTATATAGTTTGATATCTGTGTAATATTTTTCTTAATTGTTGGATCGGGATGATGATTAGGAAAGTTACCATCTATGCTTCTATTCAGAATAATATTAGTTCCTTTTATATAATTAATTATTTTATGAATTATTGGTGCAATTGCTCCATTTCCTGGATCCCAAACTATTTTAAGCTTATCTAAATAATTAAATTGTGAAATAATTTCCTCTGTATAGGGAGTAATTACGTCTTTGAATGTTAATTGACCCAATCTTGTGGATAAAGAGGCATCATCTAAATCGTTTAATGATTTTATCTTTTCTCCAAAAAAAGGTTTGTTATTAATGATTATTTTTAATCCATTGTATTCCTTTGGATTATGAGAACCTGTAATCATAATTAAGTTAGGAATATCTAGTTTTATTGTAGCATAATAGCTGACTGGTGTTGGAATTAATGAAATATCTACTACATCAACACCATGTGTTCTAAAGGTATCAATAAGTTTATTTTTAATTTCTAAGGAAGATAGTCTTCCATCATGACCTATAATTATTTTAGGAATATTAATATTAGAAATTATATTTGAGATTTTTTTCGCAATATTTTGTACATCTTCTAATTTTAATGATTTTTTGTAAATGCCCCTGATATCGTATTCTCTTAGAATTTCAACATTGATCATCAAAATAAACTATAAATTTAATATATAAGTTGCAATTGATAAAAATGATAAAAATCCAAATACATCTGTGAAAGTGGTAAGAACAATTCCAGATGCCAAGGCTGGATCTATTTTCATTTTATTAATTGTAATAGGGATAATTATGCCTACTAAACAAGCAAAACCTAAGTTTATTAAAATGGCAAAAGATATTGCATATGCTAATACAAGGCTATCAAACCAATAATAAGCTATTAATCCCATTATTAAAGAAAGTGCAAAACCATTTATGCTTCCTATTAAAAATTCTTTAACAACCAATTTAATATAGTTAGAATTATTAATATCTTTTGTAGCAATAGCTCTTACGTATATGGTCATAGCTTGTGTGCCTGCATTACCACCCATTGAAGCTACAATAGGCATCAGGACTGCAATCGCTATCATTTGCTGTAATTGGTCTGAATATATATCTATAACAAGAGATGCTAATATAGCTGTAAATAGGTTTAAACCCAACCATATAAATCTTGATGTAGCTGATGTGAAGGCACCTTTATAAAAGTCATTTACAAACAAACCTCCCAACTTTCTCATATCATCTTCTGACTCTTCGTGATCAATTTCAACAACATCATCAACTGTCATGATACCTATCATTTTATTATCTAAATTTACGACAGGTGCCGAAACCAAGCCATACTGTCGAAAGGTGTAAGCGATATCTTCAATTTTTTCATCAGATTTAATAATATGTATATCTTTATAAATAATATCTTTTAGTTTTTTTGATCTTTTTGATCTTAAAACTCTTCCAGAAGGGACATAACCTATAGGAATATTTTGGTCATCAACAATAAATATATTATAAAAATCTCTGGGCCCTCTTCGAGAATTCCTTAAATGATCAATTAATTCACCAACTGTTAAATTTGATTTTATCGAAAGATAGTCTCTATTCATGAGTCTACCAGCAGAATTTTCATCATACTGTAAACTTTCTTCAATTCTTTCTCTTTGCTGAGATCCTAACTTAGATAATATCTGGACTAATTCTTTAGTTTCAAAGTCACCAAGAATTTCAACCGCATCATCTAAATCTAGGTATTTAATTAAATTAACTAATTGTTTATATGGAATCATATGCAAAATATCATCGCGTGTTTCTTCACGTAAGTAGGCAATAAAATCTGGGTGAAAGTTTTTAGTATGGGTCTTTAGTATAGACGACTGTATTTCATATGGGAGACTTTCAATGCTGTCTGCTTGATCAGCAGAATGAAGGGATTTTATTGACTCAATATATTCTTTTTTATTAAATTTTTGCATTTATATTATAAATATGGTGCGGACGAGAAGACTCGAACTTCCACAGGATTTGATCCCACAGCGACCTCAACGCTGCGCGTCTACCAGTTCCGCCACGTCCGCAATTAATAGATTAATTAATAAAGAATGATTGAAATAAAACAACTAAAAGGGCAAAAAAAATATCAAGAAGTTGCAAAATTAATGAATAAACATATTCAAAAAATGTCTGAAAATGCAAAAGATGAGGAAATATGGTTTTTAGAGCATCAAAATGTCTTTACTGCGGGAAGCTCCACTCCCAAAGAATTTAAAATAAATGAAATAAATAATATCCCAGTAATTAAAGTTAACAGAGGTGGTAAAATAACGTTTCATGGACCAGGTCAATTAGTCATTTATCCATTAATTAATTTAAAAAAAAGAAAAAAAAATATTATAGATTATATAAATTCATTGGAAGACATATGTATAAAAGCGTTTAAAAGAAGTGATATAAAACTTTATAGAAAAAAGGAAAAAAATAGAGGTTTGTGGG
>CACIPV010000017.1 GCA_902588615.1 uncultured Alphaproteobacteria bacterium | reverse complement strand
AATATATTTACCTTAGTTTATATTTATGGAAGATAACACAAATTTATACAGCCAAAGGAATATACTAATTCGTAATTTCCTTATTTTTTCAAGATTAGCACCTTTTGTTACCAGCTTTATAGGTTCTGTACTCATTAATAAGATCTTTCTAAAACCACCTAATTTAATTAATTTAGATTTTATTTTAATTTTTATATCTCTTTATTTGGTTTTATACGTATTTATTTCTCACACTAAGTCTTTATGTGAGCAACTTGCTATTGTTAACCAAAAAATTAACTCACATAACGACGAATAATAAGTTTTATTTTAAAATTTTTTTTATTCCTTTAGGGTCTATTATAGTTTATAAAAGAACAAAATATGAACAAAAATATCCTAGTAAAGACTGATAAGTACAACAACCTTGAGTCTGTGCCATATATTTTGTCTAAGATTTCAGCTGGATTTCCATCCCCAGCTGATGATTATATAGAAAATAATCTAAGCTTATCAGAGCTATTGATCAAAAATCACCTATCAACTTTTCTAATGAGAGCTAGTGGTGACTCCATGGTAGAAGCTGGAATTAATGACGGCGACATATTGGTTGTGGATAGGAGCTTAGAAGCTAAAAGTAGAGATATAGTAATAGCTATATTCGAGGGAAATTTAACTGTCAAACGACTAGTTATTAAGACAGATGGTTCTGCCATCTTAAAAGCTGAGAACCCATTGTATAAAAATATATTAATATCAGAGTATGCAGAATTAGAGATATGGGGAGTTGTTACTAGCGCTATTCATCAATTTATTAAATAACCCATGAATATAGTGGCCCTAGTAGATTGTAATTCATTTTATGCCTCATGTGAGACTATCTTTAAACCTGATTTAAGTAAAAAACCTATCGTAGTTCTATCAAACAATGATGGATGTGTCATAGCTAGAAGTTCTGAAGCTAAGAAATTAGGAATTAAAATGGGAGTACCTTTCTTTGAGATAAAGCAAATAATAAAAAAATACCCAGTGCATGTGTTTTCATCAAATTACAGTTTATATGGAAATATCTCATCTAGGGTAATGGGAGTATTAAAAGAGCATTGTGATAGATTGGAAGTTTATTCTATAGATGAAGCTTTTTTAATATTAAATAAATATTCAGAGAGAAGTTTTGTTTCAAGAGCAGAAGGAATAAAAAAAATAATAAGGAAGTGGATAGGCATACCTGTAAGTATAGGAATAGCTAACAATAAAACCTTATCAAAAGTAGCAAACCATCTAGCTAAAAAAGATGAACTAGGATCCCAAGTAGTAGAAATTATCAATCAAAAACAAATAGAAATATCCCTAAAGGTATTAGGGGTGGGTGATATTTGGGGAATAGGAGCTAGGATAGAGAAATTTCTTCAAAAAAATAGTATCTACACCGCATACGATCTATACAAAACAGACCCAAGGTGGGTTAGGCAACACCTAGGAGTAGTGGGAGAGAGAACCTATAGAGAACTACATGGTGAAATATGTATACCTATAGTGGAGAGATCTGAACCAAAAAAACAATGTCGAGTGTCAAGATCTTTCGAAAATTATGTAACCAGTTTTCATGATTTAGAGAAAAGAATAATATCTTACGCAACTAGAGCCTCAGAAAAGATTAGATCTGATGGTTTGCAGGCAAAAAAAATTACTACATTTATTCGTTCAAATAAATTTAACAACAATAATAAACAATACCATGCAGCTCGGACTTATGATTTTATATCTCCATCAAATGACTTATTTGAGACGATTAAATTTGCCATAAAGGCGCTAAAATCTATTTATCGACCAGAAATTAAATATAAAAAAGCAGGTGTTTTACTCTCAGACTTAACCCCAGAGGGAGAATACAATAGAGATTTATTTTTTCATCAATCAGAAGAGAGTATTTTAAAAAAGATTAGGGTAAATAAGGTATTTGATAATCTAAATAACAGATACGGAAGCGGGACTATTTGTGTTGCCAAAGAAAACTACGAAAAGTTTTACATAACTAGACGACAAAACTTAAGCCCCGCATACACATCAAATTTTGATGATCTACCTAATGTAAATTAATTTACAGCAGGTATTGATGCCATAGACTCTTCAAAAGCTTCAGTATCGAATTTATCTTCAGCAAGATTGCCTGAAAAATAATCCATATATGCTTGCATATCAAAATGACCATGCCCACAAAGATTGAACAAAATAGCTTTTGATTTACCCTCAGCTTTACACTTAAGAGCCTCATCAACAGCACCTTTAATCGCGTGAGTAGCTTCAGGTGCAGGCATAATGCCCTCAGTTCTCGCAAATTTTATACCGGCTTCTAAGCACTCTTTTTGACCATAAGCTCGAGGTTCCATATGACCATTATGAACTAAATGCGAAAGCATTGGAGACATTCCATGATATCTTAGGCCACCTACATGAGTAGGTGATGGCATAAAATCAGAGCCTAATGTATGCATCTTCAACAATGGTGCAGATTTTAAAGTGTCACCAAAGTCATAGGAATACTTACCTTTTGTTAAAGAAGGACAAGAAGATGGCTCAACTGCAATAGCATGAACATCTTGTTCTCCTCTAAATTTTTTCCCTAAAAAAGGATTACATAAACCTGAGAAATTACTTCCTCCACCAGTACATCCTATTACAATGTCAGGATAATCATTAGCCATTTCCATCTGTAAAAGTGCCTCTTGCCCAATAATAGACTGATGCATTAAGACATGGTTAAGAACACTACCTAATGCATATTTTGTATCATCATTTGTAGCTGCAACTTCAGCTGCTTCAGAAATTGCTATACCAAGAGAGCCTGAACTATTTGGATCCTTTTCAAGTATGGCTCTACCTGAATTTGTTTCATTTGATGGGCTAGCTACAACACTACCACCATAACTCTCAATTATAGCTCTTCTGTATGGTTTTTGATCATAGCTCACTCTTACCATGAATACTTTTATCTCTATTCCAAATACGGCTCCAGCATAACTTAATGCTGTTCCCCATTGACCTGCACCGGTCTCGGTTGCTATTTTTTTTACACCAGCTTCTTTATTATAAAAAGCCTGAGCTAATGCAGTGTTTGGTTTGTGACTCCCTGACGGGCTAGCTCCTTCGTATTTGTAATAAATTCTGGCTGGTGTATCTAATGCTTTCTCTAAAGCTCTAGCCCTAACCAGTGGCGTAGATCTCCAACGACTGTATGCCTCTAAAACTGGTCCGGGAATATCAATATACCTCTCTTGGGTAACTTCTTGCATTATTAATTCCATGGGAAATAAAGGCGCTAAGTCATCCGGACCTATTGGTTGTTTTGTTCCTGGATTTAAGGGTGGGCTCATAGGCTCTTTTAAATCCGCTCCCAGATTGTACCACTGTTTTGGCACATCACTGTCTTTTAAAAAAAATTTACTATCCTCACTCATAATGAAGAATTTTATTGTATTTGTTAGATAAAAAGTAGGATTATTTATTCACTATAAAACCTATTTAAGGCTGCTTCTTTGTTAATTAGGGGTAAAAGTTGTGCTACGAGTACACCAATAAGTATTAAAAAACACCCAAAAATCTGAACATTTGTCAAAAATTGAGAAAGTATAACCCAAGCTGCTAAAGATCCGAATACACCTTCAAGAGAAAATGTAATTGCTGCTGTAGAAGGTTTTACATACCTTTGCCCAAAAACTTGAAGGGTATAAGCAATCCCACTTGACATTACACCTACATATAAAAGTTCAAAGATTTCTTTTGATATCCCGTCAATAGTAGGATTTTCAAAAATGAATATAAATGGCAAACTATAAAAAAAACATAATAGAAATTGAGACGAAGCTAGAGCAAAAGGAGCATTTATGATTTCAAAGTATTCATCAATTAAAATACAGTGTATTGCAAAAAATAAAGCACATACAATTACAAGTATATCAGCAAATTGTGCTTCAAAACTATTTTCAAGAGTTAAGTAATATGAGCCTACAAGACATATTGATACAGATAGCCATATACTCCAGTGTATTCTCTTTTTTAAAAATAATCTCGATATAATAGGAACAAATGGAACATATAATATAGTTAAGAAAGCAGCATTTCCTACTTTAGTATACTGTAAAGCGTATTGTTGAAGATAAGTTCCTAATAATAAACTTAAACCAGTTAAAAGAACTACGAATATAAATTTTTTTTTATTTTTAAGATTTTTAATTTTATTTATTTCATAAAAAGCAAATGGTAAAACTATTATTCCACCAATTAAAAAACGCATATTTGTAAAAGTTAGTGGACCAATAAATTCCATTCCTGTAGTTTGAGCCACAAATGCAGTACCCCAAATTATTGATGCTACTATGAGACATAAAGTAGATAAGAAATGTTTGGAGTTCATAAGAAACTGGCTCCGCAGGTAGGATTCGAACCTACGACCTGTCGGTTAACAGCCGAATGCTCTACCGCTGAGCTACTGCGGAACGTTGCATCAAACTACAATAATTTTTTAATTTTTCAATTAGCATTTTTTAATTCAATTTTAAAAATAATTTTCAATGATATTAGGGTTTATTTGGATATAATATGTAGATGGAAAAAATTATTTCACCTTGTATATCAATATGCAAAACAGATCCATCTACCGGATATTGTTATGGCTGTGCTAGGACTTCTGAAGAAAAAGCAATATGGA
This sequence comes from uncultured Alphaproteobacteria bacterium, assembly GCA_902588615.1. Taxonomy (GTDB): domain Bacteria; phylum Pseudomonadota; class Alphaproteobacteria; order HIMB59; family HIMB59; genus HIMB59. Next base: position 6,299 of record CACIPV010000017.1, on the reverse strand, counting down.
AAGACGAAAATACGACAAATGAATGGAAAATAAATAATATTTCCGAGTTAAAAAATAGACTTTCTGGTTGGCAATTATCATCATTTGAGGAGTCATATGATTTTAAAATAAAAAACGGAATATCTTTAGCAAAGCACAAAATGATGAATAAATGAAAAAAATTAAAGGCTCGTGTCTTTGCAAGAAAATTACCTTTGAGATTAAAAATGAATGTAGATACTCAGTTTTTTGTCATTGCCAGATGTGCCAGGCTTCAAATGCTGAATTTAGTTCTTATACAAAAGTAAAAAAAGAAAATCTAAATTTTAAAAGTAAAAAAACTTTAAAATGGTTTGTTTCTAGTAAACATTATAAAAGAGGTTTTTGTTCAATTTGTGGAAGTTCATTATTTTTTCAAAAAAAATCTTCAGATGATTATATCTCAATATCAACAGGTACCTTAAATAAAAATATACCTTCTATCGGCCATATTTTTTACAAATATAAAAAATCAAAAATTAATTTTTCTAAATTAAAAAAATTTCCTCAATCTGCCCAAGGATATTTTGATAAGTTTATTTACAGAATTAAATGAATTACTCATTAACAATCAAGATTATCTTAATATTACTATTTATATACTTTTTAATTATCTTTTATGTTTATACAAAACAAAGATCTCTTCTTTATGTCCCTCAAATTGATAATTATGATGATGAATTACTAATCATTCCTGCGGAACAAGTATTTATTGAAAATAGCTCAAATATAAAATTAAGGTCAATTTTTTATAAACATCCATCTAATACTAAAACAACATTACTAATGTTTCATGGTAATGCTGGTCCAATTGAAAATAGATTTTATAAAATTAACAAGTTATCAAAATATGACCAAAATATTTTACTTATTTCTTGGAGATCATATAGTGGTAATGATGGTGAACCTACTGAGGATGGTTTATATGATGACGCTAGAAGTGCTATAAAATGGCTTGAAGAAAAAAATATTTCTATAAAGGACATCATTATTTATGGAGAATCTTTAGGAACTGCTGTTAGTATAGAAATAGCCCAGAATAATTATTTTAAGGGTCTAATTCTGGAGGCGCCATTTACTTCAATGATTGATGCTGCTAAATTTCATTATCCATACCTTCCTGTTTCAATCATGCTTAAAGATAAGTATTTAAGTGACAAAAAGATTAAAAACGTTATTTCCCCTATATTTATTATGCACTCCACAGGGGATGATATTGTTCCATTTAGAATGGGTGAAAAAATGTACAAATTAGCAAATTCACCTAAAAGTAGTTATTTCGTTGATGAGAATGAACATTTAGTAACTTATGATGAAAATTTAATGAATAAGATGGATGAGTTTTATGAAACTATAATTAATGATGAATAAATTTAATAATCTTCCAGAACTATTTTATTTTCAAGCAGATAAGAATGAAAATAATCAACACTTACTAAAACTCGACTCAAATAATCAAGTTATCTCAATGAGTTGGTTAGAGACAAAAAATCTAACAACGAAAATACACAATTTTTTAGCAAACAAATATTTAGGTGAATTAGAGAGAGTTTTATTGGTTTCAGAAAATAGACCTGAATGGATGGCCTCTGATATCGCTATAATGTCTAATAAACTTATTTGTGTCCCCAACTATACAACTTATACTTCAAGAGATTTTGAGCATATTTTAAATGACTCTCAGCCTGTTGGTTTAATAGTTTCAAATAAAAATTTACTTCAGACTATTTTAACTGCCAGCGAAAAAGTTAAATATAATTTCAAATTTATCTTATGTTTTGATTATTTTGAAAATAATTCAATTTCAAATTTAGTATTTTTAAATGACATAACAGATGACAATAATGATAATTACAGAGAAAAAATTAAAGAAATTAAGCGCAAAGATCCAGCTTGCATTATTTACACGTCAGGTACACAAGGATTACCGAAAGGTGTTATTTTAAGTCATGGGGGCATATTAAGTAATTGTGAAGGAGCGTATGAACTTCTTAAAACTATAAAGAGTCCAGATTTAACCTTTCTTACTTGGTTACCTTTATCTCATTCATATGAACATGCAGTTCAATTTGTTCAGATTATTTTAGAAGCAAAAGTATTTTATAATAAAAGTATTGAAACACTTCTGCCTACAGTAAAAATTGCACAACCTCATATAATGACTGCTGTTCCAAGATTTTATAATAATCTCCATGCAAAAATGAAGATAAATCTGAAAAATCAGTCTAATTTTAAACAAAATTTATTTAATAAGACTATCCAGCTAGGAACAAAAAAATTCAAAAATATTAAATTAAGTTTTAGTGAAAATATAATTAACCTAATATTAGATAAATTAGTCAGAAAAAAAGTAAAAAATAATTTTGGTGGCAGATTAGAGGCTTTTATATCAGGTGGAGGACCTCTTGATAGTCAAGTAGGGGAGGCGCTTAATGCCCTAGGTTTAAAGACTTTACAAGGTTATGGCTTAACAGAAACCTCACCAGTTGTAAGCTGCAATTTATTAAATAAAGTAAAAGTTGATACAGTTGGCCCTATATTTCCTGGAGTTGAAGTTAAATTAGCAGAAGATGGTGAAATATTAGTTAAAGGGGAGAACCTTATGCTGGGCTATTGGAATAATAAAGAAGCTACTGAGCAAACAATAAAAGATGGTTGGCTCCATACGGGGGATATTGGTGAATTTGATGAGGACAATTATCTTAAAATTACAGATCGTAAAAAGGATATAATAGTTTCTTTAGGAGGTGATAATATTGCACCATCTAAAATTGAAAATCTATTAACTTTATCTCCTGAGATAGAACAAGCCTGTGTCTTTGGTGAACAAAAGAATTATATTGCAGCATTATTAGTATTAAACTCAGAGAGTAAATCTAGTGATGAAGATATTCAAATATATATTGATGAAGTAAATAAAGACTTAACTCAACCAGAAAAAATAAAAAAGTTTATCTTTATTGATGAGCCTTTTAGTATTGAAAATAACCTAATGACTCCCACAATGAAAGTTAGGAGACATGAAGTACAAAAAAAATATCAAAATCAAATTGATCAATTATTTTAATGCAATTATTTGCAGCCATAGATTTTGAAACAGCCACAAGTGAGAGAACATCAGCATGTGCTATTGGATATGTAATATTTAATAAAACTAAAATTATAAAAAAAGTGTCCCATTTAATAAGACCACCTAAACCTGAAGTTCATTTTACAGATATTCATGGTTTAACATGGGATATGTTAAAGAAAGCTAAAACATTTGATAAAGTGTGGCGCCAAATTAAGAGTGAATTATCAGCTGTTGATTACTTTTTTGCACATAATGCTCCTTTTGATCGATCTGTCCTGCACTCATGTTGTTATTTTTATAATATCGATCTACCTAAACAAGAATTTAAAGATACTGTAGCAATCGCAAGAAAATATTGGGAATTTGAAAACAATAAACTAAATACAGTATGTAAAAATTTAAGAATTCCATTAAATCATCACGATGCATTATCAGATGCTAAAGGATGTGCTTTGATAGCTATTGAGGCTTTTAAAAAAGGTTATTTTATTTAATTTTATTACCTATAAAGCTCATAGAAGAAAAAATAATTATTAAGGCAAGGCTCATATAGATCAAGGTGTTTATAGAATTTGTCTCATCCAATATCAATCCATATAAGAAAGGGGAGGCTGCTGAGGCCAAAACACCAAAAAATGTTAAAAGGGCCCTTATTGCACCTAGGTTTTTGACTCCATACATTTCTGCCCACAAAGAATTAGACATATTTTCAGTAAAGCCATTTGATAATCCAAGACCTGCCATGTAAAGATATAATACAAATATATGATTTGAAAATAACATCACAATAAATATTAAAGCCATGGGAATTAAGTGAAATGTGATTACACTCCTACCAGAAAATTTATCGACTAACAAACCAGAAACTAATGAACCACCAATTCCACAGATTGCATAAAAAATAAAACTTTGTGCAATATCTAACATTGTCCAATTATTTAATTGCCCAATAAAAACTTGATGAAATAAAAAACCAGTTACTGTAAATGACATAAACAATGTAAGAGGTAAATAAAGATAAAATTTAAGATCTGTTAAGACATCTCTTCTTCTCCATGAAAATGAAATTTGTATATCTTCATTCTCAAACCCAGTTTCACTTTTAAAATTATTTTTATTTAATAGGTAGTATAAAAATACTCCAAAAAATATTATTATAAATACAGATGAACTAAACCAGGTAATTCTCCAGCCAAAAGTTAATATTAAAATTACTACTACAAATGGATAGATCATCTCACCAAAAGAAAAACCAAATCCAGATATAGCTAATGCTTTTCCTCTATTAGCTTTAAAGTATCTTGCCATAGTTGTTCTTGAAGTGTGTCCCATAAGCCCTTGTCCAAAAAGTCTTAAAAAATAAATTACAAAAAAAAGAAGAATTACATCAAACACAATACTTGCAAAAAAACATGTTATCGAAAGACCTAATACTATTGCTAAAGTATATTTTTTAAGAGAGACCGTATCTATAAGTTTGCCAGCCCATATAATAGTTAACGCACTTAAAATTGTAGCTATTGAATACAGACTGCCAAATTGTGTATTACTCAAGTTAAATGTTTCTCTAAAATCTTCACTAAAAAGAGAGATAAAAAATGTTTGTCCAAATCCTGATGCGAATGCTATTAGAAAGCCAAATATTAATAAATTTGAATTTTTATTTATAAAATTAATCAAAACAAGAGGGATATTATGATTTAATGACTATATATCAATTATAATAAAGAAAGGGACCACTGGTGAGCACAATTAAAAGAATTGATGATGATAATCATCCAATTATAAAGGAAGTCTATGATGATATTAAACAATCAAGAAACACAACTTATATAGGTAATTTTTGGAAATATTTAGCATTCAACCCTCAATTACTAAAAAATGTTTGGAGTGATGTTAAAGATTTAATGGTTAAACAAACTATAATTCCAAATAAAACTAAAGAAATGATTTATATGGCAGTCTCTATAACAAATAATTGCTCGTATTGCACACATTCACACACAGCTGCAGCAAAAAAACTTGGGATGACTGAAGACGAACATTCAGAATTTTTAAATATTGTAGCTCTTGCAGCAAAAACAAATCAACTGGTCAATAGTATACAAGTGCCAGTAGATGAAATATTTGATGAAGATATAGAAAAATAATCTAATGGAATTCTTAATATGGTTTTGGAATGCAGGTGAACTTCTGATGGTTATAGGTATTGGGATAATTATAATTGGATTATTATTTTATAGAAAAAAAAAATAAATCGTTAAGTTATTTATTTAATTATTTTATTTATGATCTCCAGAATTATTATAATATTGATTAATGTATTACGATGATGATAATGATGACGACAATACTTTGTTAGGCAGACTTACTGAGCTAAATAGAGCCCTAAGTCAAATGATGAGAAACACCAGCGAAAGAAATATTGTTGAAAAGTTACATACTTACCAACTTGCTATAAAAAAAACTCTAAAAATTATGACTAAAAAACAGCTTAGTACTATTTCAGAGTCCTCCAATGAATACGAAGATAGATTAGAACGAGGAGACTTTGACTAAATTTTTAGTCTAAATTTTTAAAACCGTAACCTGTTTTTTTTACTCTTGTTTTAAAATAATTCTTATTAAATTTGTTAATTGTAGGTTTTGTATTTATTTGCTTGGCAATTTTAATACCAGCTTTTTTAAGAGAAGAAACTTTTGTAAAATTATTTGTTATAATATTGACTTTATTTACTTTTAATAATTTTAGTATCTTAGCGGCAATATTAAAATCTCTTTCATCATCTAAAAAACCTATGTTGTGATCAGCATCAATAGTATCCAAGCCTTTTGACTGAAGAGAATATGCCCTCATTTTATTGGCTAGTCCTATACCTCTACCTTCTTGATCTAAATAAAGGATAATACCTCCTTTATTTTTAACCATATAGTTTAAAGAGTTATTTAATTGTTCTCCGCAATCGCATTTTCTAGAGTGAAATATATCCCCAGTAAAACAAGCTGAGTGAATTCTAAGGTTTGTTGGTTGTTTTAAATTTTTTGGTTTAATTATGATCGCGATATGTCTTCTAGCACCAATATATGACTTAAAAATATTAAAAGTAGTAGATGCAACATTTGGTAATGGCACATTTGCACTTGAAACTAATCTGATACTATTAGTTATAAATTTATTCTGATTTTTTAACTCTTTATGGTTAAATCT
>CACIPV010000016.1 GCA_902588615.1 uncultured Alphaproteobacteria bacterium | reverse complement strand
AAAGGAAGTTTCGCAGCTGCACAAACTACAAAATCATTACCTTGCCTTATTGGCTCAGTAACATCAGAACATAAAAATTTATGACGCAAATATTCAAATGCTTGATCGAGTGCTATTGGAATAAATAAAAAGAAAACAATATCTGGAATACCTCTTATCATCGCAAGATACCCTTTTCCTAAAGAACGAATAATTCTAAAGGTAGATCTTGAAGCAGAAGCACCTGCAAAACCAAATGCCATTGCCAATGGAGCCGCCAAAGAAAGCAAACCCATAACAACTAAAAAAGAAGAGTAAAATGACATATGTTTTGCTGTAGTGACATAACATGATAACCACATTAATCCTTCTAAGGTTTTAGGGTCCACACAATAACTAAACATTTAGAGGTTCCTCTTGAGTATCTGTTTTTTGAGGTGAAAAATCTCTGATTAAATTATTTCTTTTTCCTGATAAAACCTCATCTATACCAAACTTACCAGCCAAAGGTGCATTAGTTATACCTGAATGCATAATTGCTAAATATATACCATTTAATTTTTCACCTTTTTTATTTATGAGGCGTCCAATTTTAGGCCTTCCGTCAACTGGCAAAGGTCGTTTACCAAGTGTAAAATGATCCAAAATCATATTTCCATTATAGTTGAGCTTAGTTGCCATGTATTGGATAAGTTTTTTTGCAGTACCCATAATATTTTCTTCTTGGCTTGAGTCATCATCAAATTTTCCACCTATTATTAGTCTTCCTTTGTCATCCTGTCTTGCATGGAAATCAAAACCTGTGATTGGGTATTTTAATAATTGGGGCAATGGTTTTGTATAAACTAATAAACCTAAACTTGAATGCATTTCAAAAGGAATATTAATTGTTGATAATAATTTTGGAGCACCAAGTCCAGCAGTTAAAATTACCTCATTATCATAAATAATTTCATCATTGGTTTTGACACCAGTAACATTGTTGCTTTCACACATTATCTCTTTTACTTTAGTTTTTAATATTTTCGATCCACTAGCTTTGAAAAGTTCTTTAGTTGCTCTAACACCATCAATGGCTAAGTCATCAACACCAAAGCCGGCCATAGTTGGAATATTATTAAAATAAGGTAAATGTTTTTTTAGTTCTGATTTAGTTGATATTTTTACCGATTGCCCCCAACTTTGATGCTGCTTTATAGTATTTTGCAGATCTTTCTCACCTTGATCCCAAATAAATGCACCTTTAGATGTATAATTTAAATTTGAAATATTATTTATTAATTTTGGCCAGTAATTCAAATTTGCCAAACGAAAAGTAGCATAGTTTTTATCGTTACTAGCATATCCATTCACCCAACCCCAAGTATTTGATGTGGCTTGGTTTTTATCGCCAGGTAAATGTGATGATAAAACAGTTATCTTATCTACACCATTTTGGTAAGCATGGTAGGCAAAGGATGCACCTACAATTCCTGCCCCAACTATAATCATTTTGAAATGGATTTTATATTATGTTTCAATGTTTCTTGAGTAAATATTATAAAGAAAAAAAAGAGGACGGATATTCCGCCCTCTTTTTTAGTAATTTAAATTAAATAATCTTAAAAAGTTGCGGCTTCAAAGCCAAACCACTTTTTAATAAGTGCATTTAGTGATCCGTCGTCTTTCATGGAGCTAATAGCTGCATTCATTTTAGCTTTTAACTCTGTATCAGATTCACGGATACCCATTCCAACACCGCCGCCGATTGAGACTTCTCCTATATTTGCAAATTCACCGTTTGATTCTGCAATTATAGATGCGAGGTAATCACCATCTGCTAAGACAGCATCAGCTTCACCGTTTTGCACTGCAGATATTGTTTCTTCTGCTGTTGCAAATTCAACTAAAGTTGCTCCACTTTCAGCAACATAACCTGCCTGAATAGTTGCAGTTTGAGCAGCAATAACTGCACTATCTACATCAATATCTGCGCCGCTCATTCCCATGTATACTGATGGAGATGGTGGAAAATAATCTTGTGTAAAGTCAATCACCTCATCACGCTCTGCGGTTATTGACATACCAGCAATAATCGTATCGTAATTACCAGACACTAAATTAGGAATGATAGAGTCCCACTCGTTTATAACCCAAACGCAATCAAGATTTGCACGAATACAAAGCATGTCTCCAACATCTTTTTCGAATCCATCAACTTCGCCATTATCGTTAATAAAATTATATGGAGGATAAGCACCTTCTGTGCCCATTCTTACTGTTTCAGCGAAAGCAGAACCAACTAAAAAGAGCGCAGCAAATGCTGATAGTATTATTTTTTTCATAATTTTCTCCTTGTTCTTCCTCTATTACTTCGAATAAATACTTACTGAAATATAAACTAAAATAGAGTAAATAGATAAACTTTTTATAGAAACGCTTAGAATAATTGACTAATTATGATGAATAGAACAAATCTGCGTTGATTATACTACCATTTTGAATATCAATATTTTGATAGCGAATATTTCCCTTAATTTTTGCTGTTGACTTAATATAGATATCTTTAGCTTGAATGTCTCCGTCAACTTCACCCTCAACTGTAATAGTATCAGCAGTAATGGTTCCCTTTACATAAGAACCTGGTTTTAAATTAATGGTTGATGACTTTAAAGTACCCGTTAAATGTCCAGAGAAATCTAAATAGTCTGAAGACTCTAGAGAGCCATTTATTTTTATATCTTTTGCTAAAGTTGATTGATTAATAGTACTCTCAGTATCAAACATAAATTCAGTTTTTACTTCAGGTTTTTTTTCACTAGATCCAAATAATGCCATTATTGGTCACCCTCATGGTTTTCATTAGTCTCATCCTCTTTAACTTCATCAGTAGAAACTGGTGAATAGGATTGGACACTACCTCTATGTCTTAAAGTACCCTGAATTCTGGCACCATAACTTACTTGTAATGAGGCATATTCAATTACTCCTTTGATATTTGCAGAATTGTTGACGATCAAATAATCCTCTGAATTTATCTCACCATCTACACTTCCAGAGATAGTTATCTCTTGACCTGACATGTCTCCACTAAAAACACCTTTACTATTAATATTAATATTTGAAGATTTTAGAGTTCCAGTAAGAGTTCCAGAAATGTCAGAAGTTTCTGCTCCCTCTATTCGTCCATCAACTCTAACGCCAGAACCTATGTTAACAGCTTTAACATCATTATCAATTGGAGTAGATTGAATTTCTTCACCTACTGACTCGGTATTATTTTCATCCATATCAGTATTATTCTCATCCATATAGTTATCCTAACACAATCTAAATATTCATAAAATCTAAATTATTTTCTAAAAACATTGAATTGATTAGGTTTTTAGAATTAATAAATTTGATTTTTATAAATTTGATATAAATTAATAAATTAACTTTTAAATCTAATCTTTTTTAGCAATATCTTTGAAATCAAAAAAATGAAATATTACTAAATTATGAAAATACTTGAGCTAAATCAGTTAGAGAAACAATTTGGTGATAATAAAGTTTTAAAAGGCATTAATCTTATTGCCAATAAAGGAGATGTTGTAAGTATTATTGGAAGTTCTGGTTCAGGAAAAAGTACTATGCTTCGCTGTGTAAATTTTCTTGAAACACCTGATAGTGGAACTGTAAATGTTTGTGGTGAAATCATCAACTGCAACTATGAGAATTTAAAAAAACCTAATAAAAATTTACAATCGAAAATTACTTTAATTAGAAAAAAATTAGGCATGGTTTTTCAAAGTTTCAATCTATGGTCACACATGAATATCTTAGACAACATTACAGAGGCTCCTGTCAATGTTTTAGGAATAGATAAGGATGTTGCTGAAGAACAGGCAATGGTTCTATTAAAAAAAGTTGGGATTGAAGATAAGGCAAAAGAATATCCCTCTAATCTATCAGGAGGGCAGCAACAAAGGGCAGCAATAGCAAGGGCTCTTGCCATTTCTCCAGAAATTTTATTATTTGATGAACCGACGTCATCTCTTGATCCAGAATTAGTAGATGAGGTCTTATCTGTTATACGTAATTTAGCTGAACAGGGAAAAACAATGTTAGTAGTAACTCATGAGATGGAGTTTGCTAGAAAAGTTTCAAATAAAGTTATTTTTCTTCACGATGGTCTTGTGGAAGAGGAAGGACATCCTGACACAGTTTTCACAAATCCCCAATCAGAGCGTTGTAGAAATTTCTTATTTAATAGACGCGAATAATTATTTTTTATAATTTATCACAGTGAATTCATTACTACTGTTCTTAGTAAGACTATTAGACTTTTATACACTTATTGTGTTTTTTTATGTAGTCGTGTCTTGGTTGTTTCATTTTAACATATTAAATAGTCAAAATATTTTTTTGTGGCGAGTTTTTGAAAGTTTTAAAAAACTAACTGACCCTCCCCTAAATTATATAAGAAGATATTTACCAAACTTAGGCGGCTTAGATATTTCACCAGTGCTTTTAATACTGATTATATACTTGTTTAAAGATTTACTGATTGAGTATTGGCCAAGATGACAATGAAAAGGAGAATAAAAAAATGGCAGATTTAATTGATGGAAAAGCTTTTGCAGCAAAAATTAGAGCTGAGGTAAAAGAGGACTCAGATAAATTAATCTCTCAAAAACAAGTAGATCCCTGTTTAGCAGTGGTTCTTGTAGGAGAAAATCCAGCAAGTAAGGTTTATGTAGGTCAAAAGACAAAAATGGCTGCAGAATGTAATATTAAAACTAAAGATTTCAAATTAGAAGCAAGCACAGATCAGGAAACATTATTGAAATTAATTGATGAGCTCAACAATGATAGATCTGTTCATGGTATTTTAGTTCAATTACCTTTGCCTCAACAGATTGATGAGAGAAAAGTGATTGATGCAATTGTTGTAGAAAAGGATGTTGATGGGTTTCATGCTATAAATGCAGGAAGACTTTCCATCGGAGGTGATATGTTAAAAAAAGCTTTTATCCCATGCACACCTTTGGGTTCTCTTCTTCTTTTGAAGGATCATGTAGAAGATTTAAAAGGTAAAAGTGCTGTTGTGATTGGTAGATCTAACATAGTGGGTAAGCCTATGTCACAACTTTTAATCGAAGAGTCATGTACAGTTACAGTAGTACACTCCAAAACAAAAGAAATTGAAAAAGTTTGTTCACAAGCAGATATCATTGTTGCAGCCATTGGAAGGGCTGAGATGATTGACTCAAAATGGTTAAAAGATGGTGCTGTCGTAATTGATGTTGGTATTAATCGAATATCTATTACAAAAGAAGATGGAAGTGAAGGAAGTAAAATAGTTGGTGATGTTGATTTTGAAAGTGCATCTGAGAAAGCCTCTAAGATCACCCCCGTACCTGGAGGGGTTGGGCCGATGACTATAGCATGTCTTCTAAGAAATACCGTAACATCGGCATATCGTCATGCTGGCCTTGATGACCCAAGGTCAATTTAAAAAAGTAAAAGTTAATTAAGTTTTAATTTTTCCTGAAATAGTACCTCCAGGACTTGTAACGAGCCCTTGCTCATCAATTATTACTGGACCAGATGCAGGGTCAGTAACGCCTAACTCAGGTGTAATCTCTTCAAGTAAATCTCTCACTGTATCCAAATATGCGATCATCTGCTGACGAGCTTTTGCTAAACTATCTTCATCAATCCACTCGACCACACTGCAATAGGAACGGTCTCCTGTTTTGATGACTTTTCTAAAGATCACACCATCTGGGTTCACAAATTTTTTCATTGAAGCTGTAAAATTTTCAACCTCACCTTCTTTGACTACGAACTTAACAACACTTATAAATTTCGGCATATTCCAATTTTATTAATATTTTCAACAAAAAATAGATAATTCTAAAAATTTTTATTTTTTAATAACCCATTTTGGGTTTAAATATTATATAAATTCAAAATGAACACTAAAAAAGATTCTGATCAAAAATCAAATTACAGCAAAGCGGCTTATGCATGGCTTATGCATGTTACAAGCTACTACAAGAGAATAAACGATATAGGAATAAATATTGACGAATTAATGGCCCTTAATACTGTAGCTGCTCATTGGCTGTATAAGATTAATACCTCGGACACCAAATCACTTGATGAGTTAATTGAAATGTCATCTGATGAAATTAAAAAATATTTCAAAGGATCAAAACTATCTATATTAAGTATTGCAAATATTTTATCTCAACCAAAAGAAAGTATTCGTAGACGTGTTCAAAAATTAATCGACTATCAGTTATTAGCAAAAGATGAGAGTAACGGGATTATATTAGGAGAAAATTATACAAAAATAATGGGTGGGTTTGGAGAGGTTACTTCCAAAGAACTTGCACGACTAGTTTCAAATCTAAATCAAGTAAATTTCGTTGAAGAAGTATCAGGATTAAATGAAATTAAAAAATTAAAATGAAAAATCTTTTAACATTTTCTTTTTACGACTTTGGGAATTCTGTATTTCCCATGATTATAATTACAACTTTAACTTCTAGTTATTTTGTTAATCACGTCATTGATAATCAACAAACAGGAGCTGCATTATGGCAATTAACTATTGGTATCTCGGGAATTCTAATTTCATTGATGATGCCCTTTATTGGTAAATTATCTGATGCAACTAATAATGGGCGTGTATTTTATTTAAGATTTTTTTCAATTATTTGTATTTTATCTATCGCTGCGTTTTGGTTTGTGCTACCAGACTCAAATTATGTTCTATTTTGTCTTTTTTTATTATTTATAGGAAGTATTAGCTATGAAGCATCGAATAGTTTGTACAATGCAACTTTAAAAAGTTGTTATTCAAAAGATTTATCTTTTGGCTCTGGAGTTGGTTTTGGAACAGGATATATAGGAGGGGTGCTTGTCCTAATAATAATACTTTATCTATTCCTTCTTCCAGAAGAAAATATCCTGGGATTGGCCAAGGATAACCAGGCCCCTATTCGTTTTTCTCATTTAATACTATCTTTATGGTTTTTAGTATTTTGTATTCCCTTAATGTTTTTTACTAAGTTCAATCAAAAGGCCCACGTTATTCCAAATAAAACAACTCATACAATCAAAGATTTGATTTGGAATAATGGCCTTACAAATACAGGTAGGTATTTAATCGCAAGAATGATTTACATGGACGGTTTAATCATTGTGACGACAACAATTGGAATTTTTGGAACTTCTGTAATGGGTATATCAATCAGCAAGATCATTATAGTGGCGATATTATGTAATGTTAGTGGAGCAGTGGGTTGCTATCTCTTTGGAATATTTTTCAAAAACGATAAAACAGTCATAATAATTTCTCTTGCATTACTCTCCGCTATTATTGTCTTCATGTCAATAAACACAAATCCAACTGCATTTATTATTCTTGCTGTAATCGGTACCTTTTTTTCAGGACCTCTTCAAAGTTCTAGTAGAGTTGTCATGGCAAAACTCATACCTGATGAAATGCAAGGGTTAGGATTTGGCTTGTTCACATTTTCAGGAAAAGCAACAGCTTTTTTAGGGCCCCTATGCGCTGCAGCAATTACTTTTTTATTCTCTCAACGTATCGGTTTTGGATTTTCAATAGTGCTACTCCTATCAGGTATGTTACTTATGTTAAAAGTTAGCTACCAGAATAATTAGAAATTAAGAATTTTATCTCTTATCTCATAAAAGTCATTTTTTGAGATTGCTTGTGACAAACTAAAGAAAGTATTTTTCTTTTCGTTGCATCTTTTGTAGGCCTTTAAAAAAGATGAATAGGGCGTGAAACATATTGAGGGAGTTTGGAGTATACCCTCCCAACAAAAAGTTTTTAGCTCAGATTGTTGATCTTGAATTTTAAAATGACTTAGATCAATACATTGGAATAAGTTTTTTAGTGTTTCTATAAAATAATCTAGTGGGATTTCTTTTACTTCTAAGTTGGGAAATAAAGAGGGCTCTGTGTTTTCTAATGAATTATTTGCTTCAGATAGATATTGGCATTGTTTTGCAATTATTGAAAATTCATCAAGAATATTAGTAGAGGATATATCACCACCATCTGAGTCTTTTAAAATTATTTCACTAGGACTCATTTCATGTTTTAAGCGACTCTTTTTTAAGGATTGGTTGATCTCTTTTTTAATCTTTTGACAATGCTTTTCTATTTGTTTTAAACTTTGAGTGAGTGACTTGATCATTTGATGATTCATTATCTTTTTATTTTGAATAGAGTATAAACAATCTAATGCCTCTAACTCTTGAGAGAATTTTTGAAACTCTAACTTATGATAAGGCTTAATAATAGATGTTAATTTTGCAAAAATCTTATAATCATTGTATCTTTTTACATCCATCATTTGTGTAAATCGATCAAAATCAGAAGCTTTGGAGCTTTTAAAATATAGCCGATCTTTTATTACATCATTAATTTCAGTGGTATTTAGATGACCAAATGTTTTCTTTTGATCTTGTTCTTCTAGCCATTTAGATTTGAAAAATGAGCTTGGAGAGCTTGTTTTTTTTCCAGTTTCCTTTTGAAACTGATCTTTCATCGACTGGTGCAAAATAATCATAAGATAGTATAATATACTGATTACATTAGCTTTTTTACAATTTATGGCCCAAAATGAGCCACTAATTTAGAAATTTAGCTCTCTTATTAAGGTGGCTGATGAAAAGTCAATAAAGCGTTCGAAGTAGCTTCTTGACTCAATTCCCATATTCACAAAACCAAGCATTTTATTGTCCATGGCTGAGGTATTATCCTCTAAGTCTAGTGTAACTTTATAATATGCTTGTTCAGACCGAATACCACCTGAAGGATTTTCACTAGCAGCGATCGGACCATCAAATATTGAAGTAACCATAGGGTACATATCAAAATTATTAATCGGTGATTTGCTTATTGAATTAACGTAGGCTGCGATACTATCTTGTGATGTAGAAGAAGGAGTGAACCAAATTTCTTTATTGATATCCAAAGAAGAAATATTTTTTTCAGATACAAAGGCAATTATTTGATAGTTATTTTTATCTACAAGCTTAAGTATTGCTGTATCTTCATTTAGCCATTGTTGCTCTTTTAAATTAGTTAAATTAGTCACTTCACCATCAAAAGGGGCTACAATTTCAAGAGAAGATTTGATTTTACTTAAATTATTAATTTGAGTTTCAAATTTATTTCTTTCACTTTTTAAAAGTAATAAATCAGATCTATTGCTCTCTAAATCTAAGGCATTATTTATTTTTATTTCTATCAATTCTAATTCTGCTACAGCTATTTTTATTTCAGAATTTAAAGCAGGTGAGTCTAAATTAATTAATTTTTGGTTTTTCTTAACAATTTGTTTTTCTGTTATATAAATATCTTTTACTTGTGAATTAATTGGTGGAAATATTTCTATAAATTTTTCAGATTGATATATTGCAGGAGTTTTTTGAGAAGATTTCCAAGGATAAAATATAATAAATGCCAAAGCTCCAAGTACAAGAATCGATCTTACGAATTGTAAGGAGAAATAAATATTAGAACGCAATCTCCACCATTCACGGATTTCTCTAAAAATAGGCAGTAAAATAAACCACACAATCTCAACTACAAATAGAAAGATACCTAAAAGTTTAAATGCAAAGTAATAAACTAATAAAGCTATCCCTAAAAATAAAAAGAAACGGTATATCCATGTGGCCCAAGCATAAACAATGATTAAGTTTTGTTTTTGAATGTTGATTTGCTCAGGGGGTTTGTGTTTGAACCCAAAGATCCATTGACGAAGTTTCCATTTTGCCAACGCAAACGCACGAGGCTGTAAATTTTCAACTTTTAAATAATCTGCGAATACGTAGTAACCGTCAAATCGCATAAAAGGGCTTATATTGATAAGCAAAGAGGAGATCCAACCAGTTGTTGCAACAAAAAATGCTATACTTTTTAACATTCCTTGGTCTGTAATCCCCCATATAAAGGTAGCTAGTAAAGCTAGATGTAGCTCTGTGGAAATGCCTGCGAAGTTTATAGAGAGTCTTTTTTTGTGATCTCTTAGCCTCCACGCATTGGTATTATCGGTGTACAGAAAAGGAAAAAAAACAAGAAAAGCAATTCCCATGGAATTGACATTACAGCCAAAATTTTTTGCAGTGTACGCATGTCCTAATTCATGAATTGCTTTTACACCAACCAAAGCAAAAGCGTAAAACAACAAACCATTCCAATTAAAAAAAAATAAAAATGTTGTTAAGAACTCATCCCATTGCTGGATGACAAAATAAATACCCATAACACCTATAATGTAGATCAATAGTCTTAAAAATCTTTGGCCAAAAAATTTTGCTATGTGTAATGTTTTATCTAAAAAAGGGTCAGGTTTAATTAAGGGAATTTTAAAAAACAGATAGTTATGTATTAAATTCATAAACCAATGTTTTTTTTGTGCGTTATGTTGATGTAATAAAATCTGTACATCTTCTGAACTGTTATGAGAAATCAAACTATTAGTTTTTAGAAAATTGATAAAGTCATTTAGCTGATCCTCTTCGATATCCAAACCTTTTTGTTGTGCTTGTTCAATAAATTGCTTTGTATCCACACCTGCAATCCAATGTTTGAGCATACGAAAGGCATTTACACCTAAGGTAAAATATTTATTTCTTAAATTATCGTAGAGTAACCACGATGGTGACCCATCTTCCATAGGTGTACCTTGAAGAAGTTGTAAGTTTTGACGTATTGACGGCGTAATCATTTACAAGCCAAGTGTCTGTCTAACAAAAATAATAGGCTTTCGAAATAAGAAGAAAAATAATTTTACTTCCTCACCAAAAATCTTTGCAGTGCCTCTAAGCCCTATTCTAGGAGGGACATCATTATCAATTAACTCCGCGGTAACCCGGTAAGCAAGAAGATTTTGAGTTACTATTTCTGGCTCATAAGAAAATTTTGTGACTTTGGCCTTGATAACATTCATAGGATCAGAGTCCAAAAAAACATTAATATTGGCGTCTTTTTTAATTGTAATGGAGTCTTTTACTGGCATGAAAATATTAACTTCCACTAATGAGGGATTAGCAACAACCATAATGTTTTCACCAATGTTATAGGGTTTGCCGATGAGCAACGATTTATCTTGTAAAACGGCAACTCCCTCAGCAGGAGAGTAAATAGTTGACCTGTCTAATAGTATTTTTTGATAATTGAGGGTTTCTTGTGCTAATTTTATTTTACTTTCGAGCTGGCTCACCAAAGCCTTATCCTCCTTACTTTGGAACGAAGATTGTCTGGCTTGAAGCAACTCAGTTTCGATTACCTGTAATTCTTGAAAGGCTAGATCATAGTCGTTTTGTAGTTGAGTTTTTTCAAA
>CACIPV010000015.1 GCA_902588615.1 uncultured Alphaproteobacteria bacterium | reverse complement strand
ACTAAGACTATTGCTCCTGCTTCGTAAAGAAGAAGCTCTGGGTTTGAGTCTTTACCTTGAAGTATAATAAGACGAGATAAAGCGGTAATAGCAATAAATAAGGGATATGTCATTCTAACTCGATTGGAAACATAGTAGACTCGAACCATTCCAATAACCTCAACATAAATAAACAAGAGGAGTAGATCAGCTAACTCTACATACTGAACTTCTATCATTCTCATTATCTCAAACATAATGGCTGTAATAGTAGCTACTAATATTATTGCAATAACTGCTTTTTCAATAAACCCTACGAGATTTTCAACATCAGTCTTCATTACCATTCAACCATATCAATTTGTTTTGATTTTAGAAAGGTATTTGTCTTAGAAAAAGGCTTACTCCCAAAAAAACCGCGGTGAGCCGATAATGGGGAAGGGTGCGGTGCTGATAAAATAAGATGTTTATTCGAATCAATTATCTCTTTCTTTGATTGAGCAAACGAACCCCATAATATGAAAACAATATTTTCTAATTCATTACTAATAACTGAGATAACTTTGTCTGTAAAAATATCCCAACCAAACTTTTGATGTGAGAGGGGTTTTGATTTTTCTACTGTAAGAGTTGTGTTTAAAAGAAATACTCCCTGCTTAGCCCATTTATCTAAATTACCATTGTTGTAATTCACCTTTATTTTTAAGTCATCTTGAAGTTCTTTATAAATATTCAACAGTGAGGGCGGTGGTTTTATATTTTCTGGTACAGAAAAACTGAGCCCATGAGCTTGGCCAGGTCCATGGTAAGGATCTTGACCTAATATCACTACCTTCACCTTTTCTAAAGGAGTTAAATTAAATGCATTAAAAATTTGTTTTCCTGGAGGATAAAAAATAATTCTATTTTTTTTTAATTCTAAAAGTTTGCTTTTGAGTTTAATCATATAATCTTGATTAAATTCCTCTTTTAAATGTTCAAGCCAAGTATCAGGAAGTTGAATGGTAGATTTTTCCATTCAGATTTTAGTTAATTTAAAGTTGCGTCTTTACTTCTGCCGTATTTTTCAAGCTTGTAAATAATCTTTTCCTTAAGTTCATGATTTTCTTCTAAAGCCATGACTAAGGCTTGTGTATAGAAAAAACATGCTGCTTCAATATCAGCCTTATCTTCGAAGTAATTTGCTGCTTCATAGTAAAGAGAGCATACTTTATCCATTTGCTTTTTTTGAAAAGCATCAGCAATATCGGTATCTAATTGAAAAGTGTCTTTCATAAGTATTCTGAAACTAGCACATTTCATTAAAACACCAAGATTAAAATAATTTTCTAGAAATTATCCTTTGCAGAGCGCATTTTAGCAAATACCTCTGTTGCATCTTGCGTGTCAAAAAATTTCATAAATTGATCTGTGTCACATCTCAAAAATGGATTACAGAGCAATTGGTCTGAGAGAGTTGTTGGAATTGTTGGTCGATGCTCTTTTTCTTGGTGTGAGGCCCATTTATAATATTCATTAAGCTTTTCATTATCAGGGTCTATGTTTAGGGCAAATTTTAAATTAGCCATAGTATATTCATGCCCACAATATACTTTTGTATCTTCAGGTAATTGTTTTAACTTAGACAAACTGTTCCAAAAAACTTCAGGATTTCCCTCAAACATTCTCCCACATCCAATGCTAAATAGAGTATCTCCAGAAAATAAAATATTATGTTTTAGCATAAAATAATTTATGTGTTGAAGCGTATGCCCAGGAGTATGTATGACTTTATATTCATTTCCATGTATCTCAAAAATTTCCTGATCTTCAACTTCTTTATCTGGTTTTGGTATTTTGGAGTCATTTTTGTTCCCTATGACTAAAGATTTAAATCTTGATTTAATTTCATCAACAGCACTAATGTGATCATCGTGATGATGTGTAATGATTATGTGAGAAGCACTGCAATCATTTAGCTCAAGTATCTTCAAACACATATCTAGATCTGAGGGATCAACTAGCACTCCTTTTGTTTCATGAGGGTTTTTAATTAAATATCCATAGTTATCATCTAATTGGGGAAACAAATACACATTAGGTTTTTGCATAAGAAATAGAATGTTATGTAAATCTCGTTAAAATACAACTATGGATATCAACGCATCCGATATTTATAGTTTTTATAATTCAAGACTAGGCACTATTGTTAAACGCAACATACGTCATCAATTAAACACCCATTTAAATTCTGTAAACGATAGTGTTATTTGTGGATATGGTTATACAAACCCTTTTCTTTCTTTTCTTAGTAAGCAAAATAAAAATTTACAAATATCCTCTATGCAGCCAGAATTTTTAGATGGCAATGTTAAAGAGAAATACGATTTCGAACACCAAATAATACATGAATATTTCTTACCTTTGGATCCAAGTTCAGTTGATGTGGTAATATCTACTCATTTACTTGAGTTCGTTGATAAGCCCCAGAGTAGTATTGAAGAAATATGGAGAATACTTAAGCCAAACGGTTTATTTTTATCAATTATTCCCAGAAGGTCAGGTATATGGACTCGGTATGATAACAATCCTTTTGGGTTTGGTAGATCATATTCAAACAAGCAATTTAAATCACTAATACAAGACTTTTTGGTTCTTGATTATAGAAAAACATTTTTGCACTTTCCTCCATGGAGTCATTATTTAAATTACAAATCACATCGAACAATTGAAAAAATTGGTAAATTATTTTTTCCTTATATGGGAGGACTAATGATTTGCGTATGTAAAAAGATTGTTTACGCAAAGAGTTCAAAAAAACAAAAAAAAATACCCATTAAAAATTTTGTGCCGACTTAATATTAATTTATATTGAGATTTTAAAATATAGGATAAATTATTGTTTGATATTACTTATTACTTAATAGTTTCTTTTTCTATTCTTTTATTTGCAATTTCAAAATCAGGTTTTTCCGGGGGTGGATTGGCTTTAATTTCAGTAACCCTATTATCCATAACTTATGGTCCTTTAACTGCAATAGCTATATTAATGCCAATGTTAATTGTATGTGATGTAATTGCTTTGTTTTTAAATAGAAAACATTTTGAATATAAAATTTTATGGTCAATTGCACCATATTCTTTATTGGGGGTTATTATTGGAACAATCTTGTTTAAATTTATCAATTTATCAATGATAAGTATTTTTATTGGATCAATTTCCTTACTATATGTTTTGCTTAATTACTTAATCGCAGACAACAGAAATTTAAAAAAAATACCCTTTTATGGAAGTAAATCTTTTTGGGGAGCGCTAGCAGGATTTACTAGTTTTGTACTTCACTCTGGAGGATTACCATTAAATATATATTTTATGTCAATTTATAATAAAAAAGTGCAGTTTGTTGCTGGCGTTGTTTTTTCTATTGCATTAATAAATTTATTTAAACTAATCCCGTATTTCTATTTGCAAATATTAAACTTTGAGAAGTTATATAGTTATTTAATTTTTTCACCAATTGCAGTAATAGGAGTAATTTTGGGGCACTGGATGAATAGTAAACTTTCAGATAATTCTTTTTTCACCATTATTAATATTTTTGTAGTGATAGGCTCGCTTCGATTAATTTATTTGGGTTTAGTCAGTTTATAATATCTTTTCTAAAATATTGATTAATTCAAATTCATTTTTAAATTCATTCATTTGTTTCTTATCTATTAATATTTTGTATTTACCTTCTTTTTCCTCAAGACATATAGGCAGGTCATCTTTGTAATTTAAAAGATTAAATTCTTCTAATTCTTCAGAATGTAAAAACTTAAAATTATGTGGTGAGCCCTCTATAAATTTCTTCCACGACTCGCGCATTTTCAGGTCGTGAGTAATTTTACATAAATTGCAATCATAGGTGCTGGGGGACGCATATTTATGGACTGTATCAAGAATATAGTTCCATTTACCACCTTTGGCGTTATAGACAAAAATTATATTTTTATTGTTCATTAGTAATATGGAAGAGAACTTCTTTACAAAATAAATTTGAAGGAATTTTACCGTTTTCAAATTTCTTTTGAGAAAGGACATCAAAAGTTGAAATTATTTTTAGATCTAAATCTGTTGCTAATTTTTTAAAATCTTTGATGCTACATGGGTGAATATAATCAGTATTATACCAGTGATCACTATTTGCTTTTTTTAAAAGTGAGTCAAAACTTCCTGTTAAAAGAAAATTTGAAATTTTACTCAGACGTGCCGAATTATTAAAGCTCACAATGATATTTTTACTTACTTTTTTGAGGGTGTTTAATAATTGGTCTGGTTCTTGAACCGCCTGAATTGTCTGAGTCAAAAGACAATAATCGAATTGATTAAATGGAAAATCTTCAACTATTAAATTTATATCACCGTGTATTACATCTAATCCTTTTTCCAAACATTTAATTACTTTTTCTTGATTCAATTCCACACCTTGAGCACTTATTCCTTTATTTTCTAAGTAAGTGATTAACTCTCCATCAGAACAACCAATATCCAACACCTTTGAGTTTTCTGGAATTAAATTTAAAATGATCTCATAGTCTTTTCTCATTTTATTCCCTTTAAAAATCCCTGAGCAACTTTAAAAAATTGTGGCTCATCTAATAAAAAACTATCGTGACCCCTATCTGATACGACTTCAGCAAAACTAACATTGGACCCAATAGAATTTAGTAAAGATACTATCTCTCTTGACTCTTTTGTTGGAAATAGCCAATCACTGGTAAATGATAAAACTAGAAATCGGATCGAATTATCAATTATAGTTTTTTTATTTGCAATAATTTCATCTTTAACGTCAAAATAATCCATTGCTCGAGTCATATATAGATAGCTATTAGCATCAAATCGATCAACAAAAGATCTACCTTGATAACGAAGATAACTTTCGACCTGAAAGTCTATTCCAAAGCCAAAAGATAAATCATTTTTTTCTTGTAAATTTCGACCAAATTTATTTTGAAAAGCTTTCTCTGATAAGTAAGTAATATGAGCTATCATTCTAGCAACAGAGAGACCATTCTCAGGTTTTTCATTACTCTCCAAATATCTTCCATTTTGCCAATTAGGATCCAACATAATGGATTGCCTTCCTGCCTCGTCAAATGCAATATTTTGAGCAGAGTGTTTCAATGAGCCTGCTATACTCATAATAGATCTCACACTCTTCGGATAAGTAGCAGCCCATTGTAGAACTTGCATTGCACCCATTGAACCACCCGCTACAGAAAGCAATTTAGATATTCCAAGCTCATCAACAAGTATTTTTTGTACTCTCACCATATCTCTAATCGTTATGGTGGGAAAATCTAAACCATATATTTTTGAGGTATCAGGATTAGTATCATTAGGACCTGTCGTTCCAACACAGCCCCCAAGAACATTCGAGCAGATAACAAAGTATTTATTCGTATCAATAGGCTTATCGGGTCCAATCATTAATTCCCACCAACCATTTTTTTTAGTTATAGGATTTTCCTCTGCAGGGAATTGATCACCAGTTAATGCATGACAAACCAAAATTGCATTATTTTTTTGAGCATTGAGACTTCCATATGTTTGATAAGCGATTTGAAAATTCTTAATTTTTTTACCAGAGTCCAATGGTAGCTCTTCTTGGCATTTCAGTAAGAAACCTGGATATTCAGTATTTGCAATTATTTCTCTCATTTTTTAACCTGTTCGAAAGATAACTGCGGAGATACGCTTTAGCTGTTTTACACCCGCAAGCTGCTATCAAATCGGTGAAAGTGGAATTTAAGTCTTTTTGGATTAATTTTCAATATAAAATGATGATATTTTCTTTATATAGTTTATTTATTATCAAAAAATTATGAAAAATAGCCAACCAAAAAATACCTACAAGGGTGGAGCAGAAGTATTTAAAGGGTATGTAAGGCTTTCATCAAATGAGAACAACTATGGCCCAGCTAAATCTGTAAAATCATTAATAAAAAAAAATATTAAATTTTCAAATATCTATCCTGAGCTTGATGGAGAGAGTTTAATTAATCAAATTGCTAAAACATATAAAATCAATAATAAACAAATTATATTAGGTGCAGGCTCAGATGAGGTTCTCCAAATGATATATGCTACTTTTTCAAAACCTAATGATGAAGTCGTTTTTACTAAGTATGCTTTTGCTATGTATTCGATCTATGCAAAACACTTTAGATGCAAAGTAAAAAAATATGATGATAAAGAGTTTCAATTTAAATTAGAAAATTTAAGTAAAATTATCAGCTCAAAAACAAAAATTGTTTTTTTAGCTAACCCCAATAATCCTACAGGGTCTATTTTTTACAAAAATGAATTAATTAAATTTTTAAATAAAATAAGTAAAAAAACAATTGTTGTATTAGACTCAGCATACTGTGAATACATTAGAGATAAAAAATATGATGATGGAATGCAATTAGTTAAAAAATATTCTAATTTGATTATAACAAGGTCTTTTTCAAAAATATTTGCTCTAGGCGGCTTAAGAGTAGGTTGGGGATATGCTAATTCAAAGCTTATTTCTCAACTCTATCAATATAAAAAGCCTTTTAATGTATCTAGATTATCATGTATTGCAGCTCAAGAGTCTTTGAAAAATAAAAAATGGATTAATGACTCTGTAAAAAATAATTTTGTAAACAAATCTCTTACTTACAGAGGCTTAAATAACAAATTATTTGAAACCATTGATACTCAGGCCAATTTTATCCTTTTAAAGTTTAAAAGTTCATCAATAACACAAAAATTTGTTGATTTTTTACACTCCAATAAAATTACAGTCAGATCATTGTCATCATATGGATTACATAATTTTGTAAGAATGACTATTGGAACAAAAAGTGACATGAAAAAGGCAGTAAAAACAGCCAATAAATTTAATGTTTAAAAATATTCTCATAATTGGTTTTGGAATGATTGGATCATCAATAGCAAGATCTGTAATTAAAAAATACAAAAATGTTAATATTTTTGCCTTTGATAAATCCAACAACCTCAAAATTAGAATTAATAAATCAAAATTAAATAATGTAAAAGTTTTGAAATCACTTCAAGAAATCAACAATTTAAATATTGATCTCATAATTATTTGTGTACCTATGCTCCAGTATCAATCTATATTCAAAAAACTTAGCAACATTAATTTAGATAAAACAATTGTTACAGATGTGGGCTCAACAAAAGTAAATATAGAAAAATTATATAATCAAAAAAAATATAAATTTAATTTTATCCCCTCACACCCAATAGCGGGTATTGAAAAAGCTGGACTGGAGAATGGATTTGATGGACTATTTACAAATAGATATAATATTATTTGTCCTTTAAAAAAATCTTCCAAGACAAACATCAATAAGATAGTTAGGTTTTGGAAGTCACTAAATATGAAAATAGAAATTATGTCTGCAAAAGAGCATGATAAAGTGCTTAGCTTGACTTCACATTTGCCTCATTTAATTTCCTATTCATTAGTTTTGACGGCAATGAAAAAAGAATCTTCACTAAATTCAAAGCTTGTAAAATTTTCTGCTGGTGGATTTAGAGACTTTACTAGAGTAGCAGGAAGTGATCCAGAAATGTGGAGGGATATATTTTTAGCAAATAATTCTCAAATTCAAAAATTAACTAATAATTTCATAAGTGAATTAAAAAAATTTTCTAAAACCCTCAATCAGGGAAATTCTAAGAATTTATTAACAAAATTAAAGAAGACCAAAAACGTAAGAGATAGAATTGTTAAGGCAAGACAGGCAGGAAAATTTATTCCTAATGATTAAGGCTATTTATCTCCATTTTGAGTTTATTTAAAAATTCTTGCTTGCTTAACCCTGGAGGTATCGGTTCTTTAAACTCTACCGTTATGGAGCCTTTATGAATCTGATTATTTTTAGGCCAAAATTTTCCAGAATTTAAAGCAATAGGCACAACTGGCTTGTTCAAAGACTTGTACATAGAATAAATTCCAGGTTTTAAATCAGGTTGATCCTTAAAGGTTGTTCTAGTTCCCTCGGGAAAAATTATTACAGGTCTATGATCTAAATATTCAGCTGTTTGCTGATTTACGTAACGAAGACTATGGATTCCTTGTTTTCTATCAATAGCAATCATTCCCAATTTTTTAAGATAGGTCCCAAATAATGGAATATTCAATAATTCTTTTTTTAAAATATATGCAGGATTATAAAAGAGTTCATTAAAGTATATTGTTTCAAACATTGACTGATGTTTACTCGCATAGAGATAACCCTTTTTGTGAGCAAAATCAGAATTAATTACTTCTATATTAATTCCAAACAGTTTTAAAATTACTGTCATGTTCCTTGTAAAGAAAAGCACAAAAAATCTAAATTTTGTATATTTGAAGGGAAGGCCTAACAAAGAAATAATTAATACAATAGCTGTTGTAAAATAAAATGTTATTAAAAAACTAAATTTCATATTTTTTTATAAAAACTAATTTTGAGACAATTAACTTAATGTATTCCTCCAACAATTTTTCAAAAGGGATGACTATATCACTATTGCTTACAGAATAAGGAGTTACTTTCAAACCTGATAGTTGATTAAATAAAAATTCTGCACGTTGCATATGTAAATCTGAAGTAATTAATAAAATCGATTTTATTTTTTTTTCTAAGGCCCAATATCTTGTTTCTAATGCATTTTCATATGTATTTTTTGATAAATATCCAACCTCAATACAACATTCAACAATGTTTTGATCAAAGTTAAGAATATTCACTAATACAACTTCTGAATTAAAGGTATTATCAACACCAGAAATAAACAACTTATTTTGATTAGATTTTTCTATTTGTTTATAACCCTCAATTATTCTCTCTCCTTTTCCCCCTGTTAATACAACAATCGCATCAACATTAAAGTTACTTACAGGATCATGAGATAAGTTATTTTTAAATTTAATTAAGCCAAGAGTTAAAAATAATAAAATTAAGGCGATTATAATATTTACGCGCTTTAAAAATATTATCATTACATGATCTCATTTTTACATAGATCCTCTAAGGTATCACGAGATCGGATTACACGATACTCATCTTTGTTGAACAATACCTCTAGAGGTCGAGGTCGACTATTATAAGTTGAGGACATAGAGGATCCGTAAGCACCAACATTCATAAATACTATATTATCTCCAACTTCTATCTTGGGGAGTTCAATATTTTTTACAAAATAATCAGTAGACTCACAAATTCCACCAGCGATATCATAAATTTCAACATCCTTTGAGTTGTTTGAAACTTTTATTGGAGGCTTTATGTCATACAAAGCTGGACGAATGTATTCCGAAAATGAACAGTCAATAATAGCAATTTTCTTATTGCCACTATTTTTTATATATAAAACTTTACTAATAAGTTCACAGCTATCAGCTACTATAAATCTTCCAGGTTCAAAAATAATATTATAATTTTTACCACTAAGTATTTTGTTACAATTATTTTTCCAACCATCAAAATTGATTTCTTTATCTGAGTGATCAAGGACAGCAAATCCTCCACCAAAATCTAAAGTATCAATATTTATATTATTTTTAAGATTTTGCTCATCTGCAATTTTGATTAGATTTTCATATGAACTAAGTAACTTCTGATAATCTGCTATTTGACTTCCTATATGAACAGAGAGTGTTTTTAAGTTTACCCCCTCTAAATTAGAGATTGTATCAAAGTCAATTTGATCAATTGAAATACCGAATTTACCTCCTGATAAACCAGTAGTAATCTTATCCATGGTCGACCCATCAATATCAGGGTTTATTCTGATACCAATATTTGTTTTTAGCCCCTTACTTAAAGAGTAATCATTAATAAATTCAACTTCCTCAATATTTTCAACATTTATAGAGTGAACTTTCTGAGTGATTGCGTACTTTAAATCGAAATCAGTTTTTCCTGGCCCATCAAATATAATATCCTCAGGTTCAAACCCGGCTTTCAATGATTTAAATAGTTCACCAGCAGAGACAACTTCAGCACCAAAACCACAACGATGAATAAGGTTTAAAATTGCAAGGTTAGGATTAGCTTTGACAGCAAAATTAAATTTTCTAGGAAATTCTAATTCTAAATTATTTAGAAAACTTATTTTATCTTTAATTTTATCCTCATCATAAAGATAAAAAGGACTAGAAAACTCTTTTAATATTTTATCCAACATTATTCGCTCTCAGGATAATCATAGTCATCATTAGGAGGAAATGGATATTGAGATTTATCTACAACACCCTCTGGTAATTTATTAGGTTTTTGGTTTCCACAGCCAATGATAAATATAGGTAATAATATTATTAATAAAAACTTGATCATCTTACTCTAAGAAATTTAATATATTTTTTAATCACTCTAGAAACATCTTTTGGATTAGAGCTCATGGGTGTTTTTTTTCTTGAAAGACTGTTATTTATATCAACGTATTTATAAATATTTTTATCAATTGATTTTTGAAATTTTTGGTATTCATCAATTTTTATTTGTGAGAGATTTTTATTTTTTTTCTGAGCATAATTTACTATATCAGCAATAATTTTATAAGAGTCTCTGAAAGGTATTTTCTTTTCTATAACTAGATAGTCTGCTAAATCTGTAGCTGTAGCAAAATAATTATTGCATAAATCTCTTCCAATAGATTTTTCAAAATTAGATTTTTTTATAACTTCTTCCATAATTTTAATACAGCTTATTAACTCATCATAACAATCAAATATTATCCTTTTATCCTCCTGAAAATCTTTAAAATAAGTTAAAGGAAGGTTTGAAACGATATTTGAGAGTTCTATTGACTTAATTCTAATGCTATTCGTTTTTGATCTTACAAGTTCTAATGAGTCGGGATTTCTTTTTTGAGGCATTATGGAACTACCTGTAGAATATTCACTACTTATATTAAATAACTTCATGAAATTACTTGACCATAAAATTAGCTCAGATGATAATTTACTTAAATGCGTCGCAGTTAAAGAACTAGCATGTAGAAAATACATGCAAAAATCACGATCACTTACACCATCCATAGAATTATTTTTAGATTTTGAAAAATGTAAACTTTTATTTAGTAAACCTATATCTAAGTTATAATTACTACCTGCTAAAGCAGCACTGCCTAATACATTTTCATCGCTGTTATCTATACAAAAATCAAAATAATTTAAGTCTCTTTTAAACATCTCTAAATATGCAATTAGGTGATGAGCCAAAGATACAGGTTGTGCCACTTGCAAATGAGTAAATCCAGGAATAATAGTTTTTTCATTTCCACGAGCTTGATTTAAAATAGACTTCATTAAATTCTTGATTTCTTCTTGTAAATTTTTGGAGGCTTTAATTGTCCATAATCTAGTATCAGTTGCTACCTGATCATTACGAGACCTTCCAGTATGTATCTTATTAGCTACATTACCTATTTTTTTATTGAGGAAAGACTCTACATTCATGTGAATATCCTCATTTTTTTTTGAAAATTTTAGTCTACCTTTTTTATTATCATTCAATATTGAATTTAATCCTTTTTGAATAGTAAGAGCTTCTTTTTTTGAAATAACTTTTAGTTTTACTAAAGCTTTTACATGTGCACTTGTAACGGCAATATCCTCTTCAATTAATCTTTTATCAATATCAATTGAGCTATTAAAATCATCCATTAAACTGGAAGTGCTTTTATTAATTGTGGTTGATAGTATTTTACTTTTCTTATTCATGATTTTAGTAATTTAAATTATCTTGATAAATATATTATCGCAGCGAATACTAAAACAGCAATACCTTGAAACAATACTCTCATTCGCATAAGTTTGTTACTGTGTTTTTTATTAAAACTTCCATTTTTAGCCATAGCTATTACACCAATTACAACCATTAAAAGAGCTAA
>CACIPV010000014.1 GCA_902588615.1 uncultured Alphaproteobacteria bacterium | reverse complement strand
CTGTAAATAATTTAATCAAATAACAATTTTCATGATTATCTAATTGAATTTTTCTATATGCTAGTTTTAATTCTTTTTTGTCAGAATTGTAGTTAATTAACCTATCAGTATTTTTATTAAATTTAGTATTAGTAACTGAAATATAGTATTTTTTAATTTTATTATTTAAAAATAACGATGAGATTTTACTAGCAGTAATTCTATTTTTTGCAAAGAGCATGAGGCCTGAAGTATCTTTATCTAATCTATGGACAATATATAATTTATGCTTGATGACATTTTCATATATTTCTTTTAATGAAATAAATACTTTAGACCCTCTTTGAACAGAATACCCATCAATTTTATTAATAGCTATAAAATCATCATTTTGAAATATAATTTGATCTTGAAAAATCTTTTTTTTGTCTTTTGAGAGTTTTATAGTGCTTGATAAATCATTATTAATCTTAAAATTATGATATATATATATAATATCACCTTTAATTAATGGCGAATTAGCTTTAGATTTTTTGTTATTAATTTTTATTTTATATTTTCTAATTAATCTTTGTAACAAAGATAAAGGTAGGGACTCAAAATGTTGAAATAAAAACTTATCTAACCTTTTATAGCTTTGATCTATCTTAATTTGCAAATCTAAGACTAATCATATGAAATAAATAAAAGAAAAGAAAAGATATAAAAATGTTAAAAGAGAAATATATTAATGCTTTTGTAAAAGATTTATCTGAAACTAATGAAAATAATTCCATATTGAAGGAAGACAGAGTAGTAAAACTTCCAAAAAAACCAATATAAACAAAAATATACAGTGCACCATTAAATTTATTTAGAAAATAACCTGCCATAGCAGATCCAATAATATTCACTAATATAGTTGCTGTGGGAAGCCCTAAAATAGTAAAATTTAAAAGAGTAAAGAAGTATCGAAAGCTAGATCCTAAAATAGCACCTATTACGAGCGCTAAGTAAGATGACATTGCTTATTATTTTACGAACTGGATGATACTTGTATGGGCAAAATCGCCAAACCTATTACCTTTTTTGATTATACGAGTGTACCCACCATTTCTACTTTTTTGAACTTTAGAAATTTCAGAAAAAAGCTTTTGACAAGCTTCCTTGTTATTAAAAAGCTTGGCCAAAATATATTTTCTATTACTTAAATTATCATTTTTAGCTTTAGTTACCAGTCTCTCAATAAAAGGTCTTAGCTCTTTTGCTTTTTCAGTTGTTGTAGTGATAGTCTCGTGCTTAATGAGACTAATAGATAAGTTTTTTAATAAGGCTAGTCTATGGGAAGAAGTTCTATTTAACTTTCTTTGTTTAAGTCCGTGTTTCATTATACTTTAAAAGGATCTTCGTATTTTTTTGATAACTCTTCTATATTTTCTGGTGGCCAACCAGGTAAATCCATTCCCATTGATAGACTCATAGATGATAACACCTCTTTAATCTCATCTAAAGATTTTCTACCAAAATTTGGTGTTCTTAACATTTCTCCTTCAGTTTTTTGAACTAAATCACCAATATAAAAAATATTATCATTTTTTAGACAGTTAGCTGATCTTACTGACAATTCAAGTTCATCTACTTTTTTAAGTAAATTCTTATTAAATTGTGGCTCGTTAGAAGATTGTAATTTTTTTCTTTCATCTTCAGTGGGCTCCTCAAAATTAATAAAAGGTTTGAGCTGATCTTGTAATATTCTTGCGGCTAATGCGGCGGCATCATCCGGAGACACAGTTCCATTAGTTTCAATATCTAAGATAAGTTTATCAAACTCAGTATCTTGACCGATACGAGAATTTTCAACATTAAATGAGACTCTTTTTACTGGGCTATATGTTGCATCAAGTATTATTTGCCCAACACTTTTATTTTCATTATCAATGTTTTTTTCTGCAGAAATGTACCCTTTATTTACGTCTAGAAATATTTCTAGGTTTACCTCTCTATTTGAGTCAACATTCATAATAACTGCCTCTTTGTCAATTATCTCTACCTCAGGATTATCATCGAAATCTGAAGAAAGAACTTCTTTGGGACCTTTTACATTTAAACTTAACTTTTGAGGGTTATTACTTTTAGAGCTAAAGGTAACATTTTTTAGATTCATAATAATATCAGTAACGTCTTCTCTGACACCTTCTATGGTTGAGAATTCGTGCAAAACACCATTAATTTTTATAGAGGAGATGGCTGTACCTTGTAATGATGAAAGAAGAACTCTTCTTAGTGCATTACCCAATGTAGTGCCAAAACCTTTTTCCAGGGGTTCGATAACTACAGTTCCGAATTTCTTATTATCACTTATTTTATAATCAACTTTGTTTGGTTTAACCAAAGTTATCCAATTATTCTCAATCAATTTTTAGCTCCTATAAATTTATTTTATACTCTTCGTTTCTTTTTTGGTCGACATCCATTATGTGGAAGCGGTGTTACGTCTTTAATGTTATTAATAATAAATCCTATATTTTGTAGAGCTCTTAAAGCAGACTCTCTACCAGATCCTGGTCCTTTCATAAGAACATCAAGTTTTCTTAGTCCAACATCATATGCTTTTTTTCCAGCTGCATCGGTAGCAATTTGTGCTGCATATGGTGTAGATTTCTTTGACCCCCTGAAACCCATAGATCCACTTGATGACCAGGATACTGCGTTTCCACTTACATCAGAAATTGTTACTATAGTATTGTTAAAAGAACTTTTGATGTGAACAATACCGTTCTGACCAAAGTTTTTTTTTGATTTTTTTTTATCAGGACTCTTTTTTTCGTTTTTTGGCATTTTATTTTGTTACTTTTTTCTTCCCAGCAATAGCTACAGCTTTACCTTTTCTAGTTCTAGCATTTGTATGTGTTCTTTGACCCCTAGTAGGAAGTTGCTTTCGATGTCTTAAGCCACGATAGCAACCTAGATCTTTTAATCTTTTAATATTTTGAGATACTACTCTTCTAAGGTCTCCCTCAACAGTATAACTTTCATCTATTGTTTTTCTTATTTTCGAAATCTCATCCTCAGAAAAGTCTTTAATTCTCTTAGTTGGATCTAAATTATTTGCTTGTAAAATGTCCATAGCGTACTTAGAGCCTATTCCATGAATATAGGTCAGAGAGACTAATGCTCTTTTATTTAAAGGTAAGTTTACACCTGCTATTCTTGCCAATTGAGATCTCCTGAGTTGGTGAAATTATTAAAAAAGTATTTAAAAGTCAATATAAATTACCCTAATTTAATCCAATTTTATCAACGATTTTAGCAGTTACAGTGCTAATTTCATCGTTGGCTTGAATATCAGTTACTGTGTAATTTTTTTTAAGTGAATTTAATATCTCAAGGTGAGATTTTTTATATATTAGTAGTCTCTTTTCAAAAAAACTGTCATCTGCCCTAGATTCTTCCATAGACCTTTTTTTAATCCTTTGTAGAAGTAGTTCATCGTCAACCTCAAAATTGATGATTATTAAATCTTTGTCTCCAAATATTTCAAGAAGTGAGTCAGCTTGAATTGAGCTTCTAGGAAATCCATCTATTAAAATTTGCTCGTTTGAAAGAGTATTCACTTTTTCTTTTAGCACTGAAATCACGACTGTATCCTCAATTAAGTCACCACTATCCATTTTATTTTTAATCTCTTTTCCCAATATGCTCTCATCTTGAGATTTCTCTTTCAAAAGTGAACTAACAGTTAAAATATTTAGGTCAGGTAAAATACTTTCTTTTAAGATATTTGCTTGTGTGCCCTTACCACAACCAGGAGGGCCAATAAATACTATAACCATTTACTTTTATAGATTTTATTTTTACTTAATAATTTTTCATATTGAGATGAAAATAATTGTGTTTGAATCTGTGAAAAGAAGTCCATTGCCACTATCACAACTATCAAAAGACTTGTTCCTCCTAAATAGAAAGGAACTGATAATCTAGCAATTAAAAATTCAGGAATTAAAGCAATCAAACCTAAATAAATTGCACCTACAAATGTTAAACGATAAATAACGTGTTCTAAGTAAGTAGCTGTTTGCTCACCTGGTCTGTAACCTAAAACAAAACCTCCATTATTTCTTAAATTTTCTGCCTGTTCTTTAGGATTAAAAACAATACTAGTATAAAAAAATGCAAAGAAAACAATTAGGCCAAAGAAAAAGGCCATGTAAAGTGGTTTTCCATGAGATAAGTAAAATCCTAAACTAGATAAGAAGCCTGAACTTTCTGGTGAAAAATTAGATATAGTATTTGGAAATAATAAAAGGGATGAAGCAAAAATAGCAGGAATAACACCTGATATATTAATTTTTATTGGAAGGTAAGAAGATTGACCCCCAAATACTTTATTTCCTACTTGGCGTTTTGGATATTGAACTAATAATCTTCTTTGAGCTCTTTCAATAAAGACAATAATTACTATAAGTATAAGAAGTAAAAAAATGATTGATATGATAGCAATTGCTGAAAGTGCACCGGTTCTTCCTAATTCGAATGTATTGAAAATGGCAAATGGAAGATTAGCTACGATTCCTGAGAAAATTATAATTGAAATTCCACTTCCAAAGCCGTTTTCGGTGATCTGTTCTCCCAGCCACATTAAAAAGATAGTTCCAGATGTCATTGTAATTACAGCAGAAATTTGAAAAAAAGCAACACTACCTAAGGTTGGATCAACTGTATCAGATAAATTTAGTATACCATTTGAAATACCATAACTTTGGAAAAGTCCTAAAACTATTGTTAAATATCTTGTGTATTGTTGGATTTTTTTTCTACCTTGAGTACCCTGTTCTTTAAGTGCTTTAAGACTATCAAAAGATGATTGCATTAGTGTCATTATAATAGACGCTGAAATATATGGCATAACCCCTAGAGTAAATATAGACATACGCATTAAAGCTCCGCCAGAGAACATATCAAAAATCCCTAAAATCCCCCCCCGATGTTGTTCAAATATTTGTTCTAAGACAGCAGAATTTATACCAGGCACAGGAATATATGTTCCTAGACGATAAACAGCTATTGCAAATAAAACAAAGCCTAGTTTTTTAAATAAGCCTGAGCTTTTTATTGCTTCGCCATAGTCAATATTTGGTACTTTTATATTCATAATCTAAAATTATGATGTAGATCCACCTAATTCTTCTATTCTTTTTTTGGCACCAGGAGTAACCTTAAAATTCCTAAATTGTAGTTTCTTTTTAAACTGAATTGAGTCGATTAATTTAATTAATTTTTTTTGATCTTTCTTTTTTAAGAAGCCCTCTTCTATTAAAAAATTATTATCAATTAAAGAATTTTCTTTAAACTTATTAAAACTTACTAGAGAAAGAGTTAAAGATTTAGGATTTATTTTTTTTAATGAATTAAAACCTCTTTTTGGAGTTTTTCTATAAATAGGCATTTGGCCACCCTCAAAATTTCTAACAGCAACACCTGACCTAGATTTTTGCCCTTTGTGACCCCTACCAGCTGTTTTCCCTAATCCGGAACCAATTCCTTTACCTTTTCTTTTTCTATTTGTTTGGCGTTGTTTTGAAATTTGATTAATCATTCTTAGTTTTCTCTTTTGCTAATAACAGAATTTATCTCAATGCTTCTTCTGGCAGACACTGATTTTGGTGTATTAATGCTTTTTAAAGCTTTAATTGTCGATCGAACAATATTGTGTGGATTTTTTGTTCCAATAGCTTTAGATACAACATCTGAAATACCCAATGCCTCAAAAATAGCTCTAGAGGGACCTCCAGATATTATACCTGTTCCTTTTGGAGCTGATCTTAAAATTACTGTGCTTGAGGAAAATTTGGCTTTTACATCGTGGTGAATAGTCCTACCCTCTCTCAAAGGAATTCTAACCATAGTTTTCTTAGCTTCTTCAGATGCTTTTCTGATTGCTTCTGGTACCTCTTTAGCTTTTCCTGATCCAAAACCAACTCTACCTTGTCCATCACCACTTACAACAAGTGCAGCAAATCCAAATCTTCTTCCACCTTTAACAACTTTAGATACCCTTCTAACTGAAATAAGCTTTTCAATTAATTCTTTATTTGTATTGTTTTCTAACATTAAAACGATAAACCCTTTTCTCTTGCTGCATCAGCTAATACTTTAAGTCTTCCATGATACTTATATGACCCTTTATCAAATTTTACTTCTTTGATACCTTTTTCTATAGCTAGTTCGGCAATTTTTGAACCAACAATTTTAGCTACGTCAACTTTTTTTTGTCCCTCAGCTTTCTCTAATTTAACTGAAGAAAATGAACATAATGTTTTATCATTACTCTCGGACAATACTGAAGCATAAATGTGTTTGGAGGATCTAAAAACTAAGAGTTTGTGTTTTTTTATATTATTTAGTTTTTTTCTTACTCGTAATTTTCTACGAACAGCTCTAGATTTATCTTTATCCATTATTTTTTCTTACCTTCTTTTCTATAAATTCTTTCACCTTCATATCGAACACCCTTACCTTTATAAGGCTCTGGTTTTCTAAATGACTTGATTTCAGCTGCAACTTGACCAACTAATTGTTTACTTGTACCAGTAACTACCACAATATTTTTTTCAACTTTTATAGAAATACCCTCAGGAATTTCAAAGTTGATATCGTGACTAAAACCAAGTGATAAGACGAGCTTTTTTCCAGAAACGTTAGCTTTGTATCCAGTTCCAATTAGTTCAAGTCTTTTTTCAAATCCTTTTGAATTACCAATTATTTCATTTTTAACATTTGCATAAATAGTTCCAAGAAGTGCTTTATTTTCTCCCGAGAAATGTAAAAGATTATCTTTATGGTCAACCTTGATTCCAACAGGAAGAACAGTTGATGATTTTCCTAACTTACCCTCAAAATTAATTTCGTTATCTTTCATAGAAACTCTTATATCTTCAGGAATATTAATAGGGTTTCTTGCTAATCTTGACATGTATTAGAAAACGCTTATTAGCACTTCCCCTCCTAGTTTTTTTTCCCTTGCATCTGAGTCAGACATTACGCCCTTTGAGGTTGATAAAATTGTGGTACCTAAACCTCCAATAGTCTTAGGAATTTCATTTACAGAACTATAAACTCTACATCCCTGTTTTGTAATCTTTTCTATTCTGTTAATTAACGGTGAGCCTTTGTAATATTTAAGTGTAATTGCAATATCTTTCTTTGTGTCACCTAAAATTTCAAAATTGTCAATATATCCCTCTTTTTTGAGCACATCACAAACATTAACATTTAATTTTGAAAATATTGCTTTAACTGAAACTTTATTAGCCTTTTGCCCATTTCTTATTCTTGTAATCATATCTGCTAGAGTATCACTCATATTACCAACTCGCTTTCGTTAAACCTGGTATTTGACCCTTACCAGCCATATCTCTAATAGCAATTCTAGATAAATTAAATTTACTATAAACACCACGAGGCCTTCCAGATAAGAAACATCTGTTCCGGTATCTTATTCTTGATGAATTTCTAGGTAATGACTCAAGTTTCATTTGTATTTTTACTCTTTCTTCAAATGGTAAATTTTTATTGGATAAAAGGCTTTTTAATTTTTTTCTTTTTTCACTGAGTCTATCAATCAGTACTTTTCTATTTATATTTTTTTGTATTGCGCTTTGTTTTGCCATGGTTAATTCAGAAATGGAAAGTTCATTAATTTTAAAAGTTCATAACCCTCTTTGTCATTATTTGCAGAGGTGGCAATAGTAATATCAAAACCGAAGACTTTTTCAACATTCTCAACGCTAATTTCGGGAAAAATAATATGATCTTTAATGCCTATGGTAATGTTGCCTTGTCCATCAAATGACTTTTTGTTATAACCTCTAAAGTCTTTAATACGAGGCATAGCAATGTTAACAAGTCTATCGTAAAACTCCATCATCATATTTTTTCTGAGAGTTACAGAAAGTCCTACTGGCATTCCTTTTCTAACTTTAAAGGAGGCAATAGCTTTTTTTGACATTCTAACAACTGGTGATTGACCAGTAATAAGAGATAAATCTTTTTTTATTTTTTCAATAGCTTTGTTATCCTCTTTAATAGCACCGATACCCGCGTTAATTACTATTTTTGATATTTTTGGAACAGCTAGCTTATGAGTTATTTCTAGATTTTTAGCTAACTGGTCAGAGACATTGAAAAGTTCTTGAACTGAATTTGACATTAGTATTTGTCTCCTGATGATTTTAAAATTCTAGTTTTTTTTCCACTTTCAATTTTGAAACCTACTTTAGAAGATTTTTTAGATTTCGAGTCATAAGCCAAAATATTTGAAATATGAATTGGCATTTCTTTATCAACAATACCTCCTTTAGACTCTTGAGATGGCTTTTGATGTTTTTTACTAACGTTGACACCAGATATCACAACTTTGTCAGCAGAGTTTATGATTTTTGAAATCTTTCCAATCTTACCTTTATCTTTACCGACTCTCACAATCACTTCGTCACCTTTTTTGTATTTTTTAATCATTATAATACCTCGGGAGCTAAACTAACTATTTTCATCATATTTCTTTTTCTAAGCTCTCTCGTAACGGGTCCAAAAATTCTTGTTCCAATTGGTTCATTTTGTTTGTCTAAAAGAACAGCTGCATTAGAGTCAAATTTAATTGATGTACCATCTTCCCTAATTAATGGTTTTTTTGTTCTTACTATAATTGCTCTTTGTACTTCACCTTTTTTAACTTTAGATCTTGGAATAGCATCTTTGACTGAGACAACAATAATGTCACCTATTCTTGCATATCTTCTTTTTGATCCACCAATAACTTTTATACAGCTTATTAATCGAGCTCCGGAATTATCTGCTACTTGTAAATTTGACTCTGCTTGTATCATTATTTAATGACTTCCCATGATTTATTTTTAGAAATCGGTATAGTTTCTTGAATTCTAACAGAGTCTCCCACAATAATTTTATTGTCTCTATCATGAGCAAGGT
Source organism: uncultured Alphaproteobacteria bacterium (assembly GCA_902588615.1). GTDB lineage: Bacteria > Pseudomonadota > Alphaproteobacteria > HIMB59 > HIMB59 > HIMB59. Next base: position 3,083 of record CACIPV010000014.1, on the reverse strand, counting down.
ACTTTTTTGAGACTCTTATGATTTTTTTATAAACAGGGTGTGTGGTCTGTCTTGTTACCAAAACAGATATGGTTTTGTCGCCAGATTTTTTTACAACTTTACCCGTTAAAATACGTTTAGGCATTTTTATTAAGCCTTTCTTTTGTTAATAATGACGCGATTTGCTTTTTAACTTTTTTAAATTGAGAGGTATCTGTGAGTTGACCGCTTTTCTTCATAATTTTAAGGTTAAATAACTCTTTTTTTAAACTATTTATATCTTTATCAGCCATTAAAATTGATCCAATGATACGAATGTTGTTTTTACAGGTAATTTAGCAGATGCAAGTTCAAAAGCTTTTTTTGCTAAATGCTTATCAACTCCATCGACCTCAAACATTATAGTTCCCGGTTTTACTCTGCAGACCCATCTATCTATTGCACCTTTTCCTTTACCCATTCTAACTTCTGCAGGTTTTGCTGTAACTGGTACGTCTGGGAAAACTCTAATCCAAAGTCTTCCAGCTCTTTTTAAAAATCTGGTGATAGCTCTTCTAGATGCCTCAATTTGCCTTGCCGTCACTCTTTCAGCGTCTAACGATTTAAGTCCGTAATAACCAAATGTTAGTTCATAATTACCTTTAGCACTGCCGTGTATTCTTCCTTTGTGCTGTTTTCTATATTTTGTATTCTTCGGTAATAACATTAATTAGTTTTCTCTTTTTTTATCATCTGATCTATTTGTTGTATTTTTACTCTCGCCTTTATAAAGCCATACCTTAATTCCAATAATACCATAAGTAGTTAAAGCTCGAGCAGTTGCGTAATCTATATCAGCTCTGAGAGTATGTAAAGGAACACTTCCCTCAGAAAACTTTTCTGATCTTGCTATTTCAGCACCACCCAGTCTACCGCCACATACAATTTTAATACCCTTAGCACCAAGTTTAATTGCTGATAAACCTGATTTTTTCATAGCTTTTCTAAAAGCAACTCTCTTTTCAAGCTGTCTTGCAATAGAGTCTGCTAGTAATGAGGCATCTATTTCAGGTTTTTTTATTTCTTTTATATCTAATGAAATACTCTTATCAGATAATTTAGAAAGTCTATTTTTAAGTTTTTCAATATCCGCACCTTTTTTACCAATAAGAACTCCAGGTTTCGAAGTGTGAATTATAATTTTAAGGTTTGCGGCAGCTCTTTCAATAATGACTGAACTTATTCCTGCAATTGAATAATTCTTTTCTATATAATTTCTAATTTTATGATCTTCTTTTAAGAAAGTAGAGTAACTTTTCTTTTCAAACCAAGTTGATTGCCAATATTTATTAATACCGACTCTTAGCGAGGTTGGATTTACTTTCTGTCCCATTATAATCTTTCCTCTAAAACTAAAGTTAGCCTAGAAAAGGGTTTAATAATTTGAAAAGCTCTGCCCTTACTCATTGGTCTAAATCTTTTCATCCTTAAACTTTTTCCAACATAAGCTTCTTTCACAAAAAGTTTGTCGATATCTAAATTGTTATTATTTTCTGCATTAGCAACAGCAGAATTTAAAGTTTTAAGTACTTCTTTACTTACTCTTTTATTTGAAAATTTCAAAATATTTAAAGCTGCATTAATATCTTTTTTTCTTATATCTTTAACAATTAAGTTAAGCTTTTGGGAGCTAGTTCTTATCATTTTATTGATTGCTTTAACTTCTTTAGACATAATTATTTTTTACCCTGAACTGCTTTCTTATCCCCTGAATGACCCTTAAAAACCCTCGTTGGCGAAAACTCACCAAGTTTATGGCCAACCATGTCTTCAGTTACGTAAACTGGTATAAAAGACTTACCGTTATAAACAGAAATAGTTACTCCGACAAAATCAGGTATAATAGTTGATCTTCTTGACCATGTTTTAATTGGGGATTTTGAACTTTCATCTTTAGATTTTTTAACTTTTTTGAATAGAGTTACATCAAAGTAAGGTCCTTTCCATACAGATCTTGCCATTACTTTTTAGCCCTTCTTGATATGATCATCTTAGATGTGAATTTAATTCTTCTTGTCTTCTTACCTTTTGTTTTCATGCCCCATGGCGTTGAAGGGTGCCTACCACCCGAAGTTCTTCCTTCTCCTCCGCCATGTGGGTGATCAACAGGATTCATTACAACACCTCTAACAGTAGGTCTTATACCGAGATGCCTTTTAATTCCAGCTTTACCAATTTTTTTATTTTTATTATCCTGATTAGATACTACCCCTATCGTAGCCATACATTCACCATGGACTAGTCTGGTTTCGCGGGATGTAAGTTTAACCATTACGTATTTTTCTTGTTCTCCTAGCACCTGTGCGAAAGATCCTGCTGATCTACATAATTTACCACCAGCTCCTGGTTTTAATTCAATATTATGTATAGAGGTACCAGTTGGTATATTTTTAATCTTCATCGCATTACCAGATGATATTTCTGTTTTGGCTGATGAAATAACCTTATCGCCAGTTTTTAAATCAGTAGGAGCAATGATGTATTCTTTTACATCTTGATAGTTTATTAACGCTATAAAGGCACTTCTATTAGGATCGTATTCTATTCTCTCTACTGTGCCAATTTTATCAAATGTATTTCTTTTAAAATTTACAAGTCTGTATTTCTTCTTATGCCCACCAGATCTATGTCTAATTGTAATCTTACCAGTATTGTTTCTGCCAGAATTTGGTTGTAATTCTTCTATTAAAGATTTTTCTGGACGTCCCTTAAACAATTGTGACTTATCGATTTTAACTGTTTTTCTATAAGAAGGTGTTGTTGGTTTGTATGTTATCAGTCCCATATTATACCTTACCACTCATATCTATGGTGTTGCCCTCTTTAAGAGTAACTATTATTCTTTTTAGTTCTGATCTTGTACCTCTTTGACCCTTAAATACTTTGGGTTTGCTCTTAACATTTAAACTATTTAGCTTTTGAACTTTAACTTTATATATGTCTTCTATAGTCTTTTTTATATTAACTTTATCTGCATCGTTTCGAACTTCAAAAATATATTTATTAAATTGTGCATTAGCTGTAGATTTTTCTGTAATGACAGGTTTTTTAATTAAATTAAGATC
>CACIPV010000013.1 GCA_902588615.1 uncultured Alphaproteobacteria bacterium | reverse complement strand
TATACCTTGGTATCGCAGCATACTTATTTTCAACCGTACTTATGTTTTTAACAATATCTATGGCTCCAATTAATCCTGATGAGCATCCTGCATGGTCTTGGAGCTATGGTATGCATGAGTCAATTATGACTATCTTCCTACCACAGTTCCCAATAATAGTTGGAAGTATTTGTGCTTTTTTTATAAGTCAAAAAATTGATATTTTTATATTTTCTTATTTAAAAAATAAAAATACTAACCTTTGGTTTAGAAATAATGCATCAACAATTGTATCGCAATTTATTGATAATATTATATTTAGTGTTCTTGCATTTAATATCTTATCTTCTAACCCAGTGCCTTTATTTGATCTAATTATTTCTTATGGAATAGGTATTTATTTACTTAGAATTCTATTAAGTCTATTTGACACAATCTTTATATATTTAGCGAAGATCTTTTTGCCACCTAAATTTGACTAATTTTTTTCAAGTAAAAAAAAAGTCAAAATTATCAAATGCTCGACTTGGATTAATTAATACAGCACATGGTAAAATCAATACACCTTCATTTATTTTTTGTGGTACCAAGGCCACTGTTAAATCTGTACTCCCCTCTCAATTAAAATTAGCTAGAACACAAATTATTCTTTCAAACACATACCATTTAATGCTTCAACCAGGTCCAGAGGTCATATCAAAAGAAGGGGGTTTACAGAGTTTTACTGATTGGAATGGACCTATGATGACTGATAGTGGGGGATATCAGATATTTTCACTAGGATATGGGTCAGTTTCAGAGGAAATTAAAGGAAAAAACAATAATGCAAAGAGAAAATCTCTCATAAAAATAACTGAGGATGGTGCATCATTTAGAAATTATATAAATGGAGATAAAGTATTTTTATCACCTGAGAGATCAATTGAATTACAACGTGAATTTGGCGCTGATTTGATTTTTGTCTTAGATGAATGTACGCCCTTTAATGTCTCAAAAAAATATACAGAAAAGTCTATGTACATGAGTCATCGCTGGGCAGCAAGATGTAAAAATTCTTTTGACTCAAAATTTAAAATGTATAACTCAACCTTTGGTTCCTCAGGAAAACAGTCACTATATGGCATTATACAGGGCGGTGTTTATGAGGATTTAAGAAAGATCGCATGTGAAGAAACATGCTCAAAAAATTTTGATGGACTTGCAATAGGTGGCTCTTTGGGGAGTACAAAAAATCAGATGTACGATATCTTTTCTATCTGTGAAAATTATATAGATAAATCAAAACCTATTCATATTCTAGGAATTGGAGGACTAGATGATATTTTGCATGGTGTAAGTTCTGGATATGACACATTTGATTGTGTATCACCTACAAGGATTGCTAGACATGGTATTATGATGTCAAAACTAAGTAGTAAAGGAATTAATTTAAACAACTCAAAATTTAAAGACGATCATTCTAGTATTGATGAAGGATGTGAATTACAGGAAATAAATAAATTTTCAAAATCTTATATACATCATTTGTTTAAAGCTAATGAGATGCTCGGTATGACCATCTTATCAATATATAATATTTGGTTTATGAATAAGTTTTTTGAAGAAATAAGATCATCAATTAATGAGGATAGATTTGAAGAGTATAAGAATAAAATTTTGTCTAATTTAGTCGAATAATGACTCTATTTTTTCAAACATAATACCACCTAACTCTTCTACATCATGAATGGTAATTGCTTTACTGTAATACTGACCTACGTTATGACCTATACCGATTGCCAAAAGTTCAATGTTTGATTTTTCTTCAATCGTAAGAATAGTACTTTTTAGATGTTTTTCTAAATAATTACTGTTGTTTACTGAAAGTGTTGAGTCATCTACTGGTGCACCATCAGATATGACAATTAGTATTTTCCTACTTTCAGGTCTTTTCGAAATTCTAGAACTAGCCCAAAGAAGTGCTTCACCATCAATATTTTCTTTTAAAAGACCCTCTTTTAACATTAGGCCTAAATTTATTTTAGATTTCTTTGAGTTTTGGTCAGCTGATTTATAAATAATATGTCTGAGGTCATTAAGTCTTCCAGGATTTTTCTGCTTTCCATTTTTAAGCCAGTGCTCTCGGGTTTTTCCACCCTTCCATGCTTTTGTTGTAAAGCCAAGGATTTCAACTTTAATCTTACATTTTTCTAAAGTAGCAGCTATCATGTCAGTTGTTAAAGCTGCAATCATAATTGGTTTTCCTCTCATTGATCCTGAATTATCAATTAACAAAGTTACTGTTGTATCTTCAAATTTTATTTCCTTTTCTTTTTTAAAAGAGAGTGAACTATTTGAATTAGTTATAACCCTGGTAAGTTTAGAAGTATCAAGAACACCCTCATCTAAATCAAAATTCCATGACCTATTTTGTTTTGATTGAAGTTTTCGATACAATTTATTAGCTAATCTTGATATTTGCTTTTGATATAAATCACATTTTTCATCAAGCTGCCTTCTTAGGGCCACCAATTCTTCATGGTCACATAGTTTAATTGCTTCAATAATTTCATCATATTGATTTGTAGCTGCTTTATAATTTTGATTAAGGTTTCTATAACTATCAATTGATTTAAATATATCTTCAATTTGTTGATCTGAAATTTCAATATCAACTTCCTCTCCTTGAACACTAGATTGACTATTATCTGAGTCATTTTCTGGAGTATGCATATTTTCTTCTAATTGGCTTTCTTCAGGTTTTTGAGCTTGATTTTCTTCTTGGTTTTGTTGTTGATTAAAATCCTCTTCATCATTTCCTTCATCAAGATCTTTATCATCTGGTTGACTTTCATTCTCAACAGATGGAAAAATAATTCTTAATAAATCTACCGATATGTTTAAATATTCTTTTTGGTTTTGAATATTCAGGGATAATTTTTGAAGTGTATTATAAAAGTCTGATACGTTGTCTTTAGAAGTTATATTCTTTAAATGATTATTATTTGATTTCCACATTTTACTATTTACTAAATCAATGAAAAAGTGCGTCAATGTAAAATAAAATAAATCTTTTGAGTCTTTTTGTTTTTTTAATTTTATTACCTCTAATCTTTTAAACCATTTATTCTCGATATTTTTAATAATGCCTTTAAATGGTTTTGAGCCATAAGTCTCATATCGTAAACGCTCTAAGAAAATAATTTCTTCTCTAATATCTATATTTTTTGATGTTATTTGGTTTAATAGTTTTTCATCATGGTATTTTTTCTTTAGTGCGAAAGAGTCTGCTGCACCACGCATGTCCCCGTAATTAAAAATATTTGAGATTGAAGGAAGGTTTAAAGTATCGTCTTTCTCTAAAACGATATTTGAATTTACATTTATTTTTAAATCTTTATTTTCCGATAAAGTCTTATTAACAGAATTGAGTGTATTTGAAATTTGCTTTGGAATATTTAGTTGTTTCTCAGACAATTAAATATCAATTGCAAAAGTTCTTTGGAAATACTCTTTATAAATATCTATTTCACTTTCGTCACACTTATTTAAAAAAGTAAATTTCAAAGAGTTTTTAATATCTTTAATAATTTTATAATTCTCTGCCCACATAATTACTGTTCTAGGGCTCATGACAATAGAGATATCTTTTTGTTCAAAACCTTTTCTAGTTAAATTCGCCATTTGTACCATTGAAGTAATAATTTTTTTATCTTCGTTGTTCGCAGATACTTTTTTTGAAATTATTTCTATTTCTTTATTTTCCTCAAGGTAGTTTAACTTTGCAACTATATTCCATCTATCCATTTGACCTTGGTTTATCTGGTTAGTTCCATGATAAATACCAGATGTATCCCCAAGACCAACTGTATTAGCAGTGGCGAATAATCTAAAATAAGGGTGGGGAGAAAGGACTTTGCTTTGATCCAAAAGGGTTAATTTTCCATCAGCTTCAAGTATTCTTTGAATAACAAACATTACATCTGGTCTCCCTGCATCATATTCATCAAAAACTAATGATACATTATTTTGGAATGCCCATGGCAGAATACCCTCTTGAAACTCCGTGACTTGTTTATTATCTTTTAAAATTATTGCATCTTTTCCAATAAGATCAATTCTGGACACATGGCTATCCAAGTTTACTCTTATGCACGGCCAGTTTAATCTTGCACAAACTTGTTCAATATGAGACGACTTCCCAGTTCCATGCAAACCTTGCAAGAAAACTCTTTTATTAAATTTAAGACCCAGCAAAATAGCAATCGTTGTGCTTTCATCAAACACGTAGTTTGAGTCGATTTTAGGACAATATTCTGAGGTTTCATTAAATTTTGGAATTTTCATATCAGTCTGTATGCCAAAAATTTCTTTTGAAGAAACATCTTTAACTAGAAGAGAGTCTTTTTTTTTGAGAGCTTCAATATTATTCATTTTTTATATACACTTATGTTTATATTATATTACTAACTATTATTATGATGCATAATTTGCCGAGTCTTTGTCTAATTGTGCATTAAAAGAAATTGATCTTCTTTCTTCATCAGTATCTGAAAATGGATATACTGTGTGCAGTAAATAATTTGGAAATAAATAAAAATCTCCAACTTCAGGCTTGATAACATGTGTTGCCTTAGAAAATAAATTATCAGATCCACTAATAAAAGTTAGATTACCTTTATCATTTGTCTTCTTTTTTTCAGACACTTTACCGAAACTTTTTGGCACTTTTAGATAGCCAACACCTGAAATATGACCTGAATGTAAATGTACTGGATTATATTCATTCTGAAACTGCCTCACAACCCAGCATCTTATGATTTCAATCGATTTTAACTCTTTATTTGAGTCGTTTTGCAACCATATCTTAACCGCATTAGCTAAAAATTCTCCCCACTTAATCTCTTGCATAAAATCATTTTCTAAGAGAAATTCTTGTTTTACCTTTCCTGCTAGATGATTTGCATGGTCTAATTTCGATACTTTTTCTTCATCTAAAATAATCCTATCTATATACTCATTTAATTTTACAATTAAGTCATCGGGAATTGAAAGTTTTACAATTGAAGGACCAAATGGTTTTAATATTTTAATTTCGCTCATTAATTTTAGTTAATTTGTAATAATTCTAATTTATGTTTTATTAATTTAAAGTTGTATTTTTGTATAACTTTTTTTTTAAGAACCTCATGATTATTCATTTTTTGTATCTTTCAATTAAGTAGTTATATGCTTCTACTATTTCTCTAAATTTATCAATAACTTTTTTACTGTCACCCTTCACATCTGGATGATATTCTTTAACTAATTCTTTATACCTTTTTTTTATCAACTTTATGTCAGTATTAATATCTAGCCTTAAAATACTAAGAGATTTTAATAATTTATTTGATTGAATCTGGTATCCAGCAGGACTATCAAACGTGCCCATATCTTCACCATTAATTGTAAAATTGTAAAATCTTCTTCCCGATCCAAAAGAGCTTGTTGGTCTTCTCCAGATGGTGTCAAAGCGGATATCATTTTCAATTTCATTTGCATCCATTTTCTTATGGTAATTCCACTTTTTATTAAACTCTTTAATATGTTCAATACAAAACCACTGATAATTGCCTAAATTATCATAATTTAGAGGCGCTTTATAAACACCTTCCTTTTTACAATTTGGATGATTACATAAATTTTCTATTTTATTTTTTTTATTCATTTAAGATTTAATTATGAATTTGGATAACATTAAAATTTTTTTAAAAGATATTAGTGAATTTGAAATTTTGGAAATTATTGATAATAGTGGCAAACATAGGGGACATATTGGTATTAAAAATACATCTAACATTTTAACTCATGTTGAACTCAGAGTATTCAATAAAAAAAATCTGAAAAAAATAGAAATTCATAGAAAAATACATGAGAAATTAGAACCAGTTTTTAAATCTGGCCTACACTCTCTAGAAATAAAAATATCAAATAGATAACTTTACCTTATTAATTTTATTTATTGATCTAGAAATAATCTGCAATTTCACATCCTCAATAAAGAAAACCTTTCCAACTTTAGGAATCTCTTTTGCTAGATCATGAATTAAGCCTGATAAAGTTACAAATTGGTCCGGTAAGTTTATATCTAGGCTTCTATTAATTTCTCTGACACTTGCATTTCCATTAAATAAATAATTATTAGAGTCAATTTTCTCTAAGTATGTTTCATCAGTGTCAGTTTCATCAAAAATTTCTCCAATTATTTCCTCTATAATATCCTCTAATGTAATTAAACCTTGTATTTCTCCATACTCATCTACTATTAAAGCCATATGTTCTCTAGAAGATTTAAAATCAATAAGTTGCTTCATCGCAAGTTTGTTTTGGGGAATAAAAATAGGCTGAAAAGTATTTCTTTCAATACTTTCATTTGACTCCTCTAAAGAGGATCCTTTTAAAAAATCTCTGATATCTATAATACCAACCAGATTATTAAAATTTCCCTTAATAACAGGTATTCTTGTGAATGTTGATGAACTTATAGCTTTAAAATTTTGTTTATAGGGATCATCTAGGTTAATAAACAGAATTTCATTTCTGTGAGTCATTAGCTCATCAACTTTTAATTTTTTTAACTCAAGAATATTACTCATATAATCAGCCTCATATTCGCCATCTTTTGAGTATTGTTTTTGCAGTTGAACAGCTCCCTCAAACTCTTCTTCAATAATTTTTGATTGGTCTGCATTTAAATTCAATCCAATCAACTTAATAATTTTGTTAGAAACTTTATTAATAAGATTTACAATTGGTTTTATTAATTTCGTGTAAAGGTAAAAAAACCTAGACACCTTTAGTGCAAAAGTCATCGGTTTATTAATTGCAAAAATTTTTGGAGTAACTTCAGAAAATATAACAATCATTAGTGTCATAAAAATTGTAGCAACGGAAACTCCTAAACCGCCAAATTCTGAAACAAGTAATTCTGTCATTAAAGCTGTAGCTAAAATATTAAATAGGTTATTAGCAAGTAAGATTCCCGTAATAAATTCATCTTTGAATTCTTTAATTTTTAAAATGAAATTCGCGTTTTTAGCTCCTTTATCTTTTTGTCTATGTGCTCGCTGTTTCGATACTGCAGTTAAAGCAGTTTCCGAACCAGAGGAAAGGGCTGATAACAAGAGCAAAATAATTATCGCTAAAATTTTTATAATAACAATTAAAGTCATTATTTTATTTGATTTAGAATAGATCTAAGATCTCTAATTGAAATCTTTTTAATAAAACCTCCATTTTTTCCAATGAGAACAATATTAACATCTTCGTTTATAACTTTTTTATCAAAAGTAATTTTTTTTATTAATGATGGAATAGTTTTTTCATTTACATATTTGTTGTAATTAACTGGTAAATTATATTTTTTTAAAATTTCAATTAAATTATCAACTCTTTTAGGATAGTAATTTAATAAACTAGAAATTTTTAATTCTAAAATCATTCCTAAAGATATCGCCTCCCCATGTTTTAGATTACCTTTATAAAAATTTGAATTTTCAATAGCATGACCAATTGTATGTCCAAAGTTCAGAATTGCTCTAGAATTTTTAGATTTTAATTTTTCCCTAAAATCACTGACATATTTTAATTTCGAGTTAATTGATAGTTTAATAATTTTATTTATGTCAACCTTGGATTTTTGTATAAGAAGTTTATGAAGTTGCTTCGAATTGATAAGGCTATATTTTATAATTTCTGCATATCCACATGCAATTTCCCTTTTTGGTAAACTTGTAAGAAAATCTGAACATATGAATACTTTTTTTGGAAGATAAAAAGTACCAATTAAATTTTTACCAAATTTGCTATTAATTCCTGTCTTACCACCAATTGAGCTATCTACCATTGCTAAAAGAGAAGTAGGTATCATTACGTGTTCAACCCCTCTTAATATAGTGGAAGCTAAAAAGCCAGAAAGATCCCCGAGTGTTCCACCACCAAAAGAGTAAATTATAGTTTTACGTTGAACACCATATTTAATTATTTTCTCAATTACTAACGAATAGTTGTGTATATTTTTAATTTTCTCATGGCCCCTAATAACAATACATCGTTTAGAAAATTTTTTTAAAAGCTTTTTGATTAATCCAATTTTAGTAATATTCTTATCAAAAATTAAAATATCTCTATTTGAAATATTGTTAATTAATTTTTTTTCTAATTTAGCTATTTTTAAAAATTCAATTTCATGTATGTGTTTATCAATTATCTTTCTTATCTTCATTATTTTATATGTTCTAATATAGTTTTTATAGTTTTTTGAGTATTACTGGTTGCATTAATTGTAAAATCAGAAGTGTTATTGTAAATTTCTTTTCTATCATTAAAAAGTATTTTTATATTTTTCTCAACATTATTTTTTAATAGGGGCCTTTTTTTATTTCGAGAAGTTCTTTTAATTAAAGTTTCTAAATCACATTTTAAATATATATTAAATGTCTGCTTTAAAAGGTCTTTATTTTTTAAAATTATTCCTCCACCAGTAGAAACAACAATCTTTTTCTTCAATATCAATTTTTTGAATATTGATCTTTCTAATTTTCTAAAATGCTCCTCACCCTCTTTATTAAATATGTCCTTTATTTTAGATTGACTTTCTATTTCAATTTGTTCATCAGTATCATAAAAATCAAATTTTAAGTAATCAGATAGAGCCCTACCAATCGTTGATTTACCCGATCCAGGCATACCAATTATACATATTTTTTCAAAATTTTTTTTCATCATTGTTATTTGATATGTTTTAAATATATAATATGAAAAACCAATAAATTAACAATAATGAGAAAAATAGCACTACTATCAACGATTATTATACTTATTTTATTAGGTTTTGTTTTAATTAACTCTATAAAAATACCAGCACCAACAAAAGAAAAGGTTTATGACATTCCAATAGATCAGTTCAAATGAAATATCTCATTTTTTTTTTGATAATAATAGTCCTCCCATTGATGGCCGATGATGTTAATGAGGAAATAATATTTCAAGAAAAATCATTCTCACAAAACAATATAATTTCGTCAATTAAATCAGAAGAAATTCTTCTAAAACTTATAAATTCCACAGAAAATAATAACAATTTTTTTTACTCTTTATTTGATCCTTTGACAAATAATATTATTTATCCTGAATATTCAAATGAAAATGATTTTTTTTTCGAAAAAATAAATTTATTCAATAAAAAAAATTACAGATACCAAATTAATTCAAATTTGTTTGAAAAAGTTATTTTTGAAGAATTCCAAAACCCAAATCACAATGAGTCATATTTAGCTTATTTATTTGACTCAAATCAATTTAATGAATTGTGTCGATATTTATTTGAATTGGATAATAATCAAAAAAATTTTGATGATATTTTGGTTTATAATATCTTATGCTTAATAAAAGATAATCAATTTGAGCAGATTAATTTTATAATTGAAATTTTTGATCAAAAAGAGTTTGATAAATTAAACACAAAATTTTTGTTAGACTTTCTCAAAAATAATACAATTGAAATCAATCACAACTTAAGTGAATTAGGTTTAATTGATAAATATATCGCTTCGATTTCTGATGGTATAAAAGTCAATGTAGATGAAATTAATAATACTCTTGAATTAGAGATATATCTCAAATCAAATACAATAGATCTTTATCAAATAAATTACCTTTTTAAAAATAGAGTCATAAACAAATCACAATATTTATCTATGTTAGAAATGCTAAAAGTTAAACCTGAAGAATTAGCTATGTATGAAGAAATGCAAAAAAATATTAACTATAATAAAAAACTTGAAATTTTAGAGGACTATATTCCTTTATTACAATTAGATTTATATGATGTATCCAGATTAGTTAATGATCAATTTAGTGAAATGAGAATCACCTCAAGAAATTTAAATTACATTAATGGGTTAATGCTTTTATCACTTTATGAAAATTCAAGTTTTTTAGAAAATTTGTTAATTTTATTAAAAGATGTCCCTAACGGTGTAATTGAAAATAATGATATAGCAACAGCTTTAAAGAATTATTTAATTAAAAACTTCGAAAATAAATATTATGCGAATAACAATCAGAATATAGACAGTCCTTTGATGAAATTTTTATTTTTGAATAGAAATATTAATTTTATAGAGAGTGACAATCTAAAGATAACAGAGACAGATACAATTTCAGTTAATCCTGTGTATTTGGCAAGTTTAGCTGAAAATTTAAACTTGATTGACTCATATATATATTATGTAAATTTAAGTGAAAAATTTTACTCGATAAATGAATTCGATTTATACTTCTTAAATAATTACATAATAGATAATGAATATCTTAAAAATGAATTAATAAAATTAGCCTTCAGAGTACATTTAATTAATTTATGAAATATGAAAAATATAAAGATTTATTCACACAATTTTTAATTTCTGAAAAAAATCTTTCAAGAAATTCTGTAAATAATTATTTAGTTGATTTAGATCAATTTTTTTATGCCGGGGATGTAAAAGTCAGTGATCTTAATACTAAGATTAAATCATATATTATTAATTTAAGAAAAAAAAATTTGAAAATATCGAGTATAAATAGAAAAATCTCAACTTTAAAAAATTTTTTTAAGTTTCTCCAAACTGAAAAATTAATTAAAAAAATTGATTTTCAAGAATTCGAAAGTTTATCAAATTTAAAAAAAATTCCAAAGGCCATATCAAAACTACAAATGGAGCAAATATTCATGAATTTGCATAATTCAAAACAAACTAATAAAGAACTTTATATTTTAGTACTAAAATTAATTTATTTATCAGGTTTGAGAATATCAGAGGCACTGAATTTAAAATGGTCTGACATTAATCATCAAGATAATTCTATTTACATTTATGGAAAAGGCTCCAAAGAGAGAAAAGTATATATAATTAAAGATTTTTTGGATCTTTTGAAAAATTTAGGAAAAAAAAATCAATTTGTATTTGTGTTAAATAATAAAAAGATTTCTGCTAGATCTGTAAACAAATTTCTTGAAAATTGTCATAACAACTCAATAATTAAAGATAAATTGTCCTCTCATGTTTTTAGACACTCATTTGCTACCACAATGTTAGAAAATAACGCTGATATTAGGCACATACAAAAACTATTAGGTCACTCAAGTATTTCAACTACAGAAATTTATACTAAAGTCGCAAAGTCAATGAAAAAGAGAGTTTTAGACTCTTATCATCCACTCAAAAATAAATTATAGTTCTTAAAATGTTCTACTTAGATTTTGAAGAAAAATTGGAAAAATTTGATATGGAAATACAATCTTTAACCAAGCTTTCAAAAGAAAGTGATATAGATGTAGATGGAAAAATTAAAGATATTGAGAAAAAAAAACAAATAGAGTTGAACAGAATTTACTCTAATTTATCTCCATGGCAAATTGTCAAAATTGCAAGACATCCAAATAGACCTAAAACAAAAAGTTTTATAAATAGTATTTTTACAAAATTTACACCTCTTTATGGTGATAGACTCTATTCTGAGGATAATGCCATTATCTCAGGTTTTGCATTTTTAGATAACTTACCTGTCATCGTACTAGGTACTGAAAAGGGTAATGATATGAACACTAGATTAAAACATAATTTCGGTATGGCAAAACCTGAAGGTTATAGAAAATCTCAAAGAATTATGAAATTAGCCTCAAAATTAAATTTACCTATAATTTGTTTTGTGGACACATCTGGTGCTTATCCTGGCAAGGACGCCGAGGAAAGAGGGCAAGCTGAGGCAATAGCTCAATCAATGAAAGTAGCATTAAATTGTGAAACACCATTTATTTCAATTGTTATAGGCGAGGGAGGATCAGGCGGAGCAATTGCTCTTGCAACAAGTGATATTGTTATAATGCTAAGCAATTCGATTTACTCTGTTATTTCTCCTGAGGGTTGTTCCTCAATACTATGGAAGTCCTCTGATTTTGCTGAGACAGCATCTAATTCTCTTAAAATAACAGCAAAAGATTGCCTAGAATTAAAAATTATTGACCGAATTATCGAAGAACCAATTGGAGGTGCTCATAGGCATTTTGATAAGGTATCAAATGATCTTAAGGTTGCTTTGATAAAAAATATTGAAGATCTTAAATTTTTATCAAAAGATGAATTGATAAAGAAAAGAAATAATCGATATTTAAATTATATTGTTTGATTAATTACCTCCATGACATTGTTTGTATTTTTTTCCTGATCCACAAGGACAAGGATCATTCCTTCCAATTTTTTTAGTAATGGGTTCAATATTTTTGTCCTCTTGATTTTCACTCTTTTTTTCAACCCTAATATTGTTTAAGACTAATACCATTTGTTTTTGTATTTCATATATTAGTTGATTGAATGCACTCAAAGAAGCCTTACGAAATTCATTGACTGGATCTTTCCCTCCATATCCGCTGAGACTAACAGACATACGTATATTTGTAAGCTCTTGAATATGGTTATGCCAATTTTTATCTAAAATAGAAAGGCTGACTTGTCTTAATATAAAAATATAAGCTTTTGTATGTTTTGCATAATTTTCATCTTTAATTTTTTTAAATGAAGATAGATAATGGTCTTTGTTATCATTTTCTTCTGGTTTAATAAAAGACAACAAGTCTGAGAAATTCTTAATTTCTTCTTTTTCACTTTCTAATAAATTTGATATAAATTCTTCCTCAGTTTCTTGAATAAAATTTATTATATCTTCATTAATAATAGTTTCTCTTTTGGAGTAAATTATATTTCTTTGTTTATCAATAATATTATCAAACTCTAATAATTGTTTCCTAATGTCAAAATTATGACCCTCAACTCTTTTTTGTGCTCGTTCAATTGATGAAGTTAACCATTTATGTTCAATAACTTCTCCTTTTTTAAGACCCAATGTTGAAAGCATAGATTGAAGTTTCTCTGATCCAAAAATTCTCATTAGGTCATCTTCTAAAGAGACAAAAAATATACTTTGTCCAGGATCTCCCTGTCTTCCAGACCTTCCTCTTAATTGGTTATCTATTCTTCTACTTTCGTGCCTTTCAGTGCCTAAAATACATAACCCACCTAAATCAATTACCTTTTGGTAGTCATTCTCATTAAAATTTTTATCTATTTCTGGATTACCACCTAATCTAATATCGGTACCTCTACCTGCCATATTAGTAGCAACCGTTACTTGTGAGGGTTTACCTGCTAAAGCAATAATTTCAGCCTCATTCTCATGATTTTTTGCATTTAAAACATTGTGAGGAATATTGTTAGTTTTTAATATATCTGAAATAAAATTTGATTTTTCAATTGAAGTTGTGCCAACTAATATTGGTTGACCTTTTTCATATTTTTCTTTCACTAAGTCTAAAACGGCTTTGTATTTTTCGTCTGGAGTTTTATAAATTTGATCATTCTGATCAATTCTGATCATAGGTTTATGAGTGGGTATTTCTATTACACTCAAGCCATATATTTCCAAAAACTCTTCTGACTCAGTAAGAGCGGTACCAGTCATTCCAGATATCTTTTGATATTTTTTAAAATAATTTTGAAAAGTTATACTTGCTAAAGTAATACTCTCTTCTTGTATTTTAAGTTTCTCTTTGGCTTCCAAAGATTGATGAAGACCTTCACCAAACCTTCTTCCTTCTGCTAATCTACCTGAGAACTCATCTATGACAATAATTTGACCATCTTTTACAACATAATCTTTGTCTCTTTCATACAAAAAACGTGCTTTAAGTGATTGATTTATAATTTGATAAGCCTCTAAATTTTCATTATCAAATAAACTATTTCCTTTTAAAAAATTTATTTTTTTTAGGTTGAATTCTATTTTCTTAATACCGGTGTCTATAAGTAAAACATTTTTTCTTTCTTCATTTATCTCAACATCGCTTTTTAGGAGGTCTTGAGTAATTTCATAGCATAATTTAAAAAGTTTAATGGGAGTCTTCACAGGTCCTGAAATACCTAATGGTGACCTAGACTCATCAATTAGTACAGAGTCAGCTTCATCAATTAAAGCTATATGATGATCATTTTGCATTTTTGGTTGATTGATACCTCTTAAGTTATCTCTTAGATAATCAAAGCAAAATTCATTATTATTTCCATATACGACATGAGATTGGTAGCTACTTACTTTTTCTTCAACAGTTTGGCTGTTTTGAATGTATGAACAGCTTATGTTTAAGTATTCAAAAATTGGTCCCATCCAAAGAGAGTCCCTTTTTGCTAAATAATCATTAACAGTAATTAAATGAACTTTTTTATTTAAGACATAATTTAATATGATTGGAATTGTTGCGGCAAGTGTTTTGCCTTCTCCCGTTTTCATTTCAGCAACAAATCCATGATAAAGAGCAATACCTCCAATTATTTGAGAGTCATAATGTCTGAGTTCAATAGTTCTTTTTGATATTTCTCTCAACAGAGCACATACGATACTTATATCCTCATCTGATAACTCCTCTTTTTGATTAGAGATATAATTTTCTTTTAAGTTTTCAATTTTATGAATCATTTCTTCTTTTGATAAATTTGAAATATCCGCTTCTAAACGATTTATATTATTTAAATATTTATCTGAAATTTCTTTAATTAAACTTGAATTTTTTTTTGAGGAAAAAAAATTATTTATCTTTTCGAACATATAATTACGAATATACTAAATTTATACTATTTCCATGATGTAAATGTAGCAATCTCTATTTCTAATGGAATATATTTATGATTATCAATTAATTTTGAAAATAATTTATTTGTCAATTTTAAAAAATCTTTTTTAAATTTATGCTTCTCATTAAAATAATTAGAAATCCCAAATTTTCTAAAATCACTTCTAATTTTACTTAAAGAGCTATAATTTATTTCTATATTATCTATCCCTACAACTACATCTTTATACTTGCTTTTATTCAAATCCTCTATCAATTTTGTAGTTTCTAAGAATGGCCCGAATCTTCTATAAACCCCATCAAAAATCTTTTCATCAATTTCTAAAAAAATATTTTGAAGTGTTTTCATTGAATTTGATGTTATGATATTAAAGCAAAGTAAACTGTTATCATTTAATTTAGATAAAATACTTTTAAAAACATCACTGCTGTTTAAAAATAATGGTATTTGAAGAGAAAAATTTGATATTACAGCATCAAATTTACCCTCAACGCCATTAATGTCATTTATATCTATAATTTTTGTATTTTTAAAATTTGAAACATCCATACTATGACCTTCATCTAGAATTAGACAGTTTTCTATTTTTTTTAAGATAAACTTTAATTTATCATTTATTAAATCTGATCCATTTTTTGTAAGTAAATTATTTTTATCGAAATATGCCTCTCTTCTTATACTCCTCTTTTTTAAATTAAATTTATTCATAATGTGCTAAAGTAATTTACCATGATATCTAGATTTAATTTAGATCAAAAAAGGCTTACATTTTATGAAAATCCTGAATTATTTCATAAAGAATTTACTGAATTAATTTCTTCAAATAATGATAATGAATTTTTGTATTCTACTGAAGAACCAATTGTAATTCTAAATAAAGATAAGACTTTAAAATTAACCCTAGTAAAAGATGACAAAGAATTTGAGTATATATTATTTTCTAATCATAGTATTTCTATTTTACCTCAAGAAAAAATAAAAATTCATAAAGCGATTAAAGACGTATCGAATTACATTATTTATAAATTAACTAATTAGATGAAGGTGTCCCTGATTCAAATTACAGTCGGTTCAAACTTCGATGAAAATTTCGAAAAATCAAAAAAATTTTTACAAGATAGTTTAAACTCAAGACCAGATTTCATATTACTACCTGAGTGCTTTCTCTTTTTATCAAGTAAATCAAAAATTTTGATTGAAATGAGTCATGACTCTATAAAATATTTTAAAAATTTCTCAAAGATAAATAATGTATATTTACTTCTGGGATCAATTCCTATAACTGAAGATGATAAATTATTTAATCGGTCAATTTTAATTAATCCTTATGGAGATATAATTTCAATTTATGACAAAATTCATATGTTTGACATCTCATTAAAAAATGGAGAGTCTTACAGAGAAAGTGATTTTTATTCACCTGGAAGTGAATTAAAAATCGGTGATGTATTGGGTTACTCAGTTGGTCAAACTATTTGTTATGATTTAAGGTATCCTAAGTTGTACAGAGCTTTGGCAAAAAAAGGTTCACAAATTATTGTTGTCCCATCGGCTTTTACACATACAACCGGTAAAGCTCATTGGCATTCTCTTATAAAAGCAAGGGCTATTGAGAATGGAGTTTTCATATTAGCTCCTAATCAATGGGGCATAAATAATGAAAAAAGGTCAACCTATGGACACACCTTAATAGTGGACCCTTGGGGGGAGACATTAGCTGAAGCTAAAGATTGTGAAATGATTGTTAATGCTGAGCTTGATTTAAATAGAGTTAAAGAATGTCAAAATGCAATACCTGTATTAGAAAATGATAGAAATTTTGATTGATATTATTGAAAATTATTATTGAATGACCAAATATAAACAATGATTAAATTTGATTTAATTTGTGAAAATCAACATATCTTTGAAGCTAGTTTTGATGACTCAAACTCTTTTGAAAAACAAAAAAAGAAAAAACAAATTGAATGTCCTTTCTGTAATTCATCAACAATATCAAAATCAGTCATGGCACCAAACATTTCTGGTAAATCAACAAGTTCAGCTAAAATAAATCGTGAAAAAAAGAAATTATTTTCAAATTATAATAAACAATTAAATAAAATTAAATCTGAAATAGAAAAAAATTTTACATATGTTGGAAAAAAATTTCCAGAAGAGGCTAGAAAAATTCATTATGGTGAAGCGAAAGATAAACCTATTTATGGAGAGGCAACTGAAAAAGAAAGTCAAGAATTGGTCGATGAGGGTATAGGTTTAGTAAGACTCCCTTTTAGTAAAAAAGAAAAAAATAAAAATTAGTATTTCAAAGTACCAAAGTAATTTACTAAATCAAATTTACTTAGTTTGAAAGATTTAAAAATTGGATTGTATTGCATGCCCTCTATATCCATTAAATTTAAATTATATTTTTGACTAATAGATTGTAATTTAGAGGGAGATAAAAAAAGATTAAAATCGTGGGTTTTCTTAGGAAGTAGCTTTAAGAGATTCTCAGCAATATCAATTGCTAAATATTTTGATAATAAATTCTTATTAAGTGTAGATATAAAGATATATGCATTTTTATTGAGATTTTTAGTTAAGTTTTCAAAAAGTTGATACTTATCTTTTTCTTCTAAATGTTCTAAGAATTCAAACAAAAAAATAACATCAAATTTTTTTCTGCAATTTTTTAAAAATTTATTAGCTTCTATATTAATGAGTTTAAAATTTATTTTGTTTTTTATTTTAAAATTATTCTCGATATCAATACCTGAACACTCTGCACCCATACCATAATAATTATATAGGAATTCGCCAGTTCCACATCCAAGATCTAAAATCTTTTTATTATTAAAGAATTCATATATATCTTGACCACTATAATCTCTTAATATTTTTGACATATACTGATGTCTTATAGCCATCATTTGCTCTAATGGTTCGTAATACTTGCTATTATAAGTGTCCATGTTCTTTACATCATAAATGTTAAGAGTATATTACCGTAATTCATGAAAATTAAAGTTTTAAAATTTGGTGGCACATCCGTTGGGAGTATTGAAGCTATAAAAAGATCAGCAGACATTATTCATGATTGGTCAAAAAAATCAAAAGTCATAGCTGTGTTATCCGCTATGTCAGGTGAAACTGATCGTTTAATAAATTTAACAAAATCTTTTTCAAAAAATCCAAATCCAATTGATTTTGATAACGCCATTTCATCAGGTGAAAATGTATCTTGCGCGTTAATGTCTATATGTTTAAATAATCAAAAGATTAAAGCTAAATCGCTACTTAGTTGGCAAATACCCATTATAACATCATCAGAGCATATGAGGTCTAGAATTTTATCCATTAATAAAAAATTTTTATATGATGAATTAGAAAATTTTAAAGTTCTATTAATTCCTGGTTTCCAAGGTATTAACAACAAGGGAGAATTAACTACCTTAGGTAGGGGTGGTTCTGATACTAGTGCTGTTGCTGTTGCAGCAGCGATGGAAACAGAATGTATAATTTATACTGATGTTGAGGGTGTATTTACCACTGATCCAAACATAGTACCTAAAGCAAAAAAAATTAATAAAATTTCATATGAAGAAATGCTTGAATTAGCCTCACAAGGGGCTAAGGTTCTTCAAACTCGTTCTGTTGAGTTAGCTATGAGAAAAAATACTAAATTAAGTGTAAGATCTTCTTTCAAACCCAAAAAAATTGGTACCATGATTACTGACGAAAAAAGTATTTTAGAAAATAATACTGTGAGTGGAATAACTTACTCCAAAGATGAAGCAAAAATTACACTTTCAAGAGTACAAGATAAACCTGGAGTTTCTTCAAAAATCTTTGGCCCATTAGCTAAAGGCAATATAAATGTTGATATGATACTCCAAAATATTTCACAAGATGGAAAGTTTGCAAATCTATCTTTTACCTTGCCAAGACTAGACTTAGAAAAAGCATTAAAAATACTAAAAAAAGAAAAAACTATAATTGGATATAAAAAAATTATTTCATCTAATAATATTTCAAAAATTTCAGTGGTTGGAGTAGGGATGAGGTCTCATGCCGGAGTTGCCCAAACATTATTTGATACTCTTGGAAAAAATAAAATAAATATTCAAGTTATTACTACTTCAGAAATTAAAATAAGTATATTAATTCATGAAGATCAAACTGATTTAGCTGTGCAAAAATTACATCAAGCCTTTAAACTACATAAATAATTTTTTGGATAAGTTAATTTCAATCAAAGAGGCAAGAATTAAGAAAGGATTATCAATCAATGATTTATCTAAAGCTCTTAAATTAGATATAGAAATAATACGACTTTTAGATGATAATTTAAAACTCCCTAAAAAATATCGTGCTTATCAATCAACTTATAAAAAATCTATATATAGATATTTGGGTTACGAAATTAAATATAAAAATTCAATTAGTGATATTCCAATCGATTATACTAAACTTTCAATAGTTTATTTCTTATTGTTACTTGTTTTTGTAATTTTAATTTTATTATCATTTAATATACATAATAAATTTAACAATCAAATTTCATTTAAAGAGGTTGAAAAAGATCAAGTTTATAATGATGTTTATAAGATCTCTAATCAATATGATTTGAATGAATTAAATCATGATGATTTCATAAATAATCTTATCCCGTTAAACAGAGCTGACTATTCGCAAAATTTATCAATTTTTGCAAAACCTAATAAGACTATTTTTTACAAAATTCAAAACAATATTAAAAATACTTTACAATTTGGTGAAATTACCAAATCTAATGAACTTATTCTCGATTTAGACAATGATTTTTTTATCGATTTATCTAATATAAATAATATTGATAAGATAATTTACAGAGGTGTAGAAATTAGATTAAATAATGAATTAAACTCATATTTATTTAATTTTCACACTAAAGATTTAGAGACTTTATTATGAAATATTCTCATTCAATAAAGAGAAAAAAAACAAAAAAAATTCAAATTGGAAATATTTTTGTCGGTGGAGACTCTCCAATTACGGTTCAGACAATGACAAATACCCTTACACATGACATTGATGCAACACTTGAGCAGATATCTCTCATTGAACAAGAGGGATGCGATATTGTTAGAGTTTCAGTTCCTGATGAAAAATCATCAAAAGCATTAAAAAAAATAATTCCTGAAATTAAGATCCCCTTAGTCGCTGATATTCACTTTCATTATAAAAGAGCACTTGAGGCTGCAGAAAATGGAGCACATTGTCTTCGAATAAATCCAGGTAATATTGGCTCTAGGGAAAAAGTAAAAGAGGTTGTCGAAGCTGCCAAGCAGAACAAAATACCTATAAGAATAGGTGTTAATGCTGGAAGTTTAGAAAAATCAATATTAGAAAAATATAAAAGCCCAACCTCTGAGGCATTATTTGAAAGTGCTAAGCTAAATATAAAACTTTTAGAGGATCTAAATTTTGATAATTTTAAAATTAGTGTTAAAGCTTCTAATGTTTTTACAGCAGTGGAGTCATATAGAAAGTTATCTAATTTTTGTGATTATCCTCTTCATTTAGGTATTACTGAAGCAGGAAGTTATTTTAGTGGATCAATAAAATCTTCTATAGGTCTAGGATTGCTTCTTTATGATGGTATTGGCGATACAGTGAGAGTTTCACTTTCAGACCATCCAACTCAAGAGGTCAAAGTAGGGTTTGAAATGTTAAAATCACTAAATTTAAGAGATTATGGTGTAACGATAATATCTTGCCCATCTTGCGCAAGACAGCAATTTGATGTTATTGAGACAGTCAAAAATGTTGAGAAAAAACTTTCTCACATTAAAAAACCTATAACAGTTTCAATTATTGGATGTGTTGTTAATGGGCCAGGTGAAGCTACAATGACTAACATAGGCATAACAGGTGGTGGAAATAACACACATATGGTATACGTCGATGGAGAAAAAAGCCACAGAATACAAGACGAAGATTTAGTTGAGTACTTAGTTAAAACTATAGAAAATAAAGTTGATCAGATTCATCATTTAAAATGAAAAGAAATATTAGTTTAGTAAAAGGCACACATGATATTCATGGAGCTGAAATGGAGAAGTTTGAATTTATTATTGAAAAATTTTACTCAATCTGTAGGAATTTCAATTTTAAATCTATACAAACTCCTATTTTGGAACAACAAGATTTATTTTCTAGGACCGTAGGCGAGCAAACCGATATTGTCTCTAAAGAGATGTATTCATTTTTAGATAAAGGAGAAGCGTATATTTGTTTAAGACCTGAGGCCACAAGTAGTCTAGCTAGGTTTGCTGCTTCAAACTATCAATCGGGCTTACTTAAATTAATTACTCACGGCCCAATGTTTAGAAGAGAAAGACCCCAAAAAGGTAGATATAGACAGTTTCATCAAATAAATATTGAGTCTATTGGTGAAAAAAGTCCTTATGTAGATTTTGAATTAATTCTAATCGCAAAGTTATTATTTGATGACCTTGGTATTAAAGAAAATAAACATAGGTTATTAATTAATTCTTTAGGGTCAAAAGAAGATCAAATCAAATATGCTTTTGAATTAAAAAAATATTTAACTGAATTTAAAAAACAGTTATCAGAAATCTCACAATCTAGATTGGATAAAAATCCACTTAGAATTTTGGATAGTAAAGATCCAAAAGACTCTGAAATATTAGTAAATGCTCCAAAAATTAGTGAACACTTATCTGAAGGGAGTAAAAATTATTTCAATCAAGTTAAAAAACTTTTAAACGATAATAAAATTAAATTTTTTGAAGATCCAAAATTAGTTAGAGGATTAGATTATTATTCACATACGGCTTTTGAGTTTCAAACAAATGAAGATAAAAGACAAAATGCAATATTAGCTGGCGGAAGGTACGACAATTTAATTAGTATGATTTCTTCTAGAGATATACCAGGAGTTGGCTGGGCAGCAGGTATAGAAAGATTAATGGATTTAATATCTATAAAAAATGAAAAGTCAGAATTAGATAAAAAGATATTATTTGCTGTCCAAGATGAGTCTTATTTAAATAATAATAGAATTTTAAAACAAATTTACAGTTTAAGATATAATCATGAAGTTAGAGTTAGTAAAAATATAAAAAAACTTTTTAGTTATGCAGATAAAAACAATTTCAATTTTATTCTTCTTATTGGTGAAGAAGAGATCAAAAATAAAAAAATTATTTTAAAAGATTTAAAAAATAAAAATCAAAAATCTTTTGAAATTTCCAAATTCGAGCTTAAAAATGAAATTAGATAAACAAATCATTGATTTAAAAAACAAATTTAATCAATTAAATGAGAAACTTTTAAATTCTCAAAACTTAAAAAATGAGGAAATTATTCAAATAAATAAAGATTTATCAAAATTGGAGCCAATTATTGCTCTATCTGACACCATTAAAAATTTAGATAAGGAAATCAAAGGCTATAAAGAAATACTTGAAAATGAAAGTGATGAAGAGCTCCGAAATATAGCAAAACAAGAATTACCTTTGTATGAAAAAGATTTAGAAATTAAAAATAAAGAATTATTAATTGCTCTACTGCCTAAAGATGAGGCTGATGATAAAAATGTAATATTAGAAATTAGGGCTGGTACCGGAGGAGATGAGGCTGCATT
>CACIPV010000012.1 GCA_902588615.1 uncultured Alphaproteobacteria bacterium | reverse complement strand
AAAAACTATTCTTGAATTAGAAAGAGATGTTGAATTCAGTCGTCTAGAAAAACAAAGATCAGTTGATATCAAACTTGCTGAGGAAAAAGCTCAAACAGCAAAAGAAGAAGCTAGAAAAAGGTATGAGTCTGAAGAGGCTTATATTATGGCTGAGGAGCAAATTAAAAATGCAAAAACTGCTCAACAGAAAAATGTTGATGCGTTCAAAATTGCTGCTGAGCAAGAGACAAGAGTCTTAGATATTGAAAAGGCAAAAAGAATAGAAATTGAAGAAAAGCAAAAACAAATGGAAGTTCTAGAAAAATCTAAGTCAGTCTTAAAAACTAAAATGGAAGAAGAAAATGCTCGCGCTAAGGCTGTAGAAGCTGAGGAAAAAGTAAACACCATTAGAGATGTTGAACAAGCTGAGAAGACAAAAGCTCTTGGAGTAATAGACGCTAGTAAAAATGCTGAGAGAGAAAAGTTAGCATCGATGGCTGCAAAAATTAGATATGAAATTGAAGCAGCTGGCAAAAAAGCCCTTAATGAAGCGGAAAATGCTAGAAGTGATGCAAGTAGAAGAAGTGCACTTAGACAAAAACTCGCTGAAAAAATTGAGGGTATTATTAGAGAATGGGTTAGACCAATGCAAAACATTGATTCAATTAAAGTTGTCGATGTAAATGGATTACCTGGATTTAGTCAGGGAGGAGGTGCTGAAGGAAGCGGCAACGCTGATAACCCCTCTGCGTCCTCAGGTGGATATTCCAAAAAAGGATCTTTAGCAGATAATGTTGTGAATTCTGCTCTTCGATATAGAGCACAACAGCCGTTCTTAGATAGTCTTTTAAAAGAAATTGGTATGTCGCCCGGTGAGGCAAGTAATATCAGGAATATTTTAGGTGACTACGATGATCCTAAGAAGGACAAGCATATGAGATTTGATGAACAAGCCACAAAGACACCCAGGAAAAAGAAATAGGTATAAAACATGAGTATAGATGTAAAATCCTGGGCAAAAAAATATAAAGAGCTTACTGAAAAAGATGAAACCATAAAAGCGATGGCTAAATATTATACTTGTTCATTTCTTTTCGACATGGGTAGTGTGAAAGTAATTATCGAGATGCATGATGGAAAGGTAAAAAATATTAATACCAACCCTGGAGGTTTAGATCCATATGACTTTGCATTAAGGGCTTCAGAGCAAACATGGAGAGAGTTTGCAAAGCCTGTTCCAAAACCTATGTTTCATGGTATCTATGCAGCCTCATTTAGAGAAGACCTTAAAATCGAGGGTAATCATTTAGTCTTAATGCAAAATCTTAGAAACTTTACTGTTCAATTTGAATTGCTAAGACAATCAGGAGTCCCAGTATGATCAAGAGAATTGAAAGGAAAAATTTATGGCAGTAAAACATCATGACCCAATAGGTAGATACGTTACCATCGAGGTAGATGGTCAACAGTATAAAGTCTTTTATCTTTCAAATGGAAAAGGCACTCCATTAGTATGTCAGCATACTGCTGGATGCCACAATCATCAGTGGAGAGGATTACTGGAAGATGAAGAAATTACTCAAAATTATCAAGTTATCGCTTACGACCTTCCAAGACATGGTAAATCAGATCCACCTCATAATACAGAATGGTGGAAAGAGGAGTACAAATTAACAGCAGAGCATTACTGTAATTTTATTGTAGAACTTTGTAAGGCCTTAGACCTTGAAAACCCTATATTTATGGGTTCTTCTTTTGGAGGAAACGTGGCTCTTCAATTAGCTCTGAAGTATCCTAATAAATTTAAAGCTGTCATTCCTGTCGAGGCTGCGCATTATTCCCCTGGCTTTTATATTGATTGGTGGAGGCATCCTCATGCCAATGCAGCTCAAGTGTGTGGTAGTGGTGTTTGGGATTTAATGGCCCCACAATCTCCAGATATGGATAGATGGTTAACTTGGCATTATTACACTCAAGGATCAGAGGCTTTTAAAGGAGACCTTCATTTTTATTCAGTTGATCATGATTTAAGAGATGAGCTTCAAAATATCGATGGTCACAAGTGCCCTGTTATCATGCTGACTGGTACCTATGACTACCTAACCCCTCCCGAAGCAACAGAAGATACTGCCAGACAAATAAAAGGAGGAGTTTATATTGAAATGAGAGATATTGGTCATTTCCCGATGAGTGAAAACCATGAAGTCTTTAGAGTATATTTATTAGAGGCACTCAGAATTATTAAGGAAAAGACTGATTACAACTCTTAATTCAAGTTTGAGTTATGGTCGCTAATCTTTATTGGTTTTTTTTCTTTCTTGTCCTATATATAAGCTTTTGTCTTTTTTGGGGAGCTAGAACTCTTAGAAAAAATAAAACCCCTGAGGCTTACTATTTAGCAGATAGAAGTGTATCTCCTTGGGTATTCTTTTTCTCTGCAACAGTAACTACATTTGCAGGCATAACTATCATTTCTTTTCCATCATTAATTTATGCAGATGGATACTCTTTTCTAGCTACTGCTGCAATTGTAATAACAATTCCTCTCGGAAGTATACTATTTTTTAAAAGGCAGTGGATGCTAAGTAGAAAATTTAATTTTATCACTCCAGGAGAGATGTATTATAAATATTATCAAAGTAATACTCTTAGAATTGTAGTACTAATAATCGGATTATTTTTTGCTGTTCCATTTCTTGGTATAATTATTGGATCAACAGGTAATGTTGTAGAGTTTATTAGCGGAGGTGAAATAACTAGAGACTCTGCAATGTGGGCACTAACTGCTGTTGTCTTATTTTATATAGTATCTGGTGGATTTAAACCCATGGTGAGTGTAAGCGTTGTTCAATCATGGTTATTTTTTGTTTTTTTCTTAGCACTTGGTGTTGGTGTATTTAATTACTTAGGAGGTTTAAGTTTTTTTGAAGACCTATCTATGGCGAATAGCTTTATATCTTTCGGAGCTTGGGGAACTACTGGAGGTTATGGAGGCGGTGATATTTCAGGATATTTCAACGTTCCTGGTGTAATTCAGTGGGTTGCAGGTATTGGAAAAAACAACCCATTAGGAGGACCTTGGACAGCAGTTATGATTTTATCCTTTACTCTCTCTTATATGGGTATTGTGCTTTCTCCTACATTTTCGATGTGGAGCTATTCAGTAAAATCACCGAGGTCATTTTATTTTTATCAAGTTTGGGGTTCAGGTGCTGTTGTTGGAATATTTTTATTTATATTCGCCCCTTTATTAGGTGTAGGAGCACATCTTCTTGGAGCTAATAGTATTGTTAATTCAAATGGTTTTGCCATTAACCAAATATTCCCTGAGCTAAGTCTACAAAATATATCATCTTTAATTTATGTGTTTGTTGAAAGCTTCAGTAATCTCTCACCAATCATTGTTGGATTTTTAGCAATATCCATAATTGCTGCTCTTCAATCTACATTATCTGCTTTTTTAATGACCTCAGGCAGCATGGTGGCAAGAGATCTCTATAGACCATATATCGATAGTAACCCTACATGGAAAAGGGAGTTATTAGTTGCTAGGTTAGCGATGTTGTTATTAAGCCTAGCGGCACTGTATCTTGCAACTTTTTTTGAAACTTCTCTAATACTACTTGGTGGATTAGCAATCGCTTTTGGTTTCCAATTGTTTCCTGTTTTACTTGGAATGCTTTGGTTTAAATGGATCACAAGAGGTGGGGCAATTCTTGGACTCATCACCGGATTAGGTTTTGTAACTTTAGCTGAAACTTTTGGTCATAAGCTAACAGGAAATTCTCTTCCTTGGGGGCGATGGCCATTAACAATCTACTCTGGGTTATGGGGTTTATTCTTTAATGTGATTGTATGTTTTTTATCCTCTATATTTGCAAGTAATGATACAGATAAAGAACATCGAGCGTCATTTCATAATTTTTTAAATGAACATATGGGTATTCACCCATCAAGAAAAAAAATAAAATCTCTTGCTTATGTCTTCTTTTTAATTTGGGCATTCTTTTCTATCGGCCCAGGGTTAATTTTCGGAAACTTAATATTTGGTAGTGCGGATCAAAGTTATGATAATTGGGTGATGGGAGTCCCTTCACTATGGGCTTACCAAATAATTTGGTGGGTAGCGGGTATATTTCTAATTTGGTTTTTAGCCAATAAGATGGACTTATCGACTTTGCCAAAAAAACCCATACTAAATGGTGATGAACATTTGGCACCTGACGATGTTGAGGAGCAAGGAAACTATATTGACAGAATGGGAGGAGGGTATGGTTGGCCACTTATATTAATAGGTATGGCTGTGGCAACTGTAATACTTTCCGTTTATGCATTATGATGATAAAGTACTTAAAACTGAGGAGGAATAAGAATTTTTCGTATTGTGTTTCATTATTTGGAACAAAAAACTGTGCGAAAGGTTAACTATATCTAAAATAGAATTATGTCTGATTACAGCTATAAGCACCCGTCAAACGTCCAATTAAATAAAGGGCATAAACACACTGATGATTTTATTACCAAAAAATACATATTAAAAATGTTGAGAGATCCTCAAAAATTAAAATCTCTAATTGAAGAGCATAGAGCAACTCCAATTGGAAGGGCTGCTACTCGAGACCACGGCGTTATTCAGCACAGTCAAGATCTCCAAACATTATTAGATAAGTTAAGAAGAGGAAGTAAAGAAAATGGTTTTGTAACTGTTTGTTTAAGAAGGCATGAAGATTATAGAGTTGGAATAACAACAGGAGTTAGAGGTGAGCCAGTTGAAATTACTGAAGACTCTTATTCATCTGAGGAAGCATGTGAACATGCAATATTTTTAAAAAGAATTAACAGACTACTTGAGGAGTATAGCGGGGAAGAGTAATGTTAAAAATAACAGGTTATAGTGATAAGTACTCAGCTCACCCTGGCGAAGAGGTTAAATTTTATATTAATGCTGAATACAATGACAGTTATGAAGTTCAATTAGTCCGCTTAATACACGGTGATACAAATCCTGAAGGCCCAGGATATAAAGAGGCCGAAATAGATGCTAGTTGCAATGGTACCTATCAAGGAAAAAACCAGAGAATACATGGTGGATCATATATCATCATGCCCCAACACGATAATTTAAATTTAGAAAGCTTCACTATGCAGGCTTACATTTTCCCAACCACCCCTGACAAAGGCAGACAAGGAATTTTCACCAAATTTAATGAAGAAGAAAAAAAAGGCTATGGCCTTTTCGTTAATGATGAAGGCTGTTTATCTGTAGAAATTGGTGATGGTTCTCAGGTTGTTACTGTCTCCTCAGAAAAAAAGCTTTTAAGAAAGGTTTGGTATCTGGTTATTGCAACATTTGATGCTCAATCGAGAAGGCTTACCCTTCATCAAGAACCTAGAGTTACATCTACAAATGGTGGCTTGGGTATGGCTATTTTGAATCCAATTGAAGAAACCTCAGCTATTATTGAGACCACTAGCTCAGTTTTACCTGCTGCTAATGACGCTCCATTGCTAATTGCTGCCACAACACTCAACAATAGATCAGGCAGACATATTTCTGGCGGACATTTTAAAGAGGTACCTCACCCTATTGAATTACCTGAGCAAACAAAGACATTTAATGGAAAGATAGACAGACCTAGATTATCTAATATTGCGCTATCGAAGGCTGAAATTGAAACACTTGCATCAAGCTATGATGAGTGTAATACCACTGTCAGGTCAACAGTCGTAGGTGCCTGGGATTTTCATGCGAATATTGGCAAAAACATTGCCTCAACAAAGATTGTTGATACTTCTCCAAATAATCACCACGGATTTATTATTAATATGCCAAACAGAGGTATGACAGGACATAACTGGACAGCGGATGAAATGGTTTTCCATCATAAACCTGAGGAATACGGTGCAATTCATTTTCATGACGATGATATAGACGATGCAAGATGGGATGTAGACTTTACTTTAAAAGTACCTGAGGGATTAAAAAGTGGTGTCTACGCTGCAAGACTAAGAGTAGACGGACGAGAGGAATCAGAAAATGAGGACTATATTCCATTTTGTGTTAAACCTCCCAAGGGGACAGCAACTGCAAAAACTTTATTCTTATTGCCTACTAATAGTTACATGGCTTACTCCAATGATAATCTTGGAACTAACTCTGTGGTAGCACAATTGCTTGCAGGTAAAGTGCCTGTGCTTGAGCCAGCAGATTTATATTTAAATGAACATAGAGAATACGGGCTATCAACTTATTCACTTCACTCAGACGGACATGGTGTATCAATATCATCAAGACTAAGACCAATCCTGAATATGAGACCCAAATACAGACATTGGCTTTCTCCCTCATTATGGCAACTCAATGCCGACTTACATCTTACTGATTGGCTAGAAGAAAAAGGTTTTGATTTTGATGTTCTGACAGACGAGGATTTGGAACATGAAGGTATAAATTTATTAAATCGTTATAAAGTTGTGATGACTGGAAGTCACCCTGAGTATTCATCTGAGAAATATATGGATGCTCTAGAGTCATATCAAATGCAGGGTGGTAGATGTTTTTATCTAGGATCAGATGGATTTTATTGGATTAGTGAGTATCATCCTGACAACCCTAATATTACCGAAGTTCGAAAAGGTGAAGCAGGCACAAGAGCATGGACATCTAACCCAGGTGAATACAATAATGCTTTTGATGGTAAATATGGAGGTATGTGGAGAGCTCGAGGAAGAATACCTTCTAAAGTTTGTGGGTTAACTTTCACATCTTATGGATTTGACGTGTCCTCATACTACAAAAGAGAAGAAGATAGTTTTAAACCTGAATGTTCATGGATCTTTGAGGGGATTGGAGCAGATGAGGTGATTGGTGATTTTGGTTTAGTTGGTGGAGGAGCTGCCGGTTTGGAGTTAGACAGATACGACTTAGAATTTGGAACCCCACATAATGCTTATTATTTGGCTCGCTCGCAGGATCACTCTAATATGATGTTGCAAGTTAACGAGGAAATACATTTTGCTGTTCGTGGTTACTATGGTGGTGGTCATGAAAATCCAATGGTCAGAGCTGATATGATTTACTATAAAACACCTAACAATGGAGCAATGTTTGCACCAGGGTCTTTGGCTTGGTGCGGTAGTCTCTCACATAATAATTACAATAATAATGTCTCTAGAATAATGGAAAATACGCTTAAAGGTTTCTTAAAGGACGGGCCTTTACCTTAAAGTATGAAAAAACAAAATATGCAGGAGATTCCATGGGGGAAAGAGACACTTGGCGCTCTGGATACTCCGTTAAATGAATTAGAAAAAAAAGCACTTCAAAATCTAGACATCGATAAATTAAACGATATGGCAGAGTGCCTTTTTGCTTTGAATAATAGACATTATGGTCCTATTCCTGGGACATATATGGTCATGTGTGTTGAACCCGGTAAAACCTGGTGTGTTGGACAGCTCAGTGCTGATAGAGCAAAACCTTTTGTTCTTTTTCCTGAACTTGTTTTCGACTCAGTTGAAAAAGCAACAAAAGCTGCCGAAGCTCTTAAGGCTGAAAAAGCTGAGAGCGTACCCTGTAGAAATATCTAACGACATGGCTAAAGCCAATGTCATGATTGATAATCAAAAAACTAGAGTTACAGAGTGGTCTTTTGAAGTTGGGGACTCAACTGGCCAGCATATTCATGAATACGATTATGTGGTAGTGCCCTTGTTTGATGGGGAGCTAAAAATTGTTAATCATGATGGTGAGGAGACAATTTCAAAACTAGCAAAAGGTGGATCCTACTTTAGAGAAAAGGGAGTTAACCACAATGTATTTAATAACAATGATTTTATTTATAAATTTATTGAGATAGAATTTAAGTAGATGGAAAAAAAATTAAGCGTTAGTTACAAAAAATCTGATTTAGATCAATTTGATAAAATTATTACAAATAAACAAACAGATCAAAAAGTAAAAGAATATTCCATAAAAGAAGCAATTGAAGAGTCAAAAAAAGAATATAGTCACTTAACGAACTCACAAGTTTCTACTGACATGAGGCTCTATATGTTCCAGACCGGAACTCTAAAAACGAAAATGAAATATATTAAAATGAATCAATCTAATGAGGACTTTGAGATACCTGTTCCATGGTTTTTGATAAGACACCCAAAAGGGGATGTGGTCATTGACGGAGGCAATGCAAAAGAGGTCAGTGAAGATAAATATGCTCATTGGGGTTCTGTTGTTGCGGCTTATGATCCAATTATGGGAAAAACTGAAAATTGTATTGATCAACTTAACTCTATTGGGGTTAATCCAGCAGGTATAAGATATGTCTTACATTCTCATCTTCACCTCGATCACTCAGGTGGTGTTGGAAGGTTTCCTAATGCAACACACCTAGTTCAACAAAAGGAATATGATTATGCTTTTAATCCTGATTGGTTCTCAAAGCCTGCATATATAAGAAAAGACTTTGATAAACCTGGAATTAATTGGAAATTTTTAAGAGATAAAAATGATGATTTTTATGACTTATATGGCGACGGATCAATAATTGTAATTTTTACTCCGGGGCATGCACCGGGCCATCAGTCTTTTTTAGTTAATTTACCAAATTCAGGTTATGTATTGCTTACTATAGATGCAGCTTACACAATGGATCATTGGAACAATTTAACACTACCAGGTCTTGTTTGCTCTGCTGTTGACGTTGTTGACTCTGTAAAAAAACTCAAAAAAATTGCAAAAGACAAAAAAGCTACAGTAGTCACAGGGCACGACCCGCATGCTTGGGAAGAATTTAAAAAAGCCCCAATGTTTTATTACGACTAATTTATGTCTGATTATTTCAAAGATATACCTACAATTAAATATGAAGGTAGAGACTCTACTAATCCACTTTCATTTAAATTTTATGATGCTAATAAAAAAATTCTAGGAAAAAC
Organism: uncultured Alphaproteobacteria bacterium; assembly: GCA_902588615.1. GTDB lineage: Bacteria > Pseudomonadota > Alphaproteobacteria > HIMB59 > HIMB59 > HIMB59. Next base: position 14,652 of record CACIPV010000012.1, on the reverse strand, counting down.
ATTAGAGGAACATCTGAGAATGGCAGTATGTTACTGGCACACTTTTAATTGGCCAGGGGGTGACCCTTTTGGAGGACAGACATTTTTAAGACCATGGATGGAAGCAGGAGATAAAATAGAACAAGCAAAAGATAAGCTCAATAATGCATTCGATTTTTTTGAAAAATTAGGAATACCATATTTCTGTTTTCATGACGTAGATGTTGCTCCAGAGGGTAAAAGTTTTTTGGAGACAGAAAAAATTCAAAAAACCATTATCGATGAAATTTCAAAAAAACTTGAAACAAGTAAAGTAAAACTTCTTTGGGGAACAGCAAATTTATTTAGCCACCGCAGGTACATGTCTGGTGCTGCTACTAATCCTGATCCTGATGTTTTTCAATATGCAGCTGCTCAAGTGAAGATGTGTATGGAAAATACAATGTTTTTAGGTGGACAAAATTATGTTTTATGGGGAGGCAGAGAGGGTTACGAAACAATTTTAAATACTAATATGAAACAAGAGTATGATCAGCTTGGTAGATTTTTGAACATGGTAGCTGAGCATAAGCACAAAATTGGTTTTAAGGGTCTACTCCTCATTGAGCCGAAACCCCATGAGCCAACGAAACATCAATATGATTTTGACTCTGCTAATGTTTTTGCATTTCTTCAAAAATATGGTTTAGAAAGAGAATTCAAGCTAAATATCGAACAAAATCACGCTATTTTAGCAAAACATTCATTCGAGCACGAGATTGCATATGCACTTTCCAATGACATCTTTGGGAGTATTGATATTAACAGAGGAGACTATTTAGTAGGATGGGACACAGACCAATTTCCAAACAATGTAGAAGAATTAGTTTTGCCTTTTTACTACATTTTTAAAAATGGTGGTTTTTCCTCAGGAGGTCTCAACATGGATGCTAAGATTAGAAGACAATCAATAGATCCTGAGGATCTATTCTATGCGCATATTGGCTCTATGGATACTTGTGCTAGAACTCTTATTGCTGTTGAAAAAATGATTAATGATGGAAGTTATGAAAATTTTTTAAAACAAAGATATGAACAGTGGGCCTCTAAAAAACAACTCATGACTTCAATGTCTCTTGAAGATATTCATAAAAATGTCATTGCTAAAAATTTAAACCCTCAACCAAAGTCCGGTCGCCAAGAATATCTTGAAAATCTAATTAATTCTTTTGTCGATTGAGTCGATGAAAATTACAAAATTTTTATTTGATTTAGGTAATGTTTTTTTTGATTGGGATCCACATTATGTATTTAAAAATATTATTCCTGATCAAACTAAAAGAGAATATTTTATGAATACAATCGCGTTCCCTCATTTAGATATGAGATGCGATGCTGGAGTAAAAATTGATGACGCAGTTAAAGATGCAATAAAAAATTTCCCTAATTATGAGAATGAAATAAAGCAATATTATCCAAATCACAGGAATATGGTTAACGAGGTTTATCAAGATACAGTTGATATTTTTCGAAAAATAAAATCAAGTGGTTATCCCTGCTATGTCTTGTCAAACTGGTCAGATGAGACTTATGAGGGTATGGAAGATCAACACCCATTCCTGAAAGAATTTGATGATAAAATTATCTCTGGTAGAGAGTTTTTAGTAAAACCAGACCCTGAAATTTATAAATTAGCGATTTCAAGATTTAATTTAACACCTGAACAAACTCTTTTCATTGATGATCGTATTGAAAATATTGAGGCGGCGCAATCACTTGGCTTTCAAACTATTCATTTAACTGACCCACTGACAATAAAAAGTCAAATAGCAAATCATATAATTGTTTAAATTAGACAATAAAATAGGCCTAGGATTGGCTTCTCTTGGGAGGCCCGGATATATAAACATTGGTCATAGTTCAGATTTAGGCAGCGACATATCAAAAAATTCTATGAGATCTCATTGTCACGAAGTACTTAGTCATGCTTACAAGAGAGGTATTCGATATTTCGATGCGGCAAGGGTATATGGAGATGCTGAGGAATTTTTATCTAGTTGGATTAGAGCTCAAAAACAATTTGATGGTTTTGTGGGGTCTAAGTGGGGCTATGAATATTTAGCAAATTGGGAAGTTCAGGCAGATCAACATGAAAGAAAAGATCACTCAGTTGAATTTTTAAAACAACAATGGGTGGAGACAAGACTTAATTTAGGAAAAAGTATTGATCTTTACCACATCCATTCTGTCAATTCAGAAAGTAAAGTCTTAGATGATATTAATGTTCTAAAGGAGCTTGAGACAATAAAAAAAAATGGAATAGAAATAGGAATCTCAACAAGTGGCCCAGATCAGGAGAAAACTATTAATGACCTTTTAATTAAGAATGAAAAACTTAATCTATTTTCTTATTTACAAACGACCATTAATATCTTTGACCAATCTTGTATTTCCATTTTAAAAGAAGTATCTGAAAAAAAGATCAATGTAATTGCAAAAGAGATTTTCTCAAATGGAAGACTAACTAATTCAAATAAAGAATTTCATCAAAACAAAATTAAAGAATTAAAGTCAGTTGCCTCATCTATGGATTTAACTTTGGAACAATTGTCTTATCTCTGGGTTTATCGACTACCGTTTGTTAAAATTTGTCTAACAGGAGCATCAACAATCAAACAGGTGGATGAAAATTTAAGTTGTCTTGAAAAAATAGATACCGAATTGCCCTCTCTTGAGTCTTTTAGCCTGTCCACTCAAGATTATTGGGAAACACGTAAAAAACTAAGTTGGAATTAATTGAAACTTACCCAGCTTGAATTTGATGAGCTAGAGGCGATTGACCTTTCGATAAATTTAATACCTTCAAGTCCATCTTCTACACTTGGAAAATGGTGATTTTCCTCATTAAATTTGCCATTTTTCTGATCAATTAGCGCATTAGCTACATCTGTATAGATATTTGCGAAGCCCTCTAAATATCCCTCGGGGTGTCCAGCAGGAATTCTAGTAACATCTCCTGCATCGCTCATAGCACCTGATCCACCCCTTGTAATTTTTTGTTTGGGTTCTCCAAATTTTGTAAAGTAAAGGTAATTTGGATCTTCTTGACACCATTCTAGTCCGGCCTTATTACCATAAATTCTTATTTGTAAATGATTTTCATTTCCTGGGGCTACTTGAGAAGACCAAATAGTACCTTTTGCTCCTCCTTTAAATCGTATCGATATTTGAGCATTATCATCTAATTTTCTCCCAGGCACAAAAGATGTTAACTCTGCAGATATCTCCTCAGTATTGAGATCAGTTATAAACCTAATCAGATTGTAAGCATGAGTTCCAATGTCACCAATACATCCACCAGCACCTGATTGATTAGGATCAGTTCTCCAAGAGGCCTGTTTGTTTCCCCCATCATTAATTCTATTTTCTAAATCTTCGGTCAGCCAATCTTGAGCATACTCTGCTTGAATTACTCTTATTTCACCTAAGTCACCTCTCTTACAAAGAGCTCTGGCATTCCTAATCATGGGATAACCAGTGTAGTTATGAGTTAAAGCAAAAAGAACGTTATTGTCTTTTTTACATTTTATTAGTTCCTCACATTGATTAACATTCATGGCAAGGGGTTTGTCACAAATTATGTTAAAACCTTTCTCCATGAAAGCTTTAGCGATCGGATGGTGCATATTATTTGGTGTCACTATGGCTACAGCATCTATTTTATCCTCTCTGATCAATTCTTTTTCGACCATTTCAAGGTAGTCTTTATAATTCCTTTCATCCGCTATTCCAATATCTCTGCCAGAGGCTTGAGCTTTTTCAGGATTAGATGAAAAGGCACCAGCGACCAGTTCAAAGTGGTCATCAATTCTAGATGCTATACGGTGAACTTCTCCAATAAATGCTCCTGAGCCACCACCAACCATTCCTAATTTTAATTTTTTGGTCATATTATCATTCAATTCCTAGCATTTTTTTGTTTGCATCTTGATCAGTACCAGCATCGGCAAAATCATCGAAAGCATTCTCGGTAACTCTAATTAAATGATCTTTAATAAATACAGAACCCTCTTTAGCTCCGTCTTCAGGATGTTTCAAAGCACATTCCCATTCTAAAACAGCCCATCCATCAAAGCCGTAAGTAGTAAGTTTGGAGAAAATTGACTTGAAATCGACTTGCCCATCTCCTAAAGATCTAAATCGACCTGCTCTGTTCTTCCAAGATTGAAATCCACTATAGACCCCTTGTTTACCAGTGGGATTGAGTTCTGCGTCTTTCACATGAAACATTTTTATTTTCTCGTGATAAATATCAATATGCTGCAAATAATCTAAATGCTGCAAAACAAAGTGGCTAGGATCATATAACATGTTGCAGCGCTCATGATTCCCTACTTTATCTAGAAACATTTCAAAAGTTATTCCATCAAAAAGATCCTCGCCTGGATGAATTTCATAACATAAATTCACCCCACACTCATCAAATTCATTAAGAATAGGTTTCCACCTTTTAGCCAGTTCATCAAATGCAGTTTCAACTAACCCTTCTGGTCTTTGAGGCCATGGATAAACATATGGCCAAGCCAATGCTCCTGAAAAAGTAACATGTTCAGTCAATCCAAAATTTTTCGAAGCCTTAGCGGCCATCATTAATTGATCAACTGCCCATTGCTGCCTTGCAGATGGATTTCCTCTTACCTCTGAGGCTGCAAAACCATCAAATACAGAGTCATATGCAGGATGAACAGCTACAAGTTGACCTTGGAGATGTGTCGAAAGCTCAGTTATATTTAAATTAAAACTTTTAAGAGTCCCTTTTATTTCGTCACAGTAATCTTTGCTTTCAGATGCTTGTTTTAAATTAATTAACCTCTCATCCCAACTAGGTATCTGAACACCTAAGTATCCCAAATCACTAGCCCATTTTGAGATATTCTCTAAATTGTTAAACGGAGCATCATCACCTGCAAATTGAGCTAAAAATATAGCTGGACCTTTTATAGACATCGCTTAACTCCCCTCCTGCGACAAACTATAATATTACAGTTAACTGCTATTTAAAATGTTTTTAAATATATGAATAATCTGCATTTATAAATATGTAAAAAGACTGTATAATCAGCCAGTTTTGTTATTAAAGAGGAGGAATAATAACATGAAAAAAATACTATCTGTATTTCTAGTTCCTGTTTTTGCCTTACTTTTTTCTTTGAATGCTAAATCTGAGTCTTTGACTTTGGGCTGGGCCGCTTGGGATCCTGCTAACGCATTACAAGAACTAAGTAAAGAATTTACAGCTGAAACAGGCGTTGAAATGAACTTCGAATTTGTGCCATGGCCAAATTTTGCTGAGAGAATGCTTAACGAGTTAAATAACCAAGGTAAAACTTTTGACTTGTTAATTGGTGACTCACAGTGGATTGGACAAGGTGCTGAATATGGTCACTATGTTAAGTTAAATGATTTCTTTGATGCTAACGGAATTTCAATGGATGATTTTAACCCAGCAACTGTTTACGCATATTCAACATGGCCAAAAGGATCACCTAACTATTACGCTCTTCCAGCAATGGGTGATGCTTTAGCATGGGCTTATCGAAAAGACTGGTTTGATAGACCAGAGCTTCAAGCTGAATTTAAAAGTAAGCATGGATATGATCTAGGTGTTCCAAAAACTTGGGATGAGTTATATGACATGTGTACTTTCTTCCAAGGAAGAGAAATTGATGGACAAGTAAGATATGGTGCAGCTATCAATACAGAGCGTGGATCTGAAGGTATCACCATGGGTGTAACAGCAGCCATGTATGCATGGGGTATGCAGTACGAAAATCCTGATAACCCATACGAGATGGATGGTTACTTCAACTCAGATGCTTCTGTAGAGGCTGTTGAATTTTATAGAAAAATGTATGAAGACTGTGCACCTCCAGGGCATTCAGATGCTTATATGGTCGCAAATCTTGATGCATATAAATCAGGACAGGTTGCATTTCAAATGAACTGGTATGCTTTCTGGCCTGGCGTTTCTAAAGAAGACAGTGACGGAAGAGTTTCTGGTTTCTTTGCTAACCCATGTCAAAACGTATGTGCAGCTACTCTTGGTGGTCAAGGTATCTCAGTTGTGAGTTACTCTGATAAACAAGACTTGGCTCTTGAATACATGAAGTGGTTTGCAAAGCCAGATATTCAACAAAAATGGTGGGATTTAGGAGGATATTCATGTCATATGGATGTTCTTGGATCACCTGATTTCGTTGACTCAGCTGTTTACGCACAAGGCTTCCTTGACTCAATGGGCATCGTCAAAGACTTTTGGCAAGAGCCTACATTTGTTGAATTAATGCTTCCAATGCAGGAGAGAATTCATGACTACGTTGTGAATGGAAAAGGTTCTGCAAAAGACGCATTAGACAAAATCATTGATGATTGGACTGAAGTCTTCGAAGACGACGGTAAAATTTAATCACTAAATTAATATAAAGGGTGGGATTAATCCCGCCCTTCAATCTAAAACATATATGAAAAGTGCTGTTAAAAAGTTCAAAGGCTTATCTGATAAAGCAATAGCCTGGATTTTCATAGCACCAACTTTAATTCTATTACTTGCTATAAATATTTATCCTCTCATCTATGCCATAAGGATGTCATTCACCAACTTTTATGCCAATAAAATAGGTAGAGAAGTAAAATTTGTGGGTTTAAAAAACTATAAAAAGATTTTAGGAAAAGAAGAGATATGGGAAAAGATGCAGATAACTGCCCACTTCGTTTGTTGGACATTAGTCTTACAAGCATTAATTGGATTGGGTCTTGCTCTTCTTTTAAATAAAAAATTTAAAGGCAATGAACTACTCACTACTTTAATAGTTTTACCAATGATGCTTTCCCCCGCAGTCGTAGGTGTATTTTGGACTTACTTATATAATCCTCAAGTAGGTTTATTTAATTACGTAGTTAATTTTTTCTATGACTTTGGTATTTTTGATATGATTGGTTCAAGCACTTTAGCCCCTTGGTCAATTGTGATTGTCGATACATGGATGTGGACACCTTTTACCATGTTAATTTGTCTGGCAGGATTAAGATCAATCCCAAATTATTTGTACGAGGCTGCAGAAGTTGACCGAGCTAGTAAGTGGCAGCAATTTATCCATATAACATTGCCATCTGTCCTTCCTTTTCTACTTCTTGCATTATTATTTAGAGGGATCGAGAATTTCAAAATGTTTGATCTGGTCGCTGAGCTTACTTCAGGGGGTCCAGGATCGGCGACTGAACTAGCATCAATCAATTTAAAACGTGAAGCATTTGAAAAATGGAAAACAGGTTACAGTTCTGCTTTTGCTGTAATATTATTTGTCACCATATTTGGCTTTGGAAATGTGTATGTAAAAGTTATGAACAAAATTAAAGAGCGATAATGGACACTTCAAGATCACCACTAGAGGCAACAGGATTCTCAAGAAAATTAGCTGCTACTATCATCATCGTTTACATGATTGTAACACTTATACCGATCACATGGATGGTTGCTACAAGCTTTAAAAGTGTTGATAGTGCTATCTCTTACCCACCAGAGGTCTTTTTTGAACCATCTTTAGAGGGCTATGTGAATTTATTTACAAATCGATCAAGACAACCAAAGGATTATTTGGACTCTCTTCCACCACCAGATACATGGTATGAGGAGTTAGTTCGCAGTAGAGAAATGGTCATAACAGGACCATCAAAATTTTTACCGAGGTATTCCAATTCTTTAATAATTGGATTTGGTGCAACGTTCTTTTCGGTATTTTTAGGCTCCTTAGCTGCCTACGCTCTCTCTAGATTTAAAGTCCCACTTAAAGATGATTTATTATTTTTTATTTTATCTACGAGAATGTTCCCACCAATAGCAGTGGCAGTACCTATATTTATTATGTACAGAAAACTTGGTCTCGGTGATACTCATGTTGGCATGATTATTCTGTACACTGTTGTAAATTTAAGTTTGTCAGTTTGGCTGTTAAAAGGCTTTATGGACGAGATACCGAGAGAGTATGAGGAGGCTGCGATGATAGATGGTTACTCTAGAATGCAAGCATTTTTTAAAGTAGTCCTTCCGCAAGCAACTACAGGTATTGCAGCAACAGCAATTTTCTGCATGATATTTTCGTGGAATGAATATGCATTTGCTGTTTTACTAACACAATTTAATGCGCAAACTGCACCACCATTTATCCCAACAATTATAGGAGAGGGTGGTCTTGATTGGCCTGCTATTGGAGCAGGGACAACATTATTTTTAATCCCAGTGATGATATTTACAGTTGTATTGAGAAAGCATCTTCTAAGGGGAATAACTTTTGGAGCGGTGAGAAAATAATGGCTGAGAAAAAAAGTTTATTGAGAAGAATTTTTAGAAGATCTATTTGGGAAAATGCATCAACTGTTTTAATTTTATTGGGTGTATTTATGTTGATGCAGCCTTTTGCTATGTGGATGTATACATATTCTTTTATCGTTATTTTGGTGGGAACTATCGGATTTGTGATCACAAGTCATTTCCCAGATTAGCCATGGCAGAAATAGAAATTAAAAATTTACATAAATCTTTTGGAGATTTCGTAGCAGTGAAAAACTCCAATCTTATTATTGAAAATAAAGAATTCTTCGTTTTACTCGGTCCTTCAGGTTGTGGAAAAACTACCACTTTAAGAATGATTGCTGGTTTAGAGCTACCAACTTCTGGAAATATATATTTGGATAAGGAAGATGTGGGCTATCTAAGGGCCTCTCAGCGAGATATAGCCTTTGTTTTTCAGCTTTTTGCACTCTATCCACACATGAATGTAAGAAATAATCTTGCTTTCCCACTGAAAATGCAAAAGCTCTCACGAAGCGAAGTAGATGCTAAAGTTCTGGAAGCTGCAAAGCTTCTTAGAATTGATCACTTATTAAAATCAAAAGTATCCTCTTTAGCAGGAGGTGATCGCCAACGTGTTGCACTTGGAAGAGCACTAGTCAGAAGACCTAAAGCATTTTTAATGGACGAACCTTTGGGCACACTTGATGCAGAATTTAGAGAATTGATGTGTTTGGAATTAAGAAAACTTCACGATGATATTGATGCAACTACAGTTTATGTAACACACGATCAACAAGAGGCAATGTCGATGGCTGATCGAATAGCAGTAATGAATGAGGGAGTGGTGTTGCAGGCAGACTCACCAAAAGTTATTTATAATAAACCTAAAACAAAGTTTGTTGCCAATTTTATTGGATCTCCAGGAATGAACTTCATACCAATAAATGAAAAAATTTCTCCAAGTCAATCAAGTATTAAATTACTAGACTCATCATTAAATATTCCTGAACAAAAAGAAGGAACAGACTCAAATGAAAATTTTTTAGGTGTAAGGCCAGAGAATTTAAAATTAGTTTCTGAAAATGGTGTAAAAGGTAATGTCTTTGGTGTTGAATATTTAGGTTCAAGAAAAATTCTTACAATTGAAACTCAACTTGGAAATATAAAAATTAGGGTTGATAGTGACACACAAGTTAATATTAATGAGCAAATTCAATTTGATACTCTTAATAATAATCAAATAATTTTTGATGGTTCAAATGATAAGGCACTTCAAAGTGAGTTCATGAGTTAATGTCTAAAGTAGAACTACAAAATATTACAAAAATATATGATAAAACTATAAAGGCTTTAGATGATATTAGCTTTACAGTAAATGATGGAGAGTTTTTTGTTTTATTGGGCCCAACCGGTGCAGGTAAAACAACAACATTAAGATCAATAGCAGGTTTGGAAAAAATTGATAAAGGAAAGATCCTTTTTGATGATGAAGATTTCTCTGAGGCTCAACCTGCAGCAAGAGACACAGCGTTTGTTTTTCAACAATACTCTTTATACCCTCATTATAAGGTTTACGACAATTTAGCTTTTCCTCTTCGATCCCCTCTTAGAAAAATCCCAGAAGATAAGATTAGTGAAAAAGTCACAAAAATAGCGGAAATGTTGAAGATTTCAGCTAAATTAGACAACAAAGCTACTGAATTATCAGGGGGAGAAATGCAAAGAGTTGCGATAGGTCGTGCTCTAGTTAGAGACCCAAGTATATATTTAATGGATGAGCCCCTTTCATCCCTTGATGCAAAATTAAGGGAAAGTTTGAGAGTCGAACTGAAAAAAATCCAATTAAATTTAGGCTCCACAATTCTCTACGTCACACATGATCAAGCTGAAGCTACAACTATGGCAGATCGCATCGGAGTATTAGAAAATGGTAAGATCGCCCAGATTGATAAACCAGAAGATATATACAATAACCCAAAATCTATTTATGTTGCAAATAGATTAGGCTCACCAAAAATTAATATTCTCAACAGAGCTTCTTTAAATACTTCATCACCAGATAAAGCAAGTCAACTTGGTCTAAGACCTGAGCACATTAAGATAGGAGAAGGTGAACTTTCAGGCTCAATTAAAACTGTTGAGTCTCTGGGTGCAGAAACTGTGGTAGAGTTAGACTTTAATGGAGCAGAAATTTTATCCTTATATCAAGGAACATTCCAAGGACAAAAAGGGGAAAAAGTAAATTTTGCAATAGATCAAAATAAAATTTTATTTTTTGACGAAAAAGGAATGAGTGTGCAATGAGTGTTAATTTTTTAATCCATAGAGCAAAAGAAATTCAAGCTGTAATTGATGCAAATGCAAGTGAAATAGAAAAATTGGACCAAGAAATAGGAGATGGGGATCATATTTTTAATGTCCAAAGAGGAATCAAGCTGGTTATAGAATTAGAAGCTGTAATTAAAGATTTGCCAATGTCTAAAGCTCTAAACCAAATAGCAATGAAAGTTCTTTCTGGTATTGGTGGCTCATCTGGAGCCCTGTTTGGCACATTATTTATGACCATGGCCAAAGGAAACGATATAGATAATGGTGTTGATTATAAAAAGGCAATCGAAATTTTTGCAGATGGCGTGGAAGCTGTAAAACAAAGAGGTAAAGCAGATGTAGGCGAAAAAACAATGATGGATGTTCTCATACCTGTATCTAACTGCCTTAAAAAAGGTGTCGAGGATAACAAAGATGTTAAAGAGATACTTCAAGAAGCTATAGAAGTGGCGGAAAAAGGGATGTTTTCAACAAAAGATCTTTTAGCTACAAAAGGGAGAGCTTCTTTTTTAGGAGAGCGAGCGAAAGGTCATATCGATCCTGGAGCCAGGTCTTCACAATTAATGATAAAAACTGTCTGTGAGTCAGTGTTAAATAGTTAGGAGGATACTATGAAAAAATTTATGAATTCAGCGGATGATTTTCTAAAGGAGAGTCTGCAAGGTTTTGGTGCTGCGCATCAAGATATTGTTAACTGCCACTACGACCCCAGCTTCATCACCAGAGCCACTCCCACAAAAGAGGGAAAAGTAGCTCTGATCAGTGGAGGGGGGAGTGGACACGAACCTATGCATGGCGGCTTAGTCGGCTATGGCATGCTGGATGCAGCCTGCCCTGGATTTGTTTTTTCATCACCCACACCTGATCAAATGTTAGCTGCTGCTGAAAAAGTAGATAGCGGAGCTGGAGTTTTATTTATCGTTAAAAACTATTCTGGAGATGTAATGAATTTCCAAATGGCAGCTGAGATGATGCAAGGTCCAAATGAGTCTGTATTGACAAATGATGATGTTGCTGTGGAGGACTCTTCATTTACAACTGGTAGAAGAGGTGTTGCTGCTACTGTTGTTGTTGAAAAAATAGTTGGTTCTCTAGCTGAGCATGGAGGTAGCTTACAAGAATGTAAAGCTTTAGGAGATAAGGTAAATAAAAATTCAGGTTCTATGGGAGTTGCATTTTCAAGCTGTACCGTCCCGGCTGCAGGAAAACCAAATTTTGATATAGGCGATGATGAAATGGAATTTGGTGTTGGAATTCATGGTGAACCTGGAAGAAGAAGAGATAAAATGAAATCTGCGCAAGAGATTACAAACGAGTTATTAGAGGCAATTAACGAGGACTTAAAGCCTGAGGCAAACGAAGAAATTCTTTTATTTGTTAATGGTATGGGAGGTACTCCTTTAACAGAGCTATACTTAATTTATGATAATGCTAAAAACATGTTAGACAAAAAAAATATAAAGATTTCAAGGTCTCTTGTTGGAAATTATTGTACTTCTCTTGAAATGCAGGGTGCTTCCATTACTCTTACAAAGCTTGACGAGGAGCTTTTAAAGCATTGGGACTCGTCTGTTCACACAGCAGCTATGAGATGGGGTGTCTAAAAATCATAAAGCCTTTAGATCTGTCTAAAGGCTTTTATATTTGTCTGATCACATTCATCATTAGTGATTATGATGATCTAATGTAACCTCGCCAACTACTGTCTCGACTGAGACCCTATTTTCTATATTAGTATTTAATCTTTTTTCCCGTGCAGTATCTGCTGCTTTCATAGTTTCAGCATCAGGATAAATTGTAACTGCCATTAATGTAACATCATCGATTCTAATGCCAATTAACTGACTTGCTTGTGGGAATTCTGTTGGTGCACTTTGTACGTACCCTTGTGTTTGTTCGTCAGCTGCCTCCTTTGAGTCCATTTTTACTGTTGTTACTCTTGCTATACTCATTTATTAACCTCCTTAGTTGTGAGCTAAATAATTTAGTTCTTAGTCAAGAGTACACTCTATTAACAATTAAATTAAATATTTTATAGACTAATTGACCTGACTATTTTGCATATCAAAAGATAAAATAATTTTTGTTAGATAATTAGCTATAGAAGTATATTAAGAAGCCGAAAATAAAAATAAAAATTAAAAAATAGCTAATTGCTGATTTTTTAAAGTATATCTCTGATTTAAACAGAATATTAAATATTTTATAGCTAGCAAATATTACTAGTGCTATTACGGCTAGAGTAATAAGCCATGTTCCTAAAAAATTAATTGAAAAAAGTTTATCTAAGTTTTGTTCCATTTTTTAATTTTACCTTGGTGGAGCCAAGGGGGATCGAACCCCTGACCTCTACGCTGCCAGCGTAGCGCTCTCCCAGCTGAGCTATGGCCCCAATCATGCGTAGAATAAGCATAATAGAGTATTCGGAATATATCACAAATAAAATTACCGACGTTTTTAACAAAGAAAATGTTATGATAATTGATAGAAAGGATAACTATGAAAATTATTACAAATGCAAAAATAACTAGAGGTTATGAACATTGGAAACAAATGTTTGAAGAAAATGAAAAACTGAGACAGGAATACGGTCTTAATGTATTAGCCTATGGACATCCAAAAGATAACAATGAAGAAATTTATACGGTTATAGAAGTAGAGTCGATGGATAAAATGCAAGAAATGTTAAAACTTCCTGAAATGATAAAACTTAGAACAGAAGCCGGAGTTGATCTAGATACACAAAAATTTATTTTACTTGAGGGTGGAAACTAAGATTGTGTAAGTAAGAAATACAAGCTTAAAAAAATTAAAAAAATTGATACAGATAAGCCCAATTTAAAAGCTTTATCTATAATAGAATATTCCTTTTTACCAACATACCTCTTTTTAATGATGTAAATAGCTGCTGTAAAAATCGAAAAAAACCAAAATGTATTTATCACTAATTCTATGTTCATGTGCTCTTGTATGAATTTCTCTCTAAATATTTTTCACCGTTCTCAGACAAATACCAAAGATATCGCTTTTCATTATTTTGATCATCTTCCCACATAATTTTATTTGCTAGACTCATTCTTATAAGTTTTGCCCCTGTATCACTCACAATATTGAAATTTAGTCCTGTCAAAAATGAAATTTCATCCAAGTCAAAAGCATTAATCACATTTTTCGAAATTAAAGACTCATCGTTTATCTGTTTACCTGTTGTTTTTAATGTGACATGTCTTTTACATATTTTTTCCTGGAGACACTTCATAAATATGTAATCCTGAGTTTCAATATCATCACTATTCATAAACTTTGATTATTTAAACCAATCGCTATAAACACTGATTAACACTAGCGAGAAAGTCCCGTACCCTAAAACGATTATAATAAAATATTTAATATATATTCTTTTGGAACTAACATTTTTTGTTAATTTACCAAATCTTTTTTGAGTATAGATAAAAGCTGCCCATAGTAAAATTGCAAAGCCGTATGATGATAATAATACTTGAATTACTTCTGACATTTAAAAAGACAATGATTCTGACAATAAGTTTTCATTCAAGGGGCCTAAATTTTTAGGGTAGGTTAGTATACCATCAGATATATATTTATCATCAAATTGTGACACACACCAAGATAGCGAAGCTGGTTTGGGCACTAGAGTTTTATTATCTCTAATAGAGTAAAGTAAATTATCTCTAACAGCTAAGTCCCCCATATATACTAAATAAGCAACTTTTGTCCGCCTTGTAATAAAGTTACTTTCGCCTTGGTTGAGACTTTTAGGAGGATTGTAGATTACTGGCTTTTTTTTGACATACTCATCTTTGAGTCTCTTTATTAACCAATTTCTCATTATTTTTCTGACCGCATGATAAGCTGCAAATTGTGGTTTAATTAAATATGTGGTTTGGTGCCCAATATTCAAAATTGTATTATTTTCAGAAAACTTGTAAGAGTAGCCGTCTTTATATCTTTGATGAAACTTTGAGAATTCTTTAGCCCAAGTTACTCCCTCAATT
>CACIPV010000011.1 GCA_902588615.1 uncultured Alphaproteobacteria bacterium | reverse complement strand
AAGTATTAAACTTAAACCTGTTGAAAAACCAAAAATAAACTCGTTCATGACAATTTTGCACAGTTTATATACTTTACACCTAAAATCTATTTAGTAAGTTTGTGTGATGAAAGTTTTTGTTGGTGGAGTATTTTTTGCTTTAATATTTATTTTTGTCGTAACTGACGGTTTTGTAAAAATTAGTCTACCTCTGTAAACCCTCTTCTTTTTCCACTACTCCACTCATCACTAAATTTTAAAGTCCCTAAATGTAATGGTATATTTTGCTTAACAATTAAATTATTCTTTGAAAATTCAAAAAAAGATTTATGAAGATAACGAAACTCAAGCAAATGACTCATAATTCCAAAATTTATATCCTTAATGACATTAGGATCTACATTCTGGTTTGAAATAAAAACATAATCATTATCTGCGGGAAAATTTAAAATTGAACGAAGCGATAAATTAGAGGGACGATCGAGTAAATCCGATTTTTTAATAATTGCATATTGAAATTGATTTTGTTCAATTTTTTTTATTATTTCATCAGCACTATCATCAAGGCGTGTATTGCACTCTAATGTGTTTGAGCCACCATAACTATGGGATATTTCAAGTTCCCTATACAATACTTTGCATATACTTTTTGCAAGAATATATTCGGTTCCCAATGTAGAACGAACCATAATTGTTAAAGAAATATCTTGAGAAAGGGCATACGATAAATTCGTTTTAAGAAATAATATTACAATAAAAGAAAATATTAATTTTAAATACATAGATTACTTTTAACATAAAACATTCTAAATTGTTAAATAGAATTAAATGCCAAATTTTTCAACTATTGCATTAATAGCTTGTTTTGCTTACGCCATTGAAAGTATTTTCGGTTTTGGTGGTACAATAATTTTTCTGGGAATTAGTGGATTTTTCTATGACTTTAACTCTTTATTAAAGCTTGCAATGATTGTTGGATTATCCTCTGGTTTAGCTGTTTTAATTCAATCATACAAATATGCCTCTTTAAATCATTTAATCAAAATTTTAATTTATACAATTCCTGGTGCATTAATTGGAACATATTTTATCAGTTATTTTGCATCAGATATTTTAATAAAAATATTTGCATTAATTTTAATTGTTTATGGATGTTTCAACTTATTTTTTCCAGATCTCAAGTTTCCTCAATTCTTGAAAAATTTTTTTGTAATTCTAGGTGGATTTATTCAAGGAATTTATACCATTGGAGGACCTTTTGTATTAATGGGGTATAAAGATAATTTCTCCTCAAAACAAGAGTTGCGATCAACTATGGCTGGATATTTTTTTATTATAAACTCTTTGAGAGCAATATTTTTTGTATTTTTGGGAGGAAGCTATTTAGAGATAGTGAAAATATACTATCCAGTGGCTCTTTTAGTTATGTTGAGTGTTTGGCTGGGTTATTTTATACATAAACAAATACCAGAAATCTTATTTAAAAGACTTATTATTGTTGCTATCACTTTAATTGGAGTATTGATTTTATTTACAAAATGATCGACTGGGAACCATATGGACCTATTTACTCTGTAGCACCTGGAATCAAAAAAATAAAGGATCTTCCAATAATTGAGTTTGATGAGCATGAAGAAAGATATTTAAGTTTGAAACAAAAATGTAAAGAAAATATTTTTATTGATGATTATTTTACGAAAGAAATTGATGTAGCTGTATGCAAGAAGTTAAATTCTATATTAAAAAAAGAATATCCATCTAAAAACTCTAACTTTAATAACTTTGTAGAACTTGGTTATAATCTTCAAGAGGATATAGCCATTTTTCATAGATGTAACAAACTTATAGCTTTACATGTTTCATTTCCCTCTGTTTGGGTGCCTAAAGAAAAAATTGGTCTTAGTTTTGCTCAAATCCATCGACCTGTGCCAGGTATGGAAAATTTTTTAAAAAATGAGGATAAATATGTTCAGATGATGGTTGAAACAACAACTCCTATTATAAGATATGTCTGGGGAGAGCATTACGGTTATTATTTATGTGAGTATGAACCTTTGCAGGAAAGTGTAAAAGTGATGCATACAGAAAGACAGACTTTTATTGGAATTCCAGAGAGTGATATTGGTATTTTCTTAATTCGAAAGAAAGTGATGTTTTATGATGATACATCAAATGATTTTAAGCAATGGTATAAAAGACAAGTCAGATCGATGACAGAGGATCAAAAAATTTATAAGATAAAAAGAATCTGAGTCGATACTAGCGATCGAAAAAATTAATATATTTGAGAGTAATCAGATTACTGTTCCTGATTTCCCTCAGCTGGAGCATTTGGATCTGTAAGGCGCTCTAATTCAGCTAACTCTTCTGCTTCTCTTTTAGCTTCTCTTTTTGCCTTTTTAGCGGCAAGTTTTTCTTGGCGCTTACGCTCTTTTTCCATAGCTCTTTCACCAGCTTTTGATTTATAGTCAAAGTGAAGTCCCATTTGAAAATTATATCAGAATTTTTTTGATACTAAAGTTTCACTTCATTGAATATTTATTAATTTAGAACTCTTTTTAAAAGATTAATCCAATTTAAATGTGAAATTTTGATCATTATGTTTTCATTAAAACCCTGTGAAATTAATAGATCGATTAATTTATGCATACCTAGAACACTATTCAGATCTTTTGGCATCATTGCACCATCAAAATCTGAGCCAAATCCAACTTTATCATCTCCCAAATAGTCAATAAGGTACTTAAAATGATCAACAACTATTTGTAAATCTGTATCAGAAACCATTTTTCCATCTTCCCTTAAGAAAGCTGGGGCAAAGTTAACTCCAACTATCCCTTGAGTTTCTTTGATTGCATCTAATTGCTTATTTGTAAGGTTTCTAGAGTGTGGGCAAATCTGATGAGCATTGCTATGCGTGGCTACTAGGGGCGAATTTGAATATTTTGCTATATCCCAAAAGCCTTTTTCATTTAAATGAGAGGTGTCAATTAACATATTTAGTGAATTACAATTTTTTATTAATTCTATTCCTATTTCGGTTAAACCATCTCCAATATCTGGTGAAGTTGGGAATGCAAAGGGAACACCCTCTGCAAAAATAGTAGGTCTTGACCAAACTGGACCAATTGATCTAAGACCAGCTCGAAATAAAGTTTCAAGATTATAAAAATTTTTATCTATACACTCTGCTCCCTCTATATGCATTACTACAGATAATTGGTCATCATGTTTAAACGAGGTTTCCAAATCCTTGCCAGATAAACAAATCTTAACTTTATTTTTTGAGTTTCTCTCAATTTTTGAAAGGATAGATAATTGATTTAAAACAACTGGTAATGCATCATTTACGTCTACGGGTCTTGGAAGTGGTAATAAATACTCATCTTTCTCCATATCTTTATAGTTGACCAACTTATCAGAGTCAGAGATATCTTGTTCTGGGGTAGGAACATATATGGCGCATAAGCCTCCTTTAAAATTAGCTTGGTTCATTCGAGGAAGATCTAAATGTCCCTCATTATCTCCATCGATAAAATCAACATAGGAGTCAGGTTTGTTCTTTAAAAATAGTCTAAATAATACATCATTATGGCCATCAAAAATTTTATAATCCATATTATAAATTTATCATTTTTTTTGTTATTTAGACTATATACAAATTAAAAATATTTCATGAATTTATTTGAAGTCTCATAAATAGACATCAGCTGTCTATATTTAGCAAAAGTAAAACTTCTTTTTGAAACTATATATATGTAAGAAAGGAAATAAAATTATGAATAAAATTTTTGGATTTACAGAAAGATCTTTAAAGTTCTGGTTATCTCTTTTTAGTAAAAAAGAAGACAGTATTATAAATTTTTGTAAGGTTGAATACGGCTCTGATTGGAAATGGGCTTACTCTGAGTATCAAAGAAATCAGTCATTTCCAAATAGTATGAAAGAGGCTGCCTAATGAGCAAACTATTTAAATCTATAAGAAACATGATTATTAACGAAAAAACTAACCAAAAATCAAAGTCTAACAAAGAAGAAGCATATTTATCTCAAGCAATCGACATGATTGATCTTGAGAGAAGACATAAAGAGTTAGATAGAAGATTTATTAGAAAATTTTAAAAAGCCCTATCTAGGGCTTTTTACCTAGCCTAAAACCCAAATTTCAATAGCTACAAATATAAAAAGTCCAGCAAATATTAAATTGACTATATTTTTAGGTCTATTGAAATAATTTGAAAACTTTTTAATACCAAAAAAGTGGCCGATAATTGAATAATTCATTGCTGAAATAAAAAAACTACCTATAGCAAAAATTAAAGCGATACTAAAATTTAAGTTTTCACTAAATTGTAGAGTTGCTAGAGCAGACCAAAATGCAAAAGCTTTGGGATTGGTATAAGCAACAATTATTGCTTTTTTCATACTATTTAAAAAATTTCTTTCATTAGATAATTTTATAAGTTGATTTTCAGAGCTAAAGTATTGGCTTCCAATTTGATATGCTAAATAAATCATATAAAGACTAGCTAAGACCTTTAAAACAACAAAACCCCACCCCATTAAATTTGAAATTAGAAAAGAAATACCTGTTGTAGCAAGTAAGCACCAAGTAAAAGAACCAATAGCAGTACCAACTGCAGCACCCCAAATTTGTTTTTTCTGTCCACTAATGCCAACAGATGCTACAAAAAACGTGTTAGGTCCTGGCAAAAATACAGCAAAATAAAATATTATCCACCCAGATAATAAAGCCATAACAACTTCATTCATCTTAGATTACTTTAATGATTAAGAATTTGACTTAAGAAAAGTTTGGTTCGATCACTTTTAGGATTATTGAAAAATTCATCTGGGGTCGCTTGTTCAACAATTCTTCCCTCATCCATAAATATCATTTGGTCCGCCACAGTTTTTGCAAATCCCATCTCATGCGTGACAACTAACATAGTCATACCCTCTTCTGCTAATTGTATCATCACATCCAACACCTCTTTGATCATCTCTGGATCTAGAGCTGATGTTGGTTCATCAAATAACATTATATCTGGGTTCATTGCAAGTGACCTTGCAATCGCAACTCGTTGTTGCTGACCACCAGACAGCTGCCCAGGATATTTTTGAGCTTGTTCAGGGATTTTTACCTTTTCAAGATATGTCATGGCTATATTCTCAGCCTCTTTTTTTGGGAGTTTTTTTACCCAGATTGGAGCAAGTGTAATGTTATCAATAACTGATAAGTGGGGAAACAGATTAAATTGTTGAAAAACCATTCCAACATTTTTTCTTATCATATCAATATTTTTTAAGTCATTGGTTAATTCAGTTCCATGAACGACTATTTGACCTTTTTGATGGGCTTCTAATCTGTTTATACATCTGATCATAGTGGATTTACCTGATCCACTAGGTCCACAAACTACAATTTTTTGGCCTTTAGTGACTGTTAAATCAATATCTTTAAGTACGTGAAAATCGTCAAACCATTTATTCACTTTTTCTAATTGAATAACTTGTTCCATTTTTTTAACTGTTGTCCGTTTTTAATTTCTTTTCTAAATATAAACTATAGCGAGACATACCGAAACAAAATATAAAAAATATTAATGATACAAAAACATAAACTTCGTAATAAAGTTTTGTCCAAGTAATATCAGATAGAGCAGCTCTACCAATTCCTAGTAAATCAAATAAACCAATAATCAACACCAAAGAGGTGTCCTTAAACAGACCAATACATGTGTTTACTATAGGAGGAATAGCTATTTTGAGAGCTTGGGGTAAGATTATTTTGCGAGTAGTTTGCCAGTAATTCAAACCTAAAGATTGGGCAGCTTCAATCTGACCTTTGGGTATAGCTTGAAGCCCTCCTCTAATTGCTTCAGCCATGTATGCAGATTGAAAAAGGGTAACAGCAACTAACGCTCTTAAAAGGTTGTCTGGCTTTACACCCTCTGGCAAAAATAATGGTAACATGACATTAGCTGTAAATAGAAGCGTAATTAGAGGTACGCCTCTTATAAATTCGATAAATACGACACAAATAGATTTTACAATAGGCATATTTGATCTTCTTCCTAGAGCTAATAGAATACTTAATGGAAAAGCCATGGCTATACCTGTGACTCCTAAAAATAGTGTGACTAGCAATCCTCCCCACTTGTTTGTTGCAACTACACTCAGGCCTGGGCCTCCATAAAGCATGAAATAAGCTATAAATGGAAAGGCAAAAGTGAAATAAAGAAAAACTCTTCTTAAAGGTAACTTATCAAACAAAACTCCAATTAATGCAAATGGGAGAAATGCATATACTAAATTAACTCTCCAAGCCTCTTCAACTGGATAGAAACCATACATAAACTGATGAAACCTCACGAATATAATTGCCCAACAAGCTCCATGTTGGCCAACCTCAATATTTTTGGAGCAAAAAGTTCTATCGGTTATTGTTTCTCCTCTAAAATTATTTATGAAGTCAGCTTTAAAAATTGCCCAATTTAAGAAAAAAGTCCCAACTTCATATAGGAATATTAAGGCAATAACTGTCATAATGGTATTTACCCATGACGAAAATAAATTTTTCTTAGACCAATTTAACATTTTGTTAGGGCTTAGATATGGAGATGTGTTCGGTGTCATATGTTTCCTTTAAATTGGACTGCTTTATTATATAAATTCATAAAAAAAGAAATTGTTAGACTTATAGTTAAATATGTAGACATAACAATAAGCATTATTTCTATTGCTTTTCCGGTTTGGTTTAAGGAAATACCTCCAAATCCATGAACTAAATCTGCATACCCAATGGCAATTCCTAAAGATGAATTTTTAGTAAGATTTAGATATTGAGAGGTAAGAGGTGGAATTATCACTCTTAAAGCTTGAGGAATGATAATTAATCGCATGATGAAATTAGCTTTAAGACCTATTGCTTGCGCGGCTTCTCTTTGACCCTTAGAGACAGATATAATTCCTGACCTGACAGTCTCAGATATAAATGCAGCTGTGTAAATAGATAATCCAAATAACATTCCAAGAAATTCAGGTCTTATAACCATTCCTCCTTTAAAGTTAAAACCCTTCATTACAGGATGATCAAATTCTAGTGGCATTCCCATTAAATAATAAAAAAAAATTGGAGTAAAAATAATCAGAGCTGAATTAATTAAAAATATGGGATACTGCTTACCAGTAAGTTCTTGTTTTTTTTTTAAGAATTTCTTTAAAAAAAAAGTAAAAATAATCATTACTATTAAGCTCCCGATTACAACTGAAAATCCATCTTTAAAAATAGGCGCTGGTGAAAAAAGACCTCTATTTGATAAGTAAAAACTATCAAAAATTATTATTGACTGTTTCACCTTGGGAAGATGTAAGAGAATTGTGTAGTATAAAATTATCTGAAGAAGAACAGGAACATTTCTTGTAAATTCTACATACACATAAGCTATATTTCTAAATAGCCAATTACTAGATAACCTAATTATGCCAACTAAAAAACCCATTATGGTTGCAAGGAAACAACCACAAACTGCTATCATTAGAGTGTTAAGTAATCCAACAAAGTAAGCTCTTAAGTGAGTGTCATTGCTATCATAGGGTATGAGACTAATACTAATGTCATATCCTGCAGCAATATTCAGAAATTCAAAACCAGTGCCAATGCCCCTTTTTTCTAAATTATATGCTGTTTGTTTTGTTACTAAGTAAATTAAAACTGCAAATATACCAATAACTAAAGTCTGTATGAGTAAAGCCCTAGTTTTTTCATCAAATATAAGCTTTCTAATAAAATTTTGTTCCATATCTATTGGTATTTTAGCTTAAGTTTTTTAAATACGTGGGCTATTTATCATGTAATAGCCCACATAAGAGATTTTTATCTAAATGGAGGTGCGTATAAAATACCGCCATCTTTATAAAGAGCGTTTAATCCTCTTGCAATATTGATAGAAGTATTAACACCGATGTGCTTTTCAAAGCTCTCAGAGTAGTTACCTACTTGTCTGATAATGTTTGCCGCCCAATCATCACTTAAGCCCAACCAAGCACCATAACCAGCTTTCACACCAAGAAGTCTTTGAGTTTCTGGATCTGGGGAATTAGCAATCATGTCATCAACGTTTCCTGAAGTAATTCCTTTTTCCTCAGCAATAATCATTGCATTTAAAGACCATCTAACAACATCAGCCCACTCGCTATCATTTCCTCTTACTGATGGACCTAAAGGCTCTTTAGATACAATCTCAGGTAAGACAACGTGTGCGGATGGATCTGGATAACCTGCTCTACTTGCGTATAAACCTGATGCATCAGTTGTGTAAATATCACATCTACCTGCTAAATATGCAGCATCAGCTTCAGCATTAGTTTCAACTGGGATGGATTCATAGGACATTCCGTTTGCACTAAAATAGTCAGCTAGGTTCATTTCAGTTGTAGTTCCAACTTGAATACAAACTGATGCTCCATCAAGCTCAGTAGCGCTTGATACACCAAGATCTTTTCTAACCATGAAACCTTGTCCGTCGTAATAGTTTACGCCTACAAATTCTAATCCTAATTCAACATCTCTTTGTAATGTCCATGTTGTATTTCTTGAGAGCATATCAACTTCACCAGATTGTAATGAAGTAAATCTTACTTTCGAAGTTAGTGGTACATATTCAACTTTTGAAGCATCACCGAAAACCGCAGCAGCAACTGCACGGCATACATCAACGTCAATTCCTTCCCATACACCTGCATCATTTGGATTTCCAAAACCAGCAAGTCCTGTGTTAGAACCACATATTAAGTTGCCTCTTTCTTTAACAACATCTAGTGTTCCAGCGTTTGCTGTCGCCAAACCTAATGTTAGTATCATAGAAGCAAATAATGTTTTAATTATCGTCATCGTTTCCTCCTTATATATATAAGTTCGCGCAGTATAGACCTATCTGGAGTGAAACTAAAATATAAAAATACTATGTATTTCCTATGTTTTTTTAATAAATTTATCCAAAATTATAGTCTTTGTCTTAATCTTGATTAAATATGTCTCTAGTAAAAATCTTGTCTTTTACACTACTTAGTTCTGGGTGGCTTCTATTACAAAGAATTAAATCAGCATCTTTTTTGAATAATTCTAAATCTTGATAAACCTCTGAATTGAAAAAATGTTTTTCTTTAATTAAAGGTTCATAAACTATCACCTTGATACCTTTTGCTTTAACTCTTTTCATAATGCCTTGCATACTTGACTCTCTTATATTGTCTGATCCCTCTTTCATAATGAGTTTGTAAACACCAACTGTTTTGGGTTTTAATTTTGCAATCTCTAATCCTATGAAATCTTTTCGCATTGAATTTGACTCTATTATTGCCTCCATAATTTTTTGAGGGACTTTATCAAAGTTCGCAAGTAATTGTTTTGTATCTTTAGGCAAACAATATCCGCCGTATCCAAATGAAGGGTTATTATAAAAATTTCCAATCCTAGGATCTAGACTTACAGCTTTTATAATTTCTTTTGTATTTAACTTTCTAGACATTGCGAAAGAGTCTAATTCATTAAAAAATGTAACTCTCATGGCTAAGTAAGCATTAGAAAATAATTTTGATGACTCTGCTTCTGTTGAATTTGTGAAGACTATTTGAACATTTTTATCTAGAGATGCATCTTTTAATAGTTTTGCAAACTCTTTTCCTTTTTTAGAATGGGAACCGATTACAATTCTTGATGGATAAAGACTATCCTTTAAAGCTCTTCCCTCTCTTAAAAATTCAGGCACAAAAATAATTTCAAGATCAGGGAACTTACTTTTCATTTTATTCACATAACCAACTGGAACTGTAGATCGAATAATTACTGTTGAATTTGATTTAGAATTTTGAATATTTTCTAATGATTTTTCTATTGAGGAGGTATTAAATTTATTTGTCTCAATGTCATAATTTGTTGGAGTAGCAATGATTGCAAAGTCAAAATCATCAATTTCAGTAGGAAAGCTCTCTGCTAATTTTAAATTTAATTTTTTTGAAGATAAATATTCTGATACTTCTCTATCTTCTATAGGCGAAATACAATTTATTAATTTATTTGATTTTGAGACATCCAGATCGAAGCAGGTAACTTCGTTATGTTGCGATAAAAGCACAGCGTTTGCAGTACCAACATAACCAAGTCCTATTACTAATATTTTCAATAATTTTAAACTATTATAAATTTATTATTGAACAATGACTTTTTTGTTAGATAAAATTTCTAATGCGACACATAGGCTTAAAAATAATAGGGAAATTCTAATTTTTTTATCTTAAATAGCTTAAAATTTAAGAAGATATTGGTATATTGTATACCAGTTTTTTTGGAAAGGATCCAAATCTAGATGTCAGATATAGAAATCGCAAGAGCTGCTAAAAAAATTCACATAAGAGACGTTGCTGCTAAAGTAAATATTCCTGAGGAAAATCTAATTCCTTATGGTCACGATGCAGCTAAAATAAATTTTGATTTTATTGAAAAAAGTAAGTCTAATCCTGATGGAAAATTAATATTAGTAACCGCAATTAATCCAACACCTGCAGGTGAAGGGAAAACTACTACTTCTGTTGGCTTAAATGATGGTCTGAATAAAATTGGAAAAAAATCTATTGTTTGCCTGAGAGAGCCTAGCCTTGGTCCATGTTTTGGCATGAAGGGTGGAGCTGCTGGAGGTGGATATGCTCAGGTTGTGCCTATGGAAGAAATTAATCTTCACTTCACTGGTGATTTTCATGCAATAACTGCTGCTCACAATTTATTATCTTCATTAATTGATAATCATATTTATTGGGGAAATGAATTACAAATAGATCAAAGAAGAATTACCTGGGGTCGAGTTGTTGATTTAGGTGATAGGTCTCTAAGAAAAGTAAACGTTAATCTTGGCGGTGTTTCAAATGGATTTCCTAGAGAAGATAAATTCGACATAACAGTTGCAAGTGAGATCATGGCCATTTTTTGTTTAGCTAATGATATTAACGATCTGCAAAAAAGAATTGGTGATATTATAATCGCATATAAAAGAGATAAATCTCCAATATACGCTCGTGATGTTAAAGCTGATGGTCCAATGACTGTTTTATTGAAAAATGCTTTAATGCCAAATTTAGTTCAAACACTTGAAAATAATCCAGCGATTATCCACGGTGGTCCTTTTGCAAACATCGCTCATGGTTGCAATACAGTAATTGCGACAAAAACAGGTTTAAAACTTGCGGATTATGTAGTAACTGAAGCTGGATTTGGAGCAGACTTAGGTGCTGAAAAATTCTTAGATATTAAATGTCGTAAGGCAGGATTAACACCTAGTGTAGTTGTAATTGTTGCCACTGTAAGAGCATTGAAATCACACGGAGGTGTAGAGAAAGCAGATCTTAATAATGAAAATGTAGCCGCCGTTGAAAAAGGTTTCGAGAATTTACAACGCCATATTGAAAATATCCAATCTTTTGGACTTCAGCCAATTGTGGCTATTAATAGTTTCACCCTTGATACTGAAGCTGAAGGTAAAGTTATATCCGATGGTTGTGAAAAAATGGGAGTAAAGGCAATCCTCTGTTCGCACTGGGCAAATGGTGGTGATGGAACTTTAGAATTGGCTAAGGAAGTAGTTAATATTTGTGAGTCGAGCGATCCGAATAAATTTAAGTTTATGTATGAAGATAACATATCGTTAGAAGAGAAAATTCGCTCCGTCGCACAAAAAATCTATAGAGCCGATGATATTGTGATTGATAAATCCGTAAGCGATCAACTTAAAGGATTTGAAGAGAGTGGTTATGGAAACCTTCCTATTTGCATTGCTAAAACACAATATAGTTTTTCAACAAACCCCTCTTTAAGAGGTGCTCCAAATGGTTTTACTGTTCCGGTGAGAGAGGTAAGACTTTCAGCCGGAGCGGGATTTATAGTTGTTGTAACAGGTCAAATTATGACAATGCCTGGTCTACCTAAAGTACCAAGTGCTAACTCAATAATGTTAGATGAAAAAGGATTAATTCAAGGTCTTTTTTAATTAATCAATTTAATTCTCTATACCCCTTTTATGGGGTATATTATTTTAATGTACTCTAAAACAACCAATGGCGTTACAGTTACTGTAAGACCTTATTTTTTAGACGATCAATCATCTCCTCAAGAAAGCCATTTTGTTTGGGCATACCAAGTTAATATCAAGAATTCTGGAAACTCCTCTATCAAATTAAATCACAGAAATTGGTTAATTATTGATGCAAATGGTAAAGTTATAAATATTCAAGGTGAAGGAGTTGTAGGAGAATTCCCAACAATAGAGCCTGGAGAGTCATTTGAATACACAAGCGGTACTCCATTAAAAACGAGTAACGGTATTATGCAGGGCTTCTATTTAGTCTCTCAAGATAATGGTGAAAAGCTAAAAATAGATATACCTGCATTTTCTCTTGATAGCCCTTACAATAAAAAAAAAGTTCATTAAAAAAACTTAAAAATGTTCAACCTTAAACCTATAGCATTGGTAAGCGGTACAGTTACATGTGCTGTTGGTTTTTTTTTATTCATACCTTTAATAACTGAAGTCATTTATAAAAGTGAGTCTTGGCAATCATATGCCGTTCCAATATTACTATATTTAATCGTTGGAGGTTCTCTTGTGATAACAAATAGGAATGTAGATTTGAATATATCTCTTAAAGAAGCATTCATAATTACTGTATTGTCATGGCTATTATTAACTTTTTTATGTGCAGTACCTTTTTTATACACAGAAGTAGATTTAAGTATTGTAGATGCCTTATTTGAGTCTATGAGTGGTGTAACTACAACAGGCGCAACTACGCTTAGCAATTTAGAGTCACTACCCAAAGGAATTTTAATATGGAGATCATTTTTGCAGTGGCTTGGTGGTATTGGTATTGTTGTTATAGCTTTGTTTATATTGCCATTTCTTCGAATTGGAGGAATGCAGTTATTTCATTTAGAAGGAGATGATCCTTATGATAAATCTCTTCCAAAAATTTCATCTGTAATAAAGAAAATATTTTTTATTTACGGGATACTAACTATAACTCTTATATTTCTTTACTACATATTTGGAATGGCACCATTTGATGCTATTGCTCACAGCTTTACAACAATTTCTACTGGCGGTTTTTCTACATATGATAGTTCTTTTGCTTTTTTTAGTAGTGATAAGATTCTTTTAGTAGCAATAATTTTTATGATATTAGGAAGCCTTCCTTTTTTGGTTCTTGTACAAACTACTAAAAAAAATTTATTTGCCGTCTTTAAAGATCATCAAATAAGAGTTTTTATATTAATTTTATTAATTGGAATTGTTTTAATATATTATTTTGCAAATAGTTTTATAGATGGAACTTATTTAAATAAAATAATAGCTGTCTCATTTAACACAATTTCAATAATTTCAGGAACTGGTTATGTTAGTGAAAATTTTGAAGATTGGGGTAACTATGCATCAGTTCTATTTTTACTATTAATGTTTATTGGTGGTTGCGCTGGATCAACAACTGGTGGATTAAAAGTATTTAGATTTCAAATACTATTCAAATTTATTCACATTCATTTGAAAAAAATTTTACAACCTCACGCTGTAATAGCTGGTAATTTTAACAATAAAAAAATTCCCGGGTCAACTTACGAGTCAGTAGTTAGTTTTTTCTTTTTATATATCATTACTTTTGCAAGTTCAGCATTGTTGCTTTCATTTAGTGGCCTTGATTTTTTAACTTGTATTTCTGGAGCAGCATCAGCTATTTCTAATGTTGGGCCTGGTCTGGGTTCTATAATTGGGCCGGAGGGTAGCTACAGTTCATTGAGCATCTATTCAAAACTCGTCTTAACTGTAACAATGTTTTTAGGTAGACTTGAAATGTTAACAATTATGATTTTGTTTTTACCATCGTTTTGGAAAAATTAAATCTTCGAATTTAGATTTTTACTGAATCTATTAACAAGATTGATCTGAGTATTCAGTATCATTGTATCTACCTCGTTTAAACTAAAGTTTCCGGTGATTGTGCTAAACTCATTTAATTCAAAGTAGAATGTTTTTCTATGAGAAAAATTTTTATTTTCTAACATGATAGTTAGGTTGAGTATAATTTCAATTTTTTTTCCATTTTCTATATTTGTTAACTTTTCCTCATAAGAAACTATTTCAATAGTAGCCCTTCCATCAAATCCATTCACTTTTACATGATTATTGAACCAATTATTAATTAAACTATTCATAGTGTCTGGTGTAGTTATTTTGAAATTTAATTTTTTTTCAACAACATCTAAATTAACATCTTCGATTGATTTTTTTACAACAGCTATTTCTCCTGTTGTTGTTTTACAACCCATAAAAAAAAAGAAAAAGACTAAAAGTTTATACATTGTAAAAGCCTTTTTTGAGCCGGTAATCTATTGTATGCTTGTTTCCAAACAATAGATTTACTGCTTTCAATAACATCTTTTGTAACTTCAGCCCCCACTTTAGCGGGTAGACAGTGCATAAAAACACAATCATCACTTGTTTTTGCAAATAACTCTTTATTTACTTGAAAATCTCTCAAAAGATTTAACTTTCTGGAGCTATCTTCATCATTCATAGAGACAAATACATCTGTCATTATGCAATTGGAAGATTTTACAATTTTATGATCAATTTTATCAAATAATCTTATTTTATCAGATAAATACCAATTGTTATCATTGATAATACTTGCGTCAGAAAATATATTTAGTTTTATAACATCTAACATATTTACTGCTTCTACTAAGCTAAATAAAACATTGTTCATATCTCCAAACCAAGATATTTCAATATCTAATCTTCTAAAATTTTCATATAAGGTTATGAGATCAGCTAGTGTTTGGCACGGATGTGAGATTTGAGATAAAGCATTTATAATTGGCTTACGCATAAGGTTTTTCGCAAGAAGTAGTTTTTTATGATCTGAGGTTCTGTAGACGAGTCCATCTAAGTAACAACCAAAAGCTTTAAAAGTATCCTCTAAACTTTCTTGCCTTGAAAAATTTAGTTCTTCATATTTTAAATCTAGAGAATATCCATTTAGTTGATTTATTGCTGTTACAAAGGATATTCTAGTTCTGGTGGAAGGTTTCTCATAAAGGCATCCGATAATTTTTTTATCTAGTTTAATATCTTTAACTTTATTAAAAATAATATTATTAAGCATTTCTTTACTTAAATCAGATATATTTAAAAAACTATCCATTTTGAAGAGAATATATCAATTCTTTATAAATTAAATGTGATTTTTGATAAAGTCCTTATAAGTTTTTTTAAAACCCTTTTTAAGACTAATTTTCGGTTTCCATCCATATGATAATGCGATTGAGCTATCAATTAATTTTCTTGGAGTGCCATTAGGTTTGGATTTATCATATCTAATTGGTACTGTTAGATTTAGTTCTCTTAACATGAACTTTAAATATTCTCTGATGGACAATTCTTCATTACTACCAACATTAATAAGGGTATGAGAAGTATTTTTTCTCATAAAAAAAATGGCAGCATTTGCTAAATCATCTACATACATCATTTCTCTTAGTGAGCTACCATCTCCCCATAAAGTGATAAATTTTTTATTTTTTAATTTAACTTCATGAATTTTTCTTATTAAGGCAGGAAAGAAGTGGGAATTAAGCTGATCATAATTATCCCCAGGCCCATATAAATTGCATGGCATTAGACATTTGTAATTTGTTCCATATTGAAAATTATAATTTTCACATAATTTTAGGCCTGCTATTTTTGCAATAGCATAAGGTTCATTTGTTGGCTCTAATTTACCAGACAATAAGTAATCCTCTTTTATCGGCTGTTTTGAAAATTTCGGATAAATACAACTTGAACCAAGAAAAATTAGATTTTTGACTCCAGACAAGTAACTACCATGAATTAAATTATTTTGTATTGATAGATTTTGATATAAAAATTCTGCTCTGAAAGTGTTGTTAGCATAAATCCCCCCTACTTTCGCAGCGGCTATTATGACAGCATCAGGTCTATTGTTTTTGAGAAATTTATATACTCTTTCTTGTTTTGTTAAGTCCATTTCATTTCTTGAGGCTATTATAATATTTTCATATCCCTTATTTTTTAAAATTCTAAAAATGGATGAACCAACCATACCTTTATGGCCAGATATAAAAATTTTTGATTTTTTATTAAGCAATCTAATTATATTATTTTTTTTATCATATCAGTCACTAGTGTATTGATGTTGTGAGATGGTTTCCATTTCAGTAATCTTTTTGCTTTAGTATAATCTCCTCTAAGGCTTTCTACTTCTGTTGGACGAAAATATTTTTTATCAATTTTGATAATTTCTTTACCTTTGTAATAACCTTTTTCTTTAAGTCCTTGGCCTTTCCAGTTAATCTTCATATCAAGCTTTTTAGCTACTAATTCAATAAAATTTTTGACGGTGTACTGTTCACCAGTTGCTATAACAAAATCTTGGGGGGTTTTTTGTTGGAGCATTAGCCACATTGCTTTTACATAATCTTCAGCGTGGCCCCAGTCTCTTTTTGAATAAATGTTTCCAAGAAAAAGTTTTTCTTTGGAGCCTTTTTTAATTTTGCAAAGAGCCTGAACTATTTTTTGAGTGACGAATGTGTATCCTCTAACCGGACTTTCGTGATTAAATAAAATTCCATTACATGCATAAATACCATAAGCTTCTCTATAATTAATCGTAATCCAATGAGCAAATAATTTTGAAACAGCATAAGGGCTCCTGGGATTAAAAGATGTTTTTTCATTTTGGGGTGGTGAACTGGAGCCATACATCTCTGATGTTCCTGCCTGATAAAATTTAGTTTTTTTTTGGAGTTTATTAGTATTAATAGCCTCTAAAATTCTTAAAGTCCCCAAGCCATCAACATTAGCAGTGTATTCAGGTAAATCAAATGACACTGCCACATGAGACTGGGCAGCCAGGTTATAAATTTCATTTGGTTTTAATTTTGAAATCAAGTTATTAATAGATAAAGCATCAGTCATATCACCATAATGTAAAAAAAAATCTTTGGAATAATGAGGGTCAACATAAATATCTTCTATTCTTTTTGTATTGAAAGAAGAGCTTCTTCTTATCACTCCATGAACCTCATACTTTTTTTTTAATAAAAGCTTTGCCAAATAAGATCCATCTTGACCAGTTATACCAAAAATTAATGCTATTTTTTTTTTCATAGTAATTATATTGAATTTACTTTATTTAGTATATTTTGGCAAAAGCAACATGAAAGTACTACTGACAGGTGGATTGGGATATATTGGTAGCCACATATCTTATTTATTGGGAAATAGAGCAGTAATAATTGATAATTTAAGTAATAGTAATCTAAATTATAAGAAACTGTTGCCATTTTGTAAAGTTTATAAAAAAGATGCAAACTTTAAAAACCTCAATGATTTGTTTTCAAAAGAAAATATTTCTCATGTGATACACTTAGCTGCATTTAAATCAGTCAGTGAGTCTTTAATTAACCCAACAAAATATTATAAGAATAATGTTTCATCAACCATTGAACTTTTAGAGTCTATGAAAGAAAATAAAATATATAATTTAATTTATTCATCTTCTGCCACAGTATACGGCAACTCACATACTAGCCCTTTGGATGAAAATTTATCTCTTAATGCCATAAATCCATATGGATCTACCAAAATTATATGTGAGAATTTAATAAAAGAATTTATACAATCAAATATAAATTTTAAATCTATTGCATTAAGATATTTTAATCCAATAGGCTCACATCCTGAAATAAAACTACCTGATAAGCCAAGAGGAGAGGCAGAAAATTTAATGCCAAAAATAATAAAATGTATTTTAGAAAAAAAAATTTTAAAAATTTATGGTAATGATTATCCAACAAAAGACGGTACATGTATTAGAGATTATATGCACGTACTTGATCTAGCAAATGCTCATATTAAGTCATTAAAAATAATAAAAAAAATAAAAGGTTTCAAAGCGATTAATATTGGATCTGGCACTGGATTTACAGTTTTAGAAATAATTAGACAATTTCAAAGGTCCAATAATGTGAAATTAAATTATAAATATGTCAAAAGAAGAAAGGGTGATCCAGCGATTTGCTTCTCAAAAGTTGATCAAGCAAAAAAATTTCTTGGATGGAGGCCCAAATACAATTTAGATCAGATGTGTAAAGATGCTTGGAAATCTTATAATTTTTAAAGAATTAATTTTTTTTTTATTTATTCAAATTTTTATTTATCTATTAGCAATAAAATATAAATCAAAAATAATTATTGATCCCCATCTAGGAGTTCAAAATACAAACTTTAACCAATCTCCTAGAATTGGAGGGATTGTATTAGTATTTGGATTATTTGTAGCAATTTTATTTTTTAATATAAAATCTATTTTTTACGATTTTAAATTGATTACATACACTTTTATAATTTCTATGATTAGTCTAAAAGAAGACATATTTGGAAATGTTAAGGCTTCTATAAGGTTTTTAAGTTTGTTAATTTTTTCATTATTATTTGCTTTTGAATATAAGTATGAATTGACATTTGATAATGACTTAATGAATATTATTTTTCAGTATGACTTTTTATATATTTTAATAATTACACTCTCTTTGACTGCATTTCCAAACGGACTAAATATAATCGATGGTATGAATGGTCTTTTGGGTTTTACTTTAATTTGCATACTTGCCTCAATTCTAATGATTAGCGAAATTGGCATAATTGATGAAAATAAAAAAATTTTAATAATTTTATTATCATTTCTGATAATATTTTTATTATTCAATTTTCCTAAAGGATATATTTTTTTTGGTGATAGTGGTTGTTATTTAATTGGCTTAATAATTGGAATTTTAATAATTGATATGTATGCTGCTAATAACAGATTAAGTATTTGGAATTTAATACTAATTTGCTCTTACCCATCTATTGAGGTGATCTTTTCCTATTTTAGGAAATTATTTGAAAAAAAATCACCCTTTAAACCAGATGGCAAACATATTCATTTGAAAATGTATTATTTTTTGAAAATCAGACTTATACAAGACATTGATAAGAAAAACTATCTAGTAACTTTATTTTTATTGCCACTATGGTTTTTTCCTTTCATTTTTACTTATCTAGTAAATATAGGTGTCTTTACGCCTAAAATTTTTCTATTAATTCAAATTAGTATTTATATGGGTTACTATTTTTTTATTCCAGATTTGAAAATTAGAGAATGATTAAGTTAATTTTTTCTATTTAATTTGTATATTAATTTTAGAAAAATTATTGGCATACACAGAGCTAAACCTCTAATAATGCAATTGGAAATAAATCGAAATAACCCGATATGATTATCACTCATTAAAATTTTTTGAAGTTTTATTTCTAAAAATATATGTCTGAAACCTCTTCTTCTTTTAATCTGGTTGATCGAGTTACAAGTCTCAACAAGTGGTTCTTGTATGTTGTAGCAATTTACATTGTTCTCACTTAGTATATTAGACCAAAGGGCATAATCTTCTTTTAATAATAGGTCTGGATATTTAAAATTTTGAAATAATTTATTGTTTATACAGACGGTTGGATGAGAAAAAGGATTTCTTATTTTAAGATAATGCATTATATCTTTGTGCTTTTCTGGAACTTTTTTTATATAACTATCATTTGGTATAAAAAGAGATCTTTCGATCATATTTGAACCACAAATATCGATACCGGTCTTTATTTTTTTCATTATTTTTTCAAATCTGTATTTATCACTAATATCATCAGGATCTTGTCTCATTACCCAGTTAGTCTTTACAAATTTTAAACCAAAATTCAATGCAACTGCAAAATTAGAAAGATTTTCCATTCTATAAATTTCAAAGTTAATATTGTTTAATTTATATTTAGCTAAAATATTCTCTTTAATATCACTAATAAATCCATTCACTACGATAATGATTTCGTATGGTTGTATGGAATTTTCTAATACACTTCGAAGTGATTTATTTAAATAGATATCATCGTCCTTCTCACATACAGATAACAAAATAGAAAATCTATATTGATGTTTTAAATTTGTATCCATTCTTTTGGTATTAAGTCTGAAGTATTAATATTTGCATTAAACCACTTAGAGGGAGCAATAACTATCTTATTAAAATTACTAGATAAAAAAGCAGCCCACCAACTAAATGAACTATTTGCTAAAATAAAATTATTACACGATAACATCATTACAAATTCTTCAATCAAATTATTTTTTTCATTTGAGACGATAATATAATCTTTATTTTTACCAAAATTTTTATTTAAAAAGTGAATATCATCTGAAAAGAAAAAAAATTTTGCATTAGGTGTTCTTTCTTTCATAAGTGCAATAGCTTTTTTGTAATAATTGATATCACATAATCCATGAAATCTATTTGTATTAATATCATTGACATAATCACCTCTTCTAATATGTACACAAACAGAATTGTATCTATTTATAATTTTTGAAAAACTATTATGTATTAAATTATTTTTTGTTTTATCAAAAAATTTATAGATATCACTTTTGTTATTTTCAAAGTATTTGTAACTTTGCCAGTAGCCTTCAATAAAATATGATTTATTTTCTTCGAGAACAATAGGATAGAAATTGAAGTTTTTTTCTTTTATGTATACTAAATTTTTAGAAAATTTTGAATAGAATTTAAATAAAAAAGAAAGGTAATTTATTTTTTCGTAATTAAAATTTAAAAAATCAAGCTCATAATTCCTTTTTGTATTTCGAGAAATATTCATTTTATTAAATGAACTCAAATCTATTACTAGTTTTTTATTAAATTTTTTTGATAAATTTATACCATTAACAACTTGAAAAAGTTGATTACCAAAACCACCCTTTAAACAAATGATTAATTTATTCTTTAGCATTTTTATGATTGAAATAAAATAGAATAGCAATAGACAAAAAAACCATACTATTAAAATGATTATTATAAAAAGATAGATGTGGAATTATTGGCCATATTATTACGAAAACTTGGCATAATATATAAAGATAAAAATCAGGTAATAAGAATTCTTTGTTTGAACTAAATAAGGAATAAAAATGCTTAATAAAAGAAAAAGATATTTTTATAAAAAATAATAATAAAAAAGAGACTCCTAATAGTCCTAATTCTGATAATAATTGAAAATAATAATTGTGAGGGTGATTAGAACATTCACTTTTTTTTGAAAAAATATAATCATTACAATAAAAGGTATAAAGTTGTGGCCCCAAACCAAATATCTTATTAGAATTGTATATATCTAAGGAAGAAATAAATATTTTTTCATGACCAAGGCTATAAGGTAAATAAGGGATTGAGGTTGATGAAATATCATTAACTGTATTACCAAATCTTTGTCGTGATTTATCATTAAAATTTATAAGAACAGAAACAATAATAAGTGTCAGAGCTAATGTAATCAATCTTACTAACTTAAATTTATTTGACAAAAATAAAATTAAAATTGTAAATTGCAATATCTTAAAAAAGCCTGCTCTGTCCCCACTTATAAAAGAAATAATTGAAACAAAGATTAATAAAAACATATAAATAAAAATATTTTTTTTATTAATATTTTTAAAATAAACTAATAATGCAAATAATAAGGGAAATGAATGACCAAGGTAATGTCCTAGAATTTGCTCTTTACCAAATATCCCAGTCAATCTATTAGTATCTTTAGTAATCATACCAAAAAAGTTATAGCCAAAAATACTCTGAAAATATGCGTCACAGCATACGAATAAAACTATAATTAAAAAAGAAATTGTAAAATACCTTAATATTTTTGGATTAGTATTTAAGATAAAACAGACACCCAAAATAAAAAAAATATACCTAAAATAAAATATTGGACCATTTAAAGATATGAGTGAATTATAGATATCAATGGAAAGTAAACCCCTAAATAATAAGTAAAAGTAAAAAATAATAAAAAAAATAAAATACTTATTTTTTATATATTCGAAAGATTTGAACTTAATCGAATTAAAAATGAAATATAGCGCAATTATTGATAAAACTAAGTCACTCAAGAAGGGGCCAGTGACAACAAATAAAGGAAATAAAATAAATAAATAGCTTACTAACTTGAAATCAAGTTTATTGACAAAATATTCATTTTGATTTTTAGGAATTTCTAAGAATAATTTCAACTATAATATCATCCTAAATATTTTTAAAAAAAATTTTTTTAAATATGAGTCTTTAATAGTAATATCCTTATTATGTTTTTTGCAAATAAATTTACTTGAAACATTGGAAGTTATTGCATCTATATATATCTTCTCAAAAATTTCTAACTTTTTTTTTAAAGGTTCATTTTTCATTTTCCAAAATAAACCAAACCAATTTGTACCAGATCTATAATGAAGGAAAGTTTTATTTAAATACAATTCAAAATTGTAATTTTTATTAGATTTTATTAAATCTATATCCTGGTATTTAATTGGATATTCGACATCAATAATTTTAGTTAATACATTTTTATATTTATTTAAAAACAAATAAGTTTCTCCACCAACATCTGTTTTAATGTTTTTATTGTTAATAATTTTAAAAGATATTCTGTCATCAAATTTATTTAATTCGATCATATTCAAAAAAATTATTCCATTCCATAAGTATTGAATATTTTTTCTATACTGTATAACACCTATTATCTTAAAATTTGATGTATAATTTTTAAAATCGAAATCATTAATTAAAAACATATCTGAATCTAAGATTAGTACTTTGGATTTACTATAAGTTTTATAAATTAATTCATTTATAATCCAATCTATAGTATCCTCACATGCATACGCTGGATCTGAGATCTTTCTATATGGTTTTTTAAAAAAATTAATTTTATTTTTAGAACAAATAAATAAAAAACTATCAATAATTTTTTTATTCTCAGTATCAATTACTACATTTAATCTGTAATCTGATTTAAAATATTTAGAAAATAAATTAATCTGTTTACTTAGAAAATCAGGTCTATTTACAACTGGTATGAATATCTCAATCATTTAAGAAAATTTTATTGATAATTAGACATTAATAAATATTCTCATATTTTCAACAAAACTGAAATTAAGTATTTATCAAAAAACAACATATATAGATAATAAATAGATGATTTACATTTCTAAAAACTTTGAATTTTTCGGTTATAAAAAAAAAATCAAAACTAATTCCCTCTATTGTAGGTTAGTAAAAAAATCAAATCAAAAAATTAAAAATATTGGACAATTTCCTCGTATTAATTGGAAGCCAAGTGTTAAATCTGGTGCAATTAAACCTGAAAAAATAAAACATGAAATTAAAAGAGTGTTGCTATCGCCCCACTATAAGTATGTGATTGGAGACAAAATTGATTATATAAACTACATGAATAAATCAGGATGGGCAGCAGGATATGGATTGGAACACTCGCCAAAAAATTTTAGAAAACTTATTAAAATTGCTTCTATGAAAAATAAGTCTAATTATCCTTTTAAACATCTAATAAAAGTGAAGCAGTTGAAAAGCAAGTTTATAATCGAAGATGGTTTACATAGAATTTCTGCTTATATTGCTTTATCTAAAGTTGAAGAGGTAGAAGTAATTATTTTAA
>CACIPV010000010.1 GCA_902588615.1 uncultured Alphaproteobacteria bacterium | reverse complement strand
TAGCTACTTTGACTTGAACGTTATCTGCTATTTCTATGGAAAGAGTACCATCATCATTTACATAATGGATGTTGCCTATAATTCCGCCTTGGGTCACGACACGATCACCTTTTTTTAAATTTGCGATCATATTTTTGTGATCTTTTAATTTCTTTTGTTGGGGCCTAATAAGTAAAAAGTAGAAAACGACAAAAATTAATATAAGTGGTAGAATTCCTGCAAGTTGTTCCATGATTTAAATCCTTTAAATTAATAAAATAAGAACTAAAATCTCACAATCATCAATGAAGTCAACATAAAATTGAAAAATAAATATTTACTCTGCTGGAATAGATCAAAAAATTGTTTAGATAAAATACCATTCAATAAAGTCCTTGATTTAAAGCTTTTGTACGGTGTAGATCAACAAATAAAAAAAATAGAGGAAAATACAAAAAACTTTTTAGAGGGTTTAGCATTTAATCATGGTCTTTTATGGGGCGTACGAGGAAGTGGCAAAAGTAGTATTATAAGAGGTATACTAAAAAATTATGCACATAAATATGATAAATTTGAAACATTAGAAATTAATAGTGAAGATATATCAGATTTACCAAATATTTTTTTAAATTATAAGTTCGATAAAAAAATCATAATATTTATTGACGACCTATCATTTGAACAAAATGATAGAAGATATATTCAATTTAAATCGTTTCTTGAAGGGTCTTTTTACAACTCAAACTACGATTTTCTAATATATGTCACAAGTAACAGAAGACATTTAATGAAGAGAGATATGTTAGATAATGAGAGATCATCTGCAATATCTCAAGATGAAGGGATTGAAGAAAAATTATCTTTATCTGATCGATTTGGATTATGGGTTAGTTTTCATAACTTAAGTAAGAAAGACTTTATCTTAATAATTAAAAATTATTGCAAATTTTATAAAATAGAATTTGATAATGAGATTGAAAATAGTGCACTCAAATGGATCTTTTCAAGAGGAAATAGAACAGGTAGGTCTGCTTACCAATTTTTTAAATATTATTGTTCTAGTAAGAAAATAATTATTTAGAGATTTTTTCTAAATTCCCCATATACGGTTTAAGGACCTGTGGAATACTAATACTACCATCCTCATTTTGATAGTTTTCCAAAATTGCAATTAATGTCCTCCCCACTGCTAGACCAGATCCATTTAAAGTGTGAACAAATTTATTTTGATCTGAGTCTTTATAGCGAGCATTCATTCTCCTAGCTTGAAAAGAATTACAATTACTACAAGATGATATTTCTCTATATTTTCCCTCACCAGGTAACCACACTTCAATATCATAAGTTTTTTCTGCAGAAAAACCCATATCACCTGAAGATAATAAAATAACTTGATAAGGAATTTTTAAATCATCTAGTATAGAAGTTGCACAACTTAACATTCTTTCCAACTCTTTTTCCGACTCATCCTCTTTAGTTATGCTAACTAATTCGACTTTAGAAAATTGATGTTGTCTTATCATTCCCCTTGTGTCTCTTCCAGCTGCTCCAGCTTCAGATCTATAACATGGTGTCCAAGCTGTATACCTCAGGGGCAGATACTTATCAGATACGATTGTATCTAATACTAAATTAGTCAAAGGGACCTCTGCTGTTGGTATTAACCAATGTTTTGTGTTCGTTTTGAATAAATCCTCTGAAAATTTTGGCAATTGTCCAGTTCCATAAGCAGCAGCGTCTCTAACTAAATTAGGAGGATTAATTTCTGTATAGTCAAATTCATTTGTGTGTTTATCTAACATGAAATTAGCTATAGCTCTCTCTAATTGGGCAATTTTTTTCTTTAAGTACACAAACCTGGTACCTGAGACTTTCCCCGCTTGTTCAAAATCAATCATTTCTAAGTTTTCTCCAAGTTCATAATGAGACTTTGGTGTAAAACTAAATGAGGGAATTTTTCCCACTTGTTTTATTAATTTATTTGAACTTTCGTCTTTTCCAACAGGTACATCATTATGTGGGAGGTTTGGTAAACTAGATAAATTGTTTTTTAATTGCTCATCTATTATTGAAATATCATTTTCTAGTTCATCAATCTTATTTTTTATTAATTGTACTTTTTTTTGTAATTCAGCTTTGTCACCGTCGCTAAGATTTGCAAAAGAAGAGGATAAATTCTTTCTTTCTGCTCGTAGTTCTTGAGATTTTGTTAATATGTCCCTTTTTTTTTTATCAAGTAAGATAATTTTATTAGACTTTGGATCAA
Source organism: uncultured Alphaproteobacteria bacterium (assembly GCA_902588615.1). Classification (GTDB taxonomy): domain Bacteria; phylum Pseudomonadota; class Alphaproteobacteria; order HIMB59; family HIMB59; genus HIMB59. The sequence goes on along the minus strand of CACIPV010000010.1, from coordinate 22,391 downwards.
TAAATCTCTTATTTAATAATTTATCAAATAAATCAGGATTATCTCTTATAAAATTAATATCGTGCATAACTATCTTTTAATAATATTTTCATTCTTTTTTATTATGACGCTTAGCCATAAATTTAGAAACAAGAATAGATATTTCATACAAAATTATTACAGGTAACGCTAGAGAAATTTGTGAGAATGGATCAGGTGGTGTTACAATTGCAGCAAATACAAATGATAAAACAATTGCATATTTTCTAAATGAAACTAATTGAGAGATAGTAAGAATACCAAATTTCACAAGTAATAGTAAAATAACAGGTAATTGAAAAGCTAATCCAAAAGCAAAAATAAAAGTCATCATCAAGGACAAATATTCGTTCATTTTAGCTTGAAGTGTAATATTGATACCGTCTGCTTGTGAAGTTTGAAAACTTAAAAAAAACTTCCATGCTACAGGTGATATAACGTAGTAAACAACAGCAGCGCCTAGGACAAACAAAAAAGGGATAGCTACTAAAGTTGGTAATGAAATTTGTTTTTCTTTTTTAAGCAATCCTGGTGAAACAAAAGACCAAATCTGTATTGATAAAAATGGGAAAGAAATAAAAGCTGCTGTAAAAAAGGCTACTTTAACATTTGTTAAAAAAGCCTCTTGCAAGGCTGTATAAATCAAACCATTACCCTCTCCCAAAATTGATGTGAGAGGTTTAGCTAGAAATTCAAATATTGATTGAGAAAAATAAAAAGAAATAATAAATAAAACTATAAAGAAAATTATGACATATAAAAGTTTTTGTCTTAGCTCTTTTATATGATCGAAGAAATAGAACTATCAGCTTCGGTCATTATTTTCATCTTTCATAATTTGATCATTACTTTTTTCGATAAATTCGTCTAATTCTTTTCCCTCTTTTACTATTGACTCTTTTGTGTCTAAAATTTCCTTTTTGATATCTTTTACTTCCTCTATATGTGATATCTCATTTACAGTTGATTTAAATTCTCTGGAGAGTTTTCCCAAACCTGAAGTTATACTTTTTAAAAATTTAATAACAGTTGGTATTTCTTTAGGGCCTACAACTATTACTGTAATAATTAGGACGATGGATATCTCCATCCAACCTAAAGAAAACATTACTGGTCCTTATTTTGATTGTCTTGATCGTCTTTATCTAGATTAGTTGGTTTATCATCCTCGGCCATATTGCTTTTGAATGACTTAATACCTTTTGCCATATCTGCCATCAAAGAGGGTATTTTTCCTTTACCAAACAATAAAAGAACAATAATTAAAACAATTATCCAATGCCATATACTAAAAGCACCCATGAATAAATTTTACTATATTATTGATATCTTATCTAGGGAAAATGAATACGTGGTTTAGATCTAAAGAAAAAGAAACTGAACTTGCAGGAGCAGGCAAAAATTCTCCAATCAATTTGCTATGAATGTGATGTTTATTATTATTTCTATCATTTACTGTCATGTGAATTATAGCACTATTTCCTAAAAATTTAGAGTCAACTACAACTCCAGAGTTAGGACTTGTCAAAGGAGATTTTTCAACATTCAGTTTAATAGCCTCAGGTCTTACTACTACATTAACTTGTTGGTTATCTTTAAAGTTTTTTGTACCTAGTATGCCTAAAGGGGTTTCGCATTTATTATTTAAAACTTTCGTCTGAAAAATATTAACCTCTCCAAACAAAGAGGCAACATAAACATTAGAGGGATTAAAATAGATTTCTCGAGGTTTTCCTATCTGAACTATTCTTCCATTTTCCATTACAACAATAACATTGCTGAGAAACATAGCTTCTTCGGCATTGTGTGTTACAACAATTGCAGAGGAGTCTAGGCTATTTATTAAGTGAAGTGTGTCATCAATAATTTCCTTTTTTAAATTAGTATCTAAGTCAGAAAAAGGTTCATCTAAAAGTAATAGTCGTGGTTGAACAGCTATTGATCTTGCTAATGCTACTCTTTGCTGCTCTCCTCCACTAAGAGCATGCGGATATTTATCAAGAAAATTTTCAACTTTTGCTAATTGTATAACTTGATCAATCAACTGTTTTTTATTCACTTTAGAGTTTGCTGCAAAACTAATATTTTCTTTTACATTCATGTGAGGAAATAATGCAAAGTCTTGGAAAACGTAAGAGATTGATCTTTGCTCAGGGGGAGTATTAAATTTTTCGTTTGCAACTAACTTACCCTCAAAAGATATTTGTCCCTTTTGAATTTCTTCCAAACCAGCTATTAATCGAATTAAAGTAGTTTTTCCACAGCCGGAGGGACCCAAAATAGAAACAATCGAATTATGCTCTATTGAAAAACTAAGTTTATTTATAGCATTCACCTCACCGAAAGAGTGATGAAGATCTCTCACATCAAGTATCATTATTTTGAGTCAATTGGCTTTTTGAGAACTCATCAAGAGTTTCTGCTTCATCGTCAGCATCTATAAATGCTTCATCCTTATTTAAATCATCTGAAACCTCTTGGATATTCATTGAGGCAAAATTTTCATCCAATATTCCTGAATTTTTCATTTCCTCTATTCCAGGAAGATTATCTAAGGTGCCTAAACCAAAATGTAAAAGAAAGTCATCAGTGGTACCCCAAAGAATAGGTCTACCTGGAACCTCTTTTCGACCTCCTGGAGCTATCCATCCAAACTCCATTAATTGATCAAATATTCCTTGCCCTATAACAACGCCTCTAATACTTTCAATTTCTGATTTTGTTATAGGTTGATGATAAACAACTATTGCTAATGTCTCTATTGCTTGTTTTGAAAGTCTTTTTTGTATTTCTTTTTTTTCATGAAAGATCTCACTGACTTCTGTATTTGTTAAGAAAATCCATTTATTGGATATTTTTTTTAAATTTATACCTCTATGTTGATAAGCAGTCTCTAAGTTGGACATGACTTCAGATATATCTTCATGAATATCTAGTCTTTTTTTTATTTCATTTTCTGAAACTGGCTTGCTTGAAGCAAATATTAAAGCTTCTATTTTTTGTGAAGTTTCACTCATCTTTTTTTAAATATATATCAGAAAATGGTAAAGATTGTTTAATTACTATTTTTTTTTCTTCATTTTTATCTTCTTTTGCCATGTGAAGGCTAGCATTAAATGTGCTAGAAAAAAATGATTTATTCAAAATGTCAGATTTTAAATTATTAGGTAGTAAACTCTTTAATGTAAACCAATCTTGGTTAGATAGAATTTCCTTAGAGATAACATTTTGACCATCCTTGATGGTAAATAATTTAGTAGAGCTAAACTTTAGAGTATATTGCTGATTTCTTTTATGAATATTCGCATAAGCCTTTAAAAGATCAATGAGCTTGTCTTTAATTACAAAGTTTTTTTCAATTTTTAATTTATGTTTTTGTGTATTTGGAAAAAATTCTTGTTTGAATTTAGGAAGCTCGAATAACTTAATACTATTTTTATTGACAAGTTCTAGTATAGTTAATCGATTTGTAAGAAATCTTGTTACTTTTTTAACATCCTCTTCTTTGTCTTTATTTACAAGGTATTTAGATTTTAAAAAGACCATAATAGCAGCCATTAGTAAATATTCAGATGCTATCTCTATGCTAACCTTTTTTAAATCTACAATAAAAGCAATATATTGGTTACAAAGACTAAGTATTGGAAGGTTTTTTAAATCAAATTTATTCTTATGAACAAGTTCTAAAAGAACGTCTAAAGGTCCATTATAGTCTTTAATATCTATATTTAGATTAGAATCCATTAATTTTTAACAATTGATTATACAATTCATGATAGTGATTAATATTAATAGATTTAAAGTCTAATTTTTTCTTATATTGCTGAAGTTTATTGGATTTAAAAACATTAACGTAATTTTTCGAAAAATTAAACGAATTTATAATTTCACGATATTTATCCGAGTCAGAGCTACAATCTAAAATTACATCTAATTTAGAAAAGTTAGCTAACTGTGTAGCTTCCTTAATATTATAAATATTAGCTTTCATTTCCAGATCATCAGATATTAGTAAACCTTTGAACCCAATTTTATTTCTAATAATATTATCAATTATATATTTAGAAAAAGTAGCAATATTATTTTTATCCCAGGATAAATATTTAATATGTGCAGTCATTGCTAAAGGTATTTTATTAAAATATTTAAATATTTTAATGTGGTCTTGGAGAGAGGATTTACTTAATTTTGTTATTGGCAAAGTTAAATGAGAGTCTTTATTTGTTACACCATGTCCTGGGATATGTTTCATTATTGGAATTAGTCCAAAGTAACACAAGTTATCTAGTAATATTTTCTGAAAAATTATATTAATATTAATATTGGGTCCAAAAGTTCTTTTTTTAATCATTAAGATTGTATTTTTAATTGGTAAATCTAGGACTGGAACAGTGTTAATATCAAAATTTAGTTTTTTTAGATAATACGATGTTATGAAGGATTTTAAAAAAACTAACTGCTTTGCTAAAGAAGGGTACCTTAAATAAATTTTATAAAGCTCAAAATTATCTAAAAAATTAAATTCTTTAAATTTTTTAAATCTATTTACGATGCCACCCTCTTGATCAATAAATATTAATGTATTTTTACTTAGTAATTTAATTGACACATTTAACTTTGATATTTGAGGAATATTACTGATATTTCTTGCAAAAATTATTACCCCAAAAGGTTTTATCTTCGAAATAAAATTTTTTTCTTGTTTAGATAACGAAATACTTTTAATAGATATAATTATAGGAAAGTTCATTTTATAAAATCAAATTCATCAGCAGTAATAGTTATAAAATTATCAAAAAAAATATACTTCAAGTAATTATCAAAAAACAGATAGGAAAATAATAAAGTCAGTATTAGAAAAAAAATTATTATTACTATTTTTAGATTTTTCACATTTGTAATTTAGGCTTTATGCCTAAAATTTTTAACCCTTCGTCTAAGACATTTTGATAATTATGTAATAACTTAATTAGATTAGAGGAAATATTATTCTCATTATCTAAAAATTTTACTGATGGTTTATTTTTTGAAGAGGACCACAATGTATGGAAATATGAAGACAAACTCTCTAAGTAGTGGGCTATTAAGTGAACTTCTTTTTTTATATACGCAGATTTTACCACATTATCCCACTCCAATAATTTTTTATATAAGTTTTTTAATTCTGAAGTAATTATAACAGGTGTATCAACAACTTTATTTATCTTATTTAAAATGGATTGTGTTCTAGCATAAGAATACTGAATATAATAAATAGGATTTTCCTTATTCTTTCTCTTAATTAAATCTATGTCTAAATCCATGTGAGTATCATTTTTTCTGTAAGACATAAAATATCTAAAATTATCAATTCCTATTTCATCTATTAAATGTTTTAGTTCAAAAATGTTACCCTCTCTTTTTGAGAGTTTTTGTATTTTATTATCGCGTTTTAAATTGACAATTTGACAAAAAACAACTGAAAAATCAATTTTTGGATGTAAAGAAGTTATCGCTGATGACAATCTTTTGAGATATCCTAAATGATCTGCGCCCCATATATTTATTAATTTATTAAATCCTCTTTGAAATTTATCTTCATGATAAGCAATATCATTTGCAAAATAAGTGGGAGTGCCATCATTTTTAGTTAACGCTCTATCTTCATCATCATCAAAAAGAGTTGATTTAAATATTGTTAGCTGATTATCTTTTAAAGTGCCCGTAAAATCTTTAGGGGCATTTAATTGACCTTCATATGTTAGATCTTTTTGCTTAAATTTTTCAAGAATTAACGGGAGATGACCCTTATCCATAATGGTTGTTTCATATGAAATTTGATCGAATTTAATCCCTGCTGTGCCAAGTGTTTGAAGCGTCTGATTGACAAGATTTTCTATAGCATAATTTACTATATTGTTTTTCTCATCAGAACTTAGCTTATTATTAAATATTGGTTTAAATTTTTCGTAACAGTTTTTTGCTATATCATTAATGTAATCACCTTTGTAAAATTGTTTTTCATTAAGATTTAGATTATATTTATGTGAAATCGAATAAAGTATTGAAGATAGAAATTCATTAATTTGATTACCTGTGTTATTTACATAATATTCACGAGTTACAGGATGTCCAAAATACTCAAATAAATTAGATAAAATATCCCCAACAACTGCACCTCTTCCATGTGCTAAGTGTAATGGGCCTGTTGGATTTGCAGATACAAATTCGATATTTACCTTTTCATTTTCTGTAAATTCTTTTTCATAATTGAATAATTGAGGATTAAAACTTTCATCCTTAAGAAAAAAATTTATAAAACCAGGTCCAGCAATTTCTACTTTTTCAAAATTATTTAAATTAATACCCTTTAAAATAATGTCTGCTAATTGAATTGGATTTTTTCCAAATATTTTTGAAAATTTTAGAGCTGCATTAGTTGTAAAATCGCCTTTTTGGTCAAAAAGTGTTTCAACTTCAACATCTTCAAAGTAAATACTAACGTTCTTATCAATTTTAATTAATATTTCAAAAAGAGATTTTTTTAAATTATGTAACATATTTTTTATAGAAATTTATAGCATACTGATCTGTCATACCACATACATAATCGACTATAATTTGTTGCTTATCTGTATCATATTGTAATTTTTCTTTCCATTTAGATGGAAGCATAGAGGTATCATTATTTAATAATTTTATTATAGATACTAAAATTTTTTCAGCTTGCGTTCTATTTTTATATACAAAATCAGATGTGTAAAAAAATTCGAATAGAAAATTTTTAAGAAATTTTACTTTATCTAATACTGGAGGACTAAACTTAACCAAAAAATTTGTGTTTATTATAACATCTTCAATTGATCGTATTTGTGAGTTATTAGAAAGAGTATTTTCAGTTTCGTTAAGAAGATCCAAAATTAAGTAGTTCATAATGGACCTTGAAAAGTAATTTCTTGCAATACTTTTGTCTAAGTTTGCAATGTATGAAAAATCTATAAAATTAAATTGTTCTTTATTTTCAGCTAAACTTGATATTGTCAGAATACCTGATCTTAAAGCATCATCGAAATCATGAGCTATGTAAGCTATATCATCAGACAAGGAGGCGATTTGAGCCTCTAATGAGGGATTCTTATTTAGATCAAATTTAAAATTTTTTGATAAGTCATAGTTTTTATTTGTTTCTAGTATTTTTCCATTATGCTTTATTAATCCATCTATTGTTTCCCAAGTTAAATTTAAACCATCAAAATTTATATATCTCTTTTCTAATAATGTAATTTGTCTAAAAGATTGATAATTATGGTTAAAATTTGCATCTAATTCTTGAGTAATTATTTCTTCGCCCACATGACCAAAGGGACTGTGACCTAAATCATGAGATAGCGCTATACATTCAGTAAGATCTTCATTTAGAGATAATTTTCTACTTATAGATCTTGCTATTTGAGATACCTCAAGAGTATGTGTTAGTCTATTTCTATAATAGTCACCTTTTTCAAACATAAATACTTGTGTTTTATCTTTTAGTTTTCTAAAGGCTGTTGAATGATAAATTCTGTCTCTATCTCTTTCGTAAAGTGAACGATGATCATTTATTTCATCGTAAAGTCTTCCTTTTGAATTTTCTGGTAAAGCTGATAAATTACTGAACATATGGGAAGTATTAATATAACAGATAAAGCTATAAATAAAATTCAAGAAGTTCTAAAAGATCAAAATATGAAATATTTTAGAATCAGAGTCAAAGGTGGTGGATGTTCTGGATTCCAGTACGTATTTAAAAGTGAAAATGTAATTAATGAAACCAAAGATCATGTATTTAATTTTAAAGATTTACAAATTTTGATCGATAAAAATTCTATGACTTTCATAAATGAGTCTGAATTAGATTATAAAGATGAATTGATAGGCTCTAGTTTCACTATTTCAAATCCTAATGCTAAAAATTCTTGCGGCTGTGGCACATCATTTAGCGTTTAATTGTGAAAATAATTAGTTGGAATGTAAATTCTTTAAGAGCTCGAGAACCACTTATAGAAAAAATAATAAAAACAGAAGCTCCAGATATAATTTGCTTACAAGAACTGAAGATATTAGATAAAGAATACGTAGAAAATTTTTTTAATCAATTTTCATTGAAAACAGTGGCTAAAACTCAAAAAAGCTATAATGGTGTAAGTGTTTCTTGTAAAAGAGAGATTGTATTAAATGAAAATCACTTAAGGAAGTTAAATATGACACAAGCAAGAAACAATACAGTTATTATAAAAGATAAAAATTTAGCAATCCTCAATTGTTATTTCCCTAATGGAAATCCTATAGATACAGACAAATTTACAAATAAGCTTGAATGGATGAAATTACTTTATAAAGAAATAGAAATACTTAAAAAAGAATATGAAGTTTTATTAATGGGAGATTTTAATGTTATTCCAGATGATGAAGATGCTCATGATATTAAAAAATATAAAAATGATGCTCTAGCACAACCTCAATCTAGAAAAGAATTCTATAAATTAATAAATCTAGATCTAATTGATGTGTTTAAGACTACTCCAAAAAAACAAAGTTATACTTTTTTTGATTATAAAACTTACAAATTTGGAAAAGAGGAAGGAATAAGAATAGACTTCTTTCTTTTATCTCCATTTTTGAAAAGTAAAATAATGAAACTAAAAGTATTAAAAGAATACCGTGATATGGATAGACCCTCTGATCATTGCCCTATTCTTATAGATTTAAATATCTGAATAAGTCTTTTTTTCTAATTTACCACCAGGGTGTGTAACTGCCCCTAGGTTTGCAGGTCCAACAGTTTTCATATATTTCCATAAAGTACCTGACATAAACTCTGGTTCTTTATTAACCCATTTAGTTTTTCTATCGGATAATATTTTTTCGTCCACATTCAAATTTAGTATATTTTTCTCTGCATCAATTTCTATTTCATCACCATCTTCAACTAACGCAATAGGCCCACAATCATAAGCCTCTGGACCTACATGGCCGATACAAAAGCCTCGTGTACCTCCAGAGAACCTTCCGTCAGTAATTAAAGCTACCTCTTCGCCAAGATCTTGTCCATAAAGGGCACTAGTGGTAGATAGCATTTCTCTCATACCTGGCCCTCCTTTTGGGCCCTCGTATCTTATAATCACAACATGACCAGGTTTAATTTTACCATTTAAGACAGCGTCAAGAGCATGTTCTTCTCTATCAAAGCAAATTGCCTTTCCTTTGAACTGTAATTTTTTAAGTCCAGCTATTTTTACAATCGCACCATCAGGAGCAAGTGAACCTTTCAAACCTACCACGCCACCTGTTTTAGTAATTGGGCTACTGACAGGATAAACAACATCTTGATTTTTTGGTAACTCCACATTTTTTACATTTTCAGCTAACGTTTTTCCAGTAACAGTCATGCAAGATCCATCAATCAACCCGCCATCAATGAGTGCTTTAATTAGAACAGGAACGCCACCAACTTCATATAAATCTTTAGCTACATATTTTCCCCCCGGGGCTAAATTACCTATATAAGGTGTTGATTGGAAAATATTACAGACATCTTCCAAAGTAAATTCAATACCAGCTTCATGAGCCATAGCAGGTAGATGTAAACCTGCGTTGGTTGATCCACCTGATGCTGAAACAACTACAGCCGCATTTATTAGTGATTGTTTTGTAACAATATCCCTAGGTCTCAAGTTTTTTTCAATTAATTCCATAACTACTTTTCCACTTTCATAAGCATATTTATCTCTACTTTCATAAGGAGCTGGTGTCATAGCAGAACCTGGAAGAGCTAAACCAATAGTCTCTGAAACGCATGCCATGGTATTTGCGGTAAACTGTCCGCCACAGGATCCAGCAGATGGACAAGCAACACACTCAATGTCATGGAGTTCTTGGTCTGAAATCTTTCCTGTTGAATGTTTTCCAACAGCTTCAAAAACATCTACTATTGTTACATCCTTATCCTTATAAACACCTGGTAATATAGATCCACCGTACATAAATACAGATGGCACATTAAGTCTTAGCATTGCCATCATTAAACCTGGCAAAGATTTATCACACCCAGCTAAACCAACTAAGGCATCATAACAGTGCCCTCTTACAGAAAGTTCAGTTGAGTCAGCTATAATCTCCCTACTAGTTAAAGAAGATTTCATTCCCTCATGACCCATAGCAATACCATCAGTAACAGTAATGGTGGTAAATTCTCTTGGTGTACCTTTTGCATCCCACACACCTTTTTTGACTGATTGAGCTTGGCGAGAAAGTGAAATATTGCAAGGGGCAGATTCATTCCATGTGGTTACTACACCGACAAAAGGTTGTTTAATCTGTTCTTCGGTAATGCCCATAGCATAATAAAAAGCTCTATGTGGTGCACTTTTAGGACCTACAGAAACATGTCTACTTGGTAATTTGCTTTTATCAACCATTATTGAATATTAATTAATATACTATCAATTTTAGACAATTCCATATTAATTGAACTTTGTCTCTCTTTATTTTGATCAATGAGATCTTTTGGAGCTTTTGATACAAAATTTTCATTTGATAAATTTTTATCAATCGTATTTTTTTCTTTTTCCAAAGAGCTTTTATTTTCTTGAAGTTTTTCTTTGATTTTAGATTTATTAATTTGGCTAGTGGAAATTTCAAAATCAAACTCTTTAAAAGGTAAAGTAACACTATTGTCTTTATGAGATGATGAAAGTTTTTTTCTTGTTAAAAATTCAAATGTTTTTTTATTATCTTCTAAAATTGTTTGAATTAATTGGTTTTTAGAAAAAATTTCTACAGTATCTTCTTTTTTGATCTCAAAAAGTTTTTCTATTGACCTGTATTCCTCTATAAAATCAATAAATAATTTTGTTTTAGATACATGTTCACTCTCTGTTTTTAGATCAACATAGTCCCACTGATGACTCATCAAGATATCTTTATTATTTTTACCCCACAATTTTTCAGTGATAAAAGGAATCAATGGATGTAAAAGTTGCAATAAAGAATTAAATACTAAATGAAAAGTTTGTTTCGTTTCATCTCTAATTTGATTGTCGTCTAAAAGATTTTTAGAAAGTTCAATATACCAGTCACAAAAAGTATGCCATGTAAAATGATATAGTTGATTAGCTACTTCATGAAAATAGTATTTCTCATAATTTTCTTGAACTTTTTTATATAACTCTTGAAACTCATTTATAATCCAAATATTAAAAATATGGTTAGGGTTAGCTTTGCCATTATCTGTAAATGGATAAATTCCTTTAAATTCAGCAAACTTATAGGCATTGGTGATTTTAGTAACGAAGTTTCTATAACCAGCTATGCGTTGCTCACTTAACCTTACATCTCTTCCAGGTGTATTTAATGATGTTAGAGTAAAGCGAAGTGTATCTGCACCATACTTGTCAATTATTTCTAAAGGATCTATGACATTACCTTTTGATTTTGACATTTTTTGACCTTTTTCATCACGAACGAGAGCATGAACATAAACAGTTTTAAAAGGTGTTTCTGACATAAATTTATTACCCATCATCATCATGCGGGCAACCCAGAAAAAGATGATATCAAAACCCGTAACTAGAACAGAATTAGGATAAAATGTATCTAATGTTTGTTCTTTGTTGGGCCATCCCAATGTAGAGAAAGGCCAAAGAGCTGAGGAGAACCAGGTGTCTAAGACGTCTTGATCTCTTTTTAAAATTATTTTATCCGCTTTATAAAAGTCTACAGCTAAATTTTTCGCTTCTTCTTCAGTTTCTGCACAAAATTCTTTTCCATCAGGACCATACCAAACTGGAATTTGATGTCCCCACCATATTTGTCGAGAAATACACCATGGTCTTATATTTTCCATCCATTGAAAGTATGTTTTCTCCCAATTTGAGGGAAAAAAATTTGTATCACCGTCTTTTACAACTTTCATTGCCTGTTTTGCTAATTCTTCAGCATTACAAAACCACTGATGAGTTAAAAAAGGTTCGACAACAGTGTTCGAGCGATCACCATATGGTATTGTAGTTTTATAATCTTCAATTTTTTCTAAAAAACCTTTTTCTTTTAGCAATTGAACAACTTTTTTTCTTGCCTCAAATCGATCTAAACCCTGAAATTCTTTTGGACAATTTTCGTTCAATGATCCGTCCTCGTTTAGAATATTTAATAGTTCTAAGTTGTGCCTTTTACCGATTTCAAAATCGTTAAAATCATGTGCTGGGGTAATTTTAACAGCGCCACTTCCCATTTCCGGATCAGAATATTCATCAAATATAAGTGGAATAGATCTTGAGGTTAAAGGAATAGTAAAAGTTTCTTTTTTTAATGAAGTATATCTGCTGTCATTAGGATTAACTGCTATAGCAACATCACCAAATATTGTTTCTGGCCTAACTGTTGCTACAGTTATACTCTCAGAATTAGAGCTTGGATATTTTATATAGTAAATTTGGGTGCTTACATCTGTAGGAACAACTTCTAAATCAGAAATAGCTGTTTTAAATTTGGTATCCCAATTAACAAGAGCTTGATCTTTATATATCAAACCCTCTGTATATAATTTAACAAAGACCTTTCTAACTGCAGATGATAATCCCTCATCCATCGTAAATCTTTCCCTTGACCAATCACATGAACTACCAAGCCTTTTTAATTGATTTATGATTGTGGAACCCGAATATTCTTTCCACTCCCATATTTTTTCAATGAACTCTTCTCTTGTGAGATCTTTACGATAAATATTTTTCTCAGCTAAATTTCTTTCTACAACCATTTGTGTCGCTATGCCTGCATGGTCTGTTCCTGGTTGCCATAGAGTATTAAAGCCATTCATACGGTGATATCTTGTTAAAATATCTTGAATAGTGTTATTAAGAGCATGTCCCATATGCAGCGACCCTGTTACATTTGGGGGAGGTATACAAATAGAAAAGTTTTTATCAAAATTGTATTTAGGTTTAAAACATTCTTTGTCTAACCAAAGCTGATAAATTTCATTTTCATATTCTTTTTTATTTTGAAATTCATCCATTTGCTAAAAAACAAATGGTTCGGATTGAACATATTTATAAATATAAGAAGAAGAAGCTTCATCTATAACAAACTTATTCGATTTGCCTCCTACTTTTATATATTTAACAATTTTATGTTTAAAATCATGGTTATCAATTATACAAACTATTTCTGCATTATCTGATGCATTTTTAATTATATTTATGGGCTCTTCATCAAGTGAACCATTAATAATTATCTTTTGATATTTTTTAATATTTGGCTTTTTGTTATTGAAAAATTCCTCTATCGTTAAATCTAATAAAGAGGCATTGAATAAACCTTCTTTAATACTATTTTTGAAAACTTCAGTCATTTGCATAGAAGTCTCTATACAGTCAATATTAGAGGAAAATTTATTAATAATAGATGTTGATGTACCAAATCCAGAACCAATTTCTAAAATAATTTCATCATCAATCTCTCCCAAAGCTTGTAATAAATGAAATGATGTTAAAGGAGGTAGAATAAAGCGACCATCATCTAAAAATATAATCTTATCAGAGTAAGCCAAATGTTTATAAGATTTTGGATACAAGTTTTCTCTTGGAAATAATTCAATTTTTTCGATTAAAGATGAGTTTCTAATACGATTAGCTCTTAGTTGGTTAAGAACCATATTTGATCTTGCTTGTTCAAAATTCATGATAAAGTTTGATTTATAACAAAATTAATTGTTTTTCATAGATCATATTCGCCTCATATAAAATAATAGTGTAAATTAAACTATGAAATTTTTTAGTGTTTTTATTTTAATTACTTTTTATTCATTATCCTATGCTCATCAACCTGTAATTAATGACTCAAACCCAAATAAACCTAATGAGGCATATCTAATAGAAAAACCGGAAATATCAAAAGCAATATACTCTAAATTAAATGGTGATCCACATTATTACTTAATAAATTCTGATCAGAAATTTAATTTTTATGTTGGTATTACTGTTCCAAAAATTGATGATTGTAATACATTTAGAAAGTTCTCATTTAGTATTTTAGAAGGTAAAGACCTTGAGTTAAGTGTCATCGAGGAAGTTGATGGTCAAAATTTTGAGTGGTGGGAATGGTATGAGCCCTATGGTAAAAAATGGTATTGGATAGGACCACAAATAGGTGAAGATTTTAAAAGTACAGTAATTTACGAACCAGGTTCATACTACATTAAAGTTTTCAATGAAATTAATATGGGTAATTACGTTCTTGCAACTGGAGATATAGAAAAATTTGGACCTACTGTTATTGCCAAACTGCCATTGATAATGCCAAAGGTTAATAAATTTTGGGACAATGAACATTGTGTAAAATAAAGTTTTCATAATATTTACAAATTAAAAAATACAAAATCCGATTTATTTGATAAGATAGAATCACCTAGAGGATAGGTTTAAGGATGGAGGTTAAAAAGATGAAGCCACCAAAGTAAATAACTTAAGACATTACTTAACAAAATTTTCTCATTACCTATTGCTTCTTTTACCTGTTAACAAACTAATCTAATAAATTTTTTTATTTATATTGCTGTAATCTTTAAAAAAACTCTTGAATTTTTTATTTTAATTTTTATTAAATTTAAGGATTTAAATTTTCAATATAATTTAAGCGACCCAAGATTTCATCTCTGTCCATATAATAACCTTGAAGGTGCCTTTCTCCAGAATTGGCATCATATTCTTTTCTACCATGTAACACTCTTCGATTATTAAAACTAAAAATATCTCCGGCTTGCATACGAAAGTTGATTTCAAACCTCTGGTCATGAAGTAAGCTTAAAAGCTTTCTGTATGCTGAGTAAAAATGATCCATTTGATCAGGATGGCAGTCCATAACTCCCATGTAGGCAACGCTGAACCTAATATCATTATAATCATTATTGTGATCGAGAGTTATTATAGGTTTATGCATCACTCTAATTGTATTAGTTGTGTAGTCTCTATTTACAAATTTTACAGACGTATTAAGTAGTACGTCATAATCATTTGGGTGATTATTTTTTAAATAATCAATTACCTTAAAACCATCTACAGCAACTGACTCACCCCCAGTAGCATTATTTATTAAGCAGTGAAGAAACTGATATCCTGGAGCTATCTCATAATATGGTAAATCAATATGATTTCTTAGACCTGCAGCAGTATAAGCTGAATTATTAGGGTTAGGTATATCAATGACCTCGAATGGTGTTTTAAAAAAAGTTTCTCGAGTGTGACTTATATTTTTCAGGATATCAAAACCAGAATTTACATCTGTTGGAGCATTTTTAACAATTGAAATACCAAAAAAATGTAGTTGCTGTAACCACTTTTTTAAACCATCATCACTACTAATTATTTCGCTGTAATCTATTTGAATATCAGTAAATGTATCTTGCATGGATTTATCCCAAATCCTATATGGTGAAACGTACTCTCGACTGTGTTTTAAAGAATAACAATTATGTCTCAACCAATCTCTCTCATAAACACTTTTATGCCCTCCCTCACTCCATTCAATCTCAAGATTACCTTCACTATTTAGAGAGTAATTTTTTGGGTGAATATCTTCAGATACATCAAGCAAATTAAAAGTTCTTTCACGAGCTGTTGGATGCACTTCAGAGGGACAATTATCTCTCAACCATAAGAAATTATATTTACTTTTAAAACCATCACTCCAATCGACCAAAATAGACTTGTTATTTTTATCGATTGTTTTAATTGAAAGATTTTCGCTCATATTAAAATTTATTAAATGTTTTATTCCAATTAGGAAAATTATTTCTTTGATATTTATTCAAAGTTTTCATGATTTCAATCAAAAAAATATCTCTTTGCACCTCTAGATCTTTAATAGTGTATTTTCCTGCCTGTTTTTTTGTGCCTGAAATCATTAATTTTTTTAGTTTTGCATCAAGTTTTGGCGCCTTTAATTTAGTCCAAGGTAATTTAAGAGCAGGTCCAAACTGCTCTAACATGTGTTTCATACCAGTTTGCCCTCCTGCAAGATGAAAAGTTAGACAAACACCCATAAAAGACCATCGTAATCCAGGTCCATAAACAATCGCATCGTCAACATCTTTAGTCGAAGCAATGCCATCTTTAATTATGTGAAGTGCCTCTCTCCAAAGAGCCTCTTGTAAGCGATCAGATATATAGCCCTCAATTTCTTTTTTTACAATCAAAGGCTTCATTCCTATTTCCTCGTAAAACTTCTTAGCTCTGATAATTGTGTTTTTCTTTGTTTGCTTTCCTGATACCAACTCGACAAGAGGTAATAAATATACAGGGTTAAATGGATGTCCTATACAAACTCTTTCTGGATAATTACATAAAGATTGAATTCTTGTAGGCAAAAGTCCTGATGAACTAGACGCAATGATTATATTTTTTGGCAATAATTTATCTATATCTTTGAGAAGTTTCTTCTTTAACTTTTCATTCTCTGGAGCATTTTCTTGGACAAAGGTGGTTGAATGAAGAGACTCTTTTAGATCAGAATAAATTTTCAAATTACTAAGTTTTGCATTTTTATTTAAACCTAATCTTTGAAGGCTCTTTAAAGCTGTTTTGGTATTTAATAATAGTTGCTTTCTTGCCTTAACACTTGGGTCATAAGCGTTAACTATTAGACCACATGCTACCATTCTAGCAGCCCATCCAGCGCCAATGACGCCAGCACCGACTATTGTGACAATCTTTTTTTTAATCAACTTTTAAAAATATATTAACTCATAAATATTAAATTATGATATTTTTTTTGTATGATTATATACATTTGTAAGTTTCTTCATCTTATATCTCTGTTTATTGCTGGAGGAGGAGGTATTGGTAGTGCTGTTATACAATCTATATATAAAAAAGAAGGTAAAGTGCCTGAGCCTCATTTGGCCAAAGGTTTTAAGGTTTTAGCATTTTTATCTTTATTAGCTATCATCACAATGTGGGTTACTGGAATTATTTTGCTATTGGTAATATACGGCTCATTTAATTTAGGTTGGACTTTTCATATGAAATTATTTGGAGCTAGCTTAATTCTAATAACAGCCATATTTTTAAATATGCATTTATATGTATCAGCTAAAAAAAACCTATCCCCCAATCAAAAATATATTAAAAATTCTGGGTCTTTATCTAGATTGGGTCTGATTCTTGCCATAGCTGGTGCAATAGGATCTTTTGTCTGACCTTATTTATTTTTTTTTTAGTTTATGGTATTTTTTTGTAAATGAAAGTTGACTTAGACAAATGGCATCATTGTGACGTTGATAAAGAAGAATTTGTAAAGCTTCTTAAAAAGTCGGATTATCAAGGTTTTAAACACATGTTTATTTTCTTTGGGTCTTTAACTGTATTCGGTGTTTTAGCTTATATGACATGGGGTACTTGGTGGTCTTTATTATTTTTTTTAATTTATGGAAATATATGGAATTGCGCAGATCCTATTTGGCACGAAACTGGACATAAAACAGCTTTTAAAACGAACTATTGGAATAACTTTTTTTATCAAATTGGTAGTTATATGAATGGTTTTGAACCAGTAAGATGGAGATGGTCACATTTTCGTCATCATGGTTATACTTACTTTGATGATCCTCTTGATTTTGAAATTGCAATTAGAAGACCAACCGATGTTTTTTACTTTTTCAGTTTATTCATACCTTTCTTTGACATAATTAATTTTAAAAAAACAACTCAATACGAAACTATTCTTCATGCTTTAGGCAAAAAAACAGAAGTAATGAAACAAGTTATTCCTGAAAAAGAACATCAAAAATGTATAAACTCCTCAAGATTACATGTTGGTATTTGGATCTTATTAATAACAATATCAATTGCTTTTCAGTCTTGGTTACCGGTTTTATATTTTTTACTTCCAAACTTTTATGGGATAACACTCAAAAGACTTTTTGGATTAACTCAACACACTGGGTTAAAAGATAATATTAAAGATCACAGATATAGTACTAGAACAATGCATTTAAACCCGATCTTCAGTTTTTTATATTGGCAGATGGAATATCATATTGAACACCATATGTTCCCAACTGTGCCTTCGCATAACTTGCCTAAACTGCACCAATTAGTTAAAGATCAGATGCCACCAGCCAAGAAAGGTCTCTGGGGTGCTTACTCTGAAATAATACCTACTATATTTAAACAGGCAAAAGACCCTTCTTACGAATTAAATGTAGCTGTTCCATCTAATAACAATGGCTAAAAGAACTACCGTTTTTGATTTATGGAGTCAAAAAGGGAAAAAGAAGTGGCCTCAAACTCATATAGATACAGCAAAAGAGGCAGAAGCTGCCTATAAAGCAGGAATTGAAATAATTTCCTGTGAACCCGATCATCATTTCAAGGATGTAAGAAATGTTGCTCCAACAGCATTTTTATCTGTTGGTCTTAAACATGGGTTGGTGAGTTCTCCTCAAGAGGCAATAAAAAAAGGTTTTGAAATAATGGAAATGGGAGCAGATGCTATTTATTGTTCACACTCAATTAACTTTATTGAAGCTATGGCAAAAGAGGGAATACCTGTAACTGCACACGTTGGATTAGTCCCAAATATTGCAACATGGACTAATTACAGAGCTGTAGGAAAAACATCAAACGAAGCATTTAAAGTATATCAAAAAGTAAAAGATCTCGAAAATGCTGGAGCGGCTTGCGTAGAAGTTGAGGTGGTACCAGTTGAGCTTGCAGAATTTATAACAAAGAATACTAAAATGATAACTATGGGTATGGGTTGTGGTGATGTGTGTGATACACAATATTTATTTTGTAATGATATACTTGGTACAAACGTTGGTCATTATCCTCGACATGCAAAAAAATATGTAGATTTAGAAATTAAAGAGAGAGAATTACAAGAATTAAGAATAAAAGGTTTTAAGATGTTTGTTGATGAATTTAATAGTGGTGTATACCCTGAAGAAAAACATCTTATTAAAATGGAAGAAAAAGAGCTTAATGATTTTCTAGATAAAGTTAAATAGCATCTAAATATAAATCAATATCTAATTCTGATATAGTACTAGCAAATTTATGATATTCCATTTCCTTAATGGCTATAAACGCCTTATGTAATTCTGGGCCTAAAGTTTGTTTTAAAAAAGAGGATTTCTTAGATAGCATAATTGATGAGTTCCAGTCAGAAGGAATTTTGTATTTTTGATTATTTTTCTTTAAATAAGCATTTCCGGTTGTTTGTTTATCTGGAGAAATTTTATTTTGAATTCCTAATTCAATTGCTGAAATTATAGTTAAGGCTACTAAATATGGGTTTGCATCAACTCCTGAGACTCTATGTTCTATCCTTCTATTATTTTTATTACTACTTGGTATTCGAAAAGCAACTGATCTGTTATCTATTCCCCAATTAGGCTTTGTTGGTGCATAAGACCCTGAAACAAATCTCCTCCAACTATTAGCATTTGGTGCGAATATCAACATACTTTCACCCATGGTTTTTGAAAGACCCCCAAGTGCATAATTAAGATTTTTATTTATTTTTTCATTATTTCTTTCGGCAAAAATATTTTTTTCTTTTTGATCATAAAGTGAAATATGAAAATGCATTCCAGAACCAGAAATATTTTCCATAGGTTTTGCCATAAAGCATGCAGTGACTCCATGTTTTCTTGCTTGTGCTCTTATAATTCTTTTTAGCCTTAAAATATCATCAGCAGCTTTTAGTAACGATTTTTGATGTTTTAATGTTAATTCGTATTGACCGGGTGCGTACTCTGAAATAATAGTTTCAGCATCTATTTTTGCAAGTTTTGTAGCTTCATAAATATCATCAATTAAAGGTAACATACCATGGAGATGATCTACTGAATATACATCTGTCTTTTTAATTGATGCTCTTTTTCCAAGTATAGATTTTGCTGGTTTGAGTTTTCCATACTCATCCAATTCATTTGAAACAAGAAAAAATTCTAGCTCAAATGCTGCATAAAAATTAATTCCTTTTTTTTTAAAATCTTGAATTTTATTTTCCAAAATATTTCTTGGATCTGTTAACAGTTTTTTTCCATCAATATCATACATGTTCATGAATAACTCACCTCTTGGTGGTTTGCTGTTATGCAATAACTTAAGTGATGATGGTATAGGCCAAGCTTTTATGTCACCATCACCTTGCTCTAAAATTAATCCTGTTTCAGGTGTATCCTCACCAGTAATATCCATTCCAAGTAATGAAAGAGGAAATTGCCTACCTGACTTATACAAATTTAATAACTCATTTCTTCTTATTATTTTTCCACGACCTACACCATTACAATCATGCATTACAATATCGAATGATTTTACTTGTGTATTTCTCTTAAGAAAATTTTGTGCTTCAGATAAATAATTTTTAGTTTTCATGACAAATATTTATAATATAAAAATATTAATATAAACTTTATGTCTAAACTACAGTTAATCTATTTCAATCTTAGAGCTCTGTGTGAGGCTCCAAGGATGATGCTACATACTGCGGGTATCGAATATTCATATGAAATGGCATGGGATTATTTTAAAAAACCATGGGGTGATGTCAAAAAAGAGGTGATTTTTCATAAATTACCTTTGCTTGTTATAGATGAGAAAATTGAAATATGGCAAAGCAATACTATCTCAAGATATATAGCTAAACTTACAAAGAATATCCCTAATAATGAGGAAATGGTGGCATATGCTGACTCTATATTTGAGTCAGCCCATGATTTATTTTTTCCTTTAAATCCAACAATAAATGTTTGGGTTGGTGAAATGCACTTAAAGAATAAAAAAAATCTTTTAGATGAAATTTTACCTAAAGCTTTTACAAATTTTGAAAAGTTACTAAGTAAATATGAAGGTAATTTTTTTTTAGGAGAAAGAGCATTTTATTGTGATTTTAATGTTTATCATCATGTTTCACTAGCATTGCTATTAGATGATAAAATTTTAGATAACTTTCCAAAGTTAAAAAAATTTATGAGCGAATTTGAAAAGATTCAAGGTATTTTAGAATATCTGGAGTCAAGACCCAAACTTATTGGAATTGGTACTTGGCCAAAAGTAGTAATTGATGGTATAGAATACACATCTGGCACTAATCCCGATTACAAATATCAATAAAAGTGTTATGTTAATTTTTATGGCCCGCTGGCAGATTGGTTATGCAGAGGACTGCAAATCCTTGTAGCTCGGTTCGATTCCGGGGTGGGCCTCCACTACTTCATTTCATTAATTATTTTTTTTAAGGTTCTTGATGTAAGATCTAGAATTCTTTTTCCTTTATCAGCAGAAGATTTTGTAGGATTGCCAATTATACCTGTCTTGGACAAATCTTTTGTATTCCAAGCTCTTTTAATTGTTCTTTCATAAGAAATTATTTTTTTAGATTTAAAGTCAGATGAGAGTTTGTTTCTTTTAATTTTATTTAATTTTATCAATTCTGGATAAAGGTGGAGCATTATTGATGTTTCAAATTCACCTCCATGATATCCATAAAGTAATTCCTTTTTTGGAATAATTTTTTCAAAACCTTTAAATAGAAAATAATGTGCCTTAACAATATCGACAGCTTTATATCTACTTTTAATTTCTTTAGCAGCTATATCTAAGTGACTAATTTGTCCGCCATGACTATTTAAAAAGATAAATTTTTTATATCTACGAATACATAACTCACCAACTATGCTGATAATATAATCAATATAATTTGTAGAGTTCGAAGATAGAGTGCCCTCAAAGCTATTATGCTCACTCGCTGAACCTATAGAGATATTTGGTAGAATTAAATATTTATTAAGTTTGGGATATTTCTTAATAAAAGTATTTAAAATTCCATCTAATATTAATTTATCAGTACCTGATGGAAGGTGTTCTCCATGTTGTTCTACAGATGAAAATGGGAGAATAAGTATTTTATTTTTACCTAACTTACTAATATCTGCTGATGTTAAATCGGACCAAAACTTTGATAGCATAAATGATATTTAACATTTATATAATTATTATGGAAACTTATTCTCTATGGCTTAAGAATAAAAATAAACCAATTATTAAGAAAAAAATACTAAGCTATAAAAAAAATTCTAAAACTGTTCTTGTAAAAACTCTTTATTCAGGAATTAGTAAGGGTACTGAGAGATTAGTAGCATCTGGTAATATTAGCAAAGATCAGTTCGATATAATGAAATCTCCTTTTCAAGAGGGGTCTTTTTCTTTTCCAATTAAATACGGTTACATTAATGTTGGTAAAATAGTTGAAGGCCCAAAAAAATACTTAAATAAAAATACATTCTGCCTTTACCCTCATCAGTCACTATTTAAGATTGATATAAATAATGTGAATATTTTAAAAGG
>CACIPV010000009.1 GCA_902588615.1 uncultured Alphaproteobacteria bacterium | reverse complement strand
CTTCCATATTTTCAAAGAATGGAAGCAAGCCATGGAGGCAATTCAGAGTTTAGAGGAAAATCAGGCCCTCTAAACATAACTCATGGCAAAAGAGATAACCCATTACATAATGCTTTTGTAAAAGCTACGGAGCAGGCGGGATACACTTATACTGATGACTATAATGGCTTTCGACAGGAGGGTTTTGGACCGGCTGATATGACCGTTTGGAGAGGCTCACGTTTTTCAACCGCAAAAGCTTACTTAAAACCAGCATTAGCAAAAAAAAATGTACAACTCATAACAAAGGTTCTAGTCGATAAAATAATTTTCCATGAAGACAAAGCTAATGGAGTTGAAGTATTCCATCGAGGCCAAAAAAAAACCTTTAGTGCAAATATTGGTGTAATTTTATCAGCTGGCGCTATCAATAGTCCAACAATTCTTCAGAGATCGGGCATTGGAGAGGGCAATGATTTAAATAGTTTGGGGATTAAAGTAATTAAAAACTTACCAGGTGTCGGTAAAAACTTACAAGATCATTTAGAAGTTTATTTTCAAGTTAAATGTTTACAACCAGTAACACTTAATAAATATTTAAATCCTTTTTCTAAATTACTTATCGGCATGCAATGGATGTTTCTGAAAAGTGGGCCAGGTGCAACAAACCAATTTGAAACTCTTGGTTTCATTCGTTCTGATAAAAACATACCTTATCCTGATATACAATTTCATTTTCTTCCAGTCGCTATTAGATATGACGGAAAGGCACCTAGCGAGGGTCATGGTTTTCAATTGCATGTTGGGCCTATGCGTTCAAAATCTAGAGGTTTTGTAAAATTAAAATCTAGCAACCCATTTGAGTCACCAACTATAAAATTCAATTACATGTCTCATGAGGATGATTTTCCAAACTTTAGAAAATCACTTAGACTTAGTAGAGAGATATTAAACCAAGAGGCCCTAGTTCCTTTTAAAGGAGATGAAATTCAACCTGGTGATGACGTTGTTTCGGATGAAGGTCTTGACGAATTTATAAAAAATAATTGTGAAAGTGCTTACCATCCATGTGGTACCTGCAAGATTGGAAAAGAAGATGATCCCTCTTCTGTCGTTCTAAACGATTGTAAAGTAAAAGGTTTTTCAAATTTATACCTTGCAGATTCATCAATTTTTCCTCAAATATGTAATGGTAACCTTAATGCTCCATCAATAATGACTGGTGAGAAAGCCTCAGATCATATCTTAGGCAAACCTCTTTTAGCACCATCAAATCTTCAACCTTATACCCATCCAAATTGGCAAAATTCACAAAGATAAAATTTATCATCAGGCTTGTGCTTTTGTTTCTGATACTTCCATTAACTACGTATTCTGATAAACATATTCCATATTATAAATCCCTAGCTCATGATAAGTCATGGTTACGTCATTATCCCGACAATCAAGATTTGAGTAAACAAACAGAGAAATTTCTTCTTACACAGGAAAATATGCCTGTAAAGATTATTGAAGAGTTTAGAAATAGTTGGAGCTCTTATACAGATTGGTACCGCATTGAATTATTTAATGGAATACAAGGTTGGATTGCTCACAATCAATTATCTAAAAAAAGAACTTTGCTTATCTTAGAGGATATTGAGCTGTATGCATTGAAATCTTATGACCCTGAGTCTTGGATGACTATTCAAAAAGGAGTAATACATGCACCCAAAATTGTAAACTTGTTAGAGGTAAAAGAAACAATGGTAAAAATCAGTATACCTGAGGGCAATAAATCCTCTGTCAAAGGATGGATACCTATAGATGACAGATTATGGGGAGTCTCTAACAATGAAATTCAAATTTTTAATGATTAAATACTTTTTATTCATGTTACTCGTGGTACAAGAATTAATGGCCTATAGTGAACCACCTTATAAAGTAGTTCATCAGACAGAGAAGTATGAAATTAGATTTTACGAGGAGCGTCTAGTAGTTCAAACCCAATACACTAATCAAAATAATGGATTTCGAAAGCTCTTTAATTATATTTCTGGGAACAATAAACAAAGTGAAAAAATTGCAATGACCACACCTGTGAATGTTACTCAAATTGAAAATGAGTACGTCATGCAATTTTACTTACCGGACAAATACAAACCAAATGAAATACCTTTACCATCAGATAATTCAGTAAAAATTTCTTCAATTGAGCCAGGTTATTTTGCAGTAATTAGATATTCTGGCTTTGCTTCCGATAAAAATTTTTATAAACACCGAGATGTTCTAAAAAAAAAGTTAATTACTGATAATATTGAAGTAATTGGACCCGCCATTAAAGCTACTTATGATGGTCCGTTTACATTGCCCAATCTTAGAAGGAATGAAGCAATTTATAAAGTTGATTGGAAGAATCCTCTTTAAGTTACAAAAGCTAGATTATTGACATAGGATATAGTCTTGCTATTTAAATTATTTTAATCATATTTTTTGATGTTTTTTTACCAATATGACTGATTTTATTGGGCAATCTTGGATATTCACTAGATGCATAGTTTCATTAACTTCTTAGCATTATTTTTTTTTTGATTCAGTATTTATAAGTTTCACAACTCAAAAATTAGAGAGGTATTTATGAAACTAATAACAGCAATTATCAAGCCCGATAAAGTTGAAGCTTTGAGACAAGCACTTACAGGTGTGGACATCCAAGGTTTAACTATTGTTGAGGCTAAAGGATATGGGCGCCAGAAGGGTCATACCGAACTGTACCGAGGCGCAGAATATGAGGTACATTTTCTTCCTAAATCTCGAGCAGAGGTTTTAGTAGATTCTGCAGACGTCGAAAAAGTCATAACAACAATTTCTGAAGCAGTAAAATCAGGAAAAATTGGAGATGGCAAAATTTTTGTAACTGAAGTGCAAGAAGTTGTCCGAATACGTACAGGAGAACGAGGCGCTGAGGCAATTAAATAAGGAGATCCAATGAAAAAAATATTAACTTTCTTAATCCCTACTTTGCTTTTCTCTGGAGTTGCAAGTGCGGAAGTATCTGCTGAAACAGCTTTTGTATTTAATACATTTTTATTTGTTTTTAGTGGAGTCTTAGTGATGTTCATGGCATTAGGTTTTGCCATGTTAGAAGCTGGATTTGTTCGTAAAAAAAACACATCAGCAATTTTATTAAAAAATATAGCTTTATACTCAATTGCAGGAATAATGTTTTATCTAATCGGTTACAGTCTTATGTATGTAGATGTATCAGGTTGGATAGGTTCATTAGGTGGTGCTTTTTATGATACTGCTGATGATTTAACAGCTGCAACTGAAGAGGGCGGGTACTCTTTAGCGTCAGATTGGTTCTTCCAAATGGTGTTCTGTGCTACAGCAATTTCAATCGTATCTGGAGCATGTGCTGAAAGAATTAAAGTATGGCCATTTATGATATTTGCAGCATTTATGACAGGAATTATTTACCCAATCTATGGTTCTTGGACCTGGGGCGGTGGATGGCTCACAGAAATGGGCTTTTCTGATTTTGCTGGATCTACAATTGTTCACTCAGTTGGTGGATGGGCAGCTTTAACTGGCTGTTTAATTCTTGGTCCTAGAGCTGGTAAATATGGTGCGGATGGAAAGATCTCTCCAATCGCTGGTGCAAACATGCCTTTAGCGTGTCTTGGTACCTTCATCCTTTGGTTTGGATGGTTTGGATTTAACGGTGGATCTCAATTAGCACTTGGTAGTGCCGCTGATGCCTCTGCAATGTCAATTGTTGTTGTAAACACAAATATCGCTGCATGTGGTGGTGTCGTAGCTGCAATTATTTTATCACAGCTATTGTATAAAAAAATTGATCTATCCATCGCATTGAATGGTGCTATAGCAGGTCTTGTTGCAATTACTGCAGGTCCAGATTTAAGCAACCATTTCTTATCTATGATTGTTGGTGCGATAGGTGGTGTTCTTTGTACTATCGCTATCCCAATGCTTGACAAAATGAAAATCGATGATGTTGTCGGTGCAATATCAGCACACTTAGTTGCAGGTATTTGGGGAACATTGGCCGTAGGTATTTTTGGTAGTGGCGATTTCCTAGTTCAATTAATAGGAATTGTTGCTGCAGCTGTCTTAGTTGTACCTTTAAGTGGCGTTTTCTTTTACATTCTAAAAGGAACTGTAGGCTTAAGAGTATCAGAAGAGACTGAAGCATCTGGATTAGATAGCGCTGAATTAACAACAGTCGCTTACCCAGAATTTAAATAATCTTATTTATAGTACTCCTATAAAAGGGGGCACATTATGTGCCCCCTTTTTTTATATTAACTCATCAATTAAATTTTTAATTTTCGAACTGTCAGGTTTGGTCATAGAGGACCAACTTTTAACTAATTGACCCTCTCCATCAAAAAGATACTTATAAAAATTCCATTTCGGAGTTTCGTTATACTCTGATGTCATCCAACTGTATATCGGATGGGCATCTTCACCAACAACACTAATAATTTCTGATATAATAAATTTGGTTTCATAATTTACTAAACAAAATTCTTTAACTTCCTCATTATTACTCAGCTCTTGATGAAAACTATTAGAAGGAGTTCCAATAATTACTAAGTTCTTTTTAAAATACTCACGATGAAGATCGGATAAATTAGCATATTGTTTTGTGAAACCACATCTACTAGCTGTATTAACAAGAAGAATGGGCTTACCTTTAAATTTATCAAGATTAACTGTATTTCCATCAATATCTTGAATACTAAAGTTATATAAGTTTTTCGCCATAATGCTCCCTATGCTTGTGAGTAAAATACTCAAAGTTATCAAGAAAATTCTCATGACAATATATACTTACTTTAAATTATCTGGATTTATAGATTTAAACTTTTGGTAAACCTAAAACTTCATTTTTTTTGATGTATTCATCTTTGTAGGGAGGTCTGCTAAATACCTCTTTAATCAAGGGTTTAAAAAAATCTAGATCTTTATTTTCATATTCGGGATCAAAAGATTTTTGATCCCATCTTTCACAGAAATCTGCGCAAGTTTGGAAATAAATATTATCTTTAAATTTATCTCTAGCATTTTTATCCCATCCATAATGATGAGCATAGTAGATCATTTGAAAAATTCCATGATGCTCAATCACCCATGTTATTTCATCTCTTACATAAGGCCTTACTACTTCAGCAGAAAACCTATCGTGATTTTGAGGGGCAAGCCCATCTCCAATATCATGAAGTAAGGCACCAACGATCCAATCAATATCAGCCCCATCATTATAAGCTCTAGTAGCTGATTGTAGACCATGATCTAATCTTGTTATCTTGTAACCCTCCATAGTATTTTTTCCTTGTCTTGTAAGTTCTTCTATTATTCTTTCATATGTCAAAGAAACATACTTTTCCTCATATTTTTGGAGCAATAGATAATCTTCTTTATCCCCATCTTTCATATGTTTAAATTTTACATTTTTCTCAGTCATAAATTTGTCCCACTAAGATGATATTTTTCATGTAAATGTCTCAATTTTCCATCAGTTGAATCAAATTCTAGATAACAACCTTGTAAATGTCTAGCTCCCTCACTCGAGTCATAAGAGGTTCTTCCATGGAGAAGTCTGTGGTTATCAAACATCATGACATCTCCTGGTGAGAGCTTAAATTTTATCTCGAAGTCAGATGAAGTGTATAAATCTCCTAATAATTTTCTCGCTTTGTAAAAACTCTCTAATTTTTCATTTTCTAAAGGTGGCACGTAATCAACTCTAGTACTATACCTGACTTGCTTATAGTCGCCATCCTTGTCTAATTCAATTAACTCTCCCCAATTTTCTAAAATTATATCTTTATCTTGAAATCGGTAACGTAAATTTGTTTTGGTTAAAGACTCAAATGCTTCTGGCTCATTTAATTTGATATATTCTGCAACTGAAAAGCCATCAACAAGAGTAGAAAAACCACCACTCACTTCATTTTTTAAACAATGCAAAAACTGTATCCCGGGTGCTTCTGGTTTTCTGTAAGGATTATCAGTATGAGGCGGTAATGCAATAGGTTTATAGGCTAAGTCATTTGGATTTGGTTTAGACATTACATCAAAAAATTCTCCAAAATTTGTGACTTTAACTGGGCCGATTGAATTTACAAATTTTAAAATATACTTACTTTCAGTTGGTACATTTTTAATAATAACAAAACCATATTTATAAAAATCTTTAAGAAGATTATACATAGACTCTTGTTCAACCATATCTACTTCAAAAATAGCTTCAGGTAAATCTTCTAGTTGAGAATTCCATAAAATTCTTTTTGGTAAGGGCCCTCTTTTATTTTTTTCTTCATCCATTTCAATCAAAAGATCATCTAAACGATATTGACCTTGTGCCCCATCATTAAATTCAACATCAAGTTTGTTATCTGTTAATTTACAATTTTCAATTTTCAACTTTAAGTCAATAGAGGATGGCTCATATAATCTTTGATTAGTATCTAAATCAAAATACTTTTCACCCGGTAGTCTTTCTCTTAACCAAATGGGATGCAAATGAAATGTCTTATTTTTATGGATTATCTTAATAGTATTGTTTTCAAAATGAAAATCCATAATTCAAACTCCAAGCATTAATAAATTAATTTTTTGCTAAATTTAATTAATTGTCAATTAAGAAATTAACTCTTGATTTTAAACATTGCCTCAATTTCTACTGTAAAACCTAGAGGCAAAGAATTAACTCCTACTGCAGCTCGAGCATGAACACCAGTCTCACCAAAAATATCTTTCATCATATTTGAGCAACCATTGATTACTAAGGGTTGCTGTGTGAAGCTCTCAATACAATTTACAAAACCTGTCAGTTTAATTAATTGATCTACTTTATTAATTGATCCTATTTCATTTTTTAAAGCAGATAAGATAGCTAATCCACATAGCTTAGCGTGATTTTGAGCTGTCTCTAAATCAACATCAGCCCCAACCTTTCCTTTTGCAAAAGACCCATCCTCAAGTAATGGGCCTTGACCAGATATATATGCAAAATTATCAACAATAACGCAGGGTTTATAACTCCCTGCAGGTTTGGCAGGTTTTGGTATTAAAAGACCTAATTTAGCTATCTTGGCTTCGAAATCCATCAATTAAAAAATTACTCTTTTTCATCAATTTTACTAATCATTTGTTCAGTAGCAGTTTGCATTCCTATTGCGGAAGTGGTGCGAGGCACAATCATTGATGGTGTATTTTCATCATAAATTTCACTAGTTCTTCCAATCCTAATTCTTTGATAGGTAAATAGTGCGATAAAAACATAAACTATTGCACAATAATAAAATAATCCATAAGCATCAAAATAAGACATAAATCCTGAGACGATAATTGGCCCTAAAACTAAACCTAATGCATTAACTAATGTCAGAGTTGAGCTAGCAGAAACAACCTCGTCCTTTTCTAAAAAATCATTTAGATGAGAAATAACAACTGCATAATAGGGAAGAGATACAGCTGAATGTATACCAACAAATAATAAAAGAATATTAAATGAAATAGATCCAAAAATAATTACACAAATAGAAGAAACTAAGGCAATGATATTTAATATCAGTAAAATTATTCTTCTATCAAATGTATCCGATAATTTGCCAACCGGATATTGAAATAAAGCGCCAATGAATGTATTTACAAAAACAAGTATAGATATTTGAAAAATACTTAAGCCTAATTTAGCTCCAAAGACTGCAATTAATCCAAATGACGCTCCATAAATCATACCAATGCCAAAAGAGCCGATAAAAGACATGGGAGAATTATTATATAGATCTTTTAAAGATATGAACTTAGGTGTAGAAAATTCTGGTGCCGATTTTTTAGTAAGTAAAATTGGAACTAAAGCAATAGAAATTAATAAAGATGTTAGAATATATAAGTGTGCCTCAGTAGTTTCTTTTATATTAATCAATAAACCACCCCCACTAGTTGAGAAGTATAATATCACCATGTAAAACCCAATAAGCTTCCCTCTAGTTTGATTATCAGCACGATCATTTAGCCAACTTTCACAAACGATATATATTGCTGCTAATGAAAACCCTGTAAGTAATCTTAAAAAAAACCAAAAAAACGGGTGAACATAAATCCAATGAAATAAAATTGTAATGGAAGCAATGGATGCGAATGCTGCAAATACTCTTATATGTCCTACATTTTTGATAATTTTCGGACAAATATATGAGCTAGCTAAATAGCCTATAAAATAACCTGTAAAGACATATCCAATTTCAAAATCGGAAAAATTAAATAATACGGCATTAATATTTAACAAGGTTCCTTGCAAAGAGTGTGCAAGCATAATGAATCCAAAACCTGTAAATAGAGCCCAAGAACTATAAACGATATTTAACACCCGAGATTATTTAAACTTTTAGTTTAAAAAAGCAATTATTATTTGTTAAATGGTAGGTTTGTCATTACAGACTCAACCTCTTCGCCATCAACAAGAAGTGTCTGTTTTTCTTCTAAGCTTTGATATTTGGTTTGCACCATCGCTATTCCAAGACAACAGCCAAAATCTGGACTGAAGCATGCAGCTCTTAGCTCACCTATTTTGTCAGTACCTATTTTTAAAGATAACGCTTTTGTAATTTCAATTTTATCGAGTTTAAATTTTAAACCAATTAAAGATCTCTTGACTCCCTCTTTGTGCTGTTTTTCTAATTCAGCTTTTCCTAAATAATCTATTTTGGGATTGAAAGAAACAAAAGAACCCAAACCACATTCAAGTGGAGTATCATTCATATTCATATCATTTCCAAAAGATAATAAACCACCCTCTATTCTTTCAATTAAATTTGGACAACCTGGTCTTACATCCAAATCTTCACCTTTAGACATAAGGGTATCATAAAGATTTAGTCCGATTTCATCATGATCTACATAAATTTCAAATCCACCCTGTTTGGACCAACCTGATCTTGCAATTAAAAATTTATGATTTTGAAAGTCAAATCTTTTGAAGTTGAAAAATTTTAATTTATCTATGTCTTTAAACACTCTTGACATAAGTTCAAACGATTTTGGTCCCTGAACTGCAAGAATGTTAACATTGGGTTCAGTAATCTCAACGTCAAGGTTCATACCAATTGCAATTCCTTTTGCATAAAGAAGTACATCTGTATCTGCTATTGATAGCCACCATGTTTTTTCACCAACTTTCATAATCAGTGGATCATTAATAATTTTACCTTTGTTATCAACAATTGGAGCGTAATAGCAAAGATAATCTTTTGCCTCAGATAAATCTCTACACGTAATTAATTGTGTAAGTTTAGCTGCATCAGGTCCTTGAATTTGAACTTGTCTCTCGCCAGATACATCCCAAAGTTGAACGTTATTTTTTAGGTGCCTACTATCTTCCTCTATACCTTTAAAAGATGCAGGTAAAAGCATGTGATTATAAACTGTGTATGATTGAACACCATATTCCTCTATTCTTTTGGTGTAAGGTGTAGAGCGAAGTCTCGCACTTTTAGCAATTAAGTGGGTCATAAAATTCAGTGTAGTTAATATGTATTCTTACTACAAAGCAATGATATTATTTCTATAAGACATTTAGCCCTAATATAAATATTAAGAAGGTTACTGATACAAGGGATACAAAGCTAAAAGTCATACCAATTAATAGAGCAGCATAACCTTGATTAAAGATTTTTCTTAAATCAATAGAGGCTCCAAGAGCTGTAAGAGCTAGGCCAAATAGAATTGAAATTATTTCTTCAAGCATTACTAAAAATTGCATCCATTTCTCATTATCAAAAAAGTATATGTCCATAATTGAGCGAAAGGTTACAAATAAAATAAAACCTATCACAAAAAGTGGAATTGAATTAAATATTTTAACAAAGACTGATTTACTTTTATTTTTATTATTTTTTGAACTTTTATTAAATACTATCAATATCGGTATCAAAGCTAAAAGAAATAAATTTCTCATTATTTTTGTTATCGTAGCGATTTCTAAAGTTTTTTGATTTGGATGTAAATCATTATGAACCATGGCAGCTGCTAAAACTTGACTTGTATCATGAATACTAACACCTAAAAAAATACCTTTAGCTATGTCTGTTAAAAAAAATAACTCCACAAAAAAAGGATATGTAAATACAGCTAAACTTCCCCATAAAACTACAACTAGCACAGCCACAGCCACATCTTGATCTTTTGATTTTAAAATTGATGAGGAGGCTAAAATAGCTGTGACACCACAAATGGATGTGCCAATTGCCAATAATTTTGACAAGTCTTTTTGAGTTGGCCAAATTTTTTTTATCAAAATATATGTAAGAAAAATCAATAATATTGTTATAATTATTACAAATATCGACTCAATACTGACTCTCCATAACTGAGCCAAACTTATCTTTATACCCAATAAGATAATTGCTAATTGAAGTATATTTTTCTTAATAAATTCTCGACCTTCAACAATATTAGAAGATAAAGAGAATATATTAAAAAAAAACATTCCCAAAAATAGTGATAAAAGACTTAATGGTAAAAACTGTAAATTAAAGACATATTCTAGGGGTTGCTTTAAAAATATTGCTAGTAGATAAATAAAAGTTACAAAAAATACACCTATAAGACTTTTATTTAACATATTGATTAATTAATAAAAAATTTAAAGATTATATTAGGTAATAACTTAATTTCTATTTACTCTCTTGCACCACTTCTATGTTGCTGAATACGATGACCAAAAGATTGGGAGACTCTGTCAAAAATAATAGCCAAAGCAACAATCGCTAAACCGTTAAATAGACCCATAGCAAAATATTGGTTTGTAATTGCTTTTAAAACTGGTTGTCCTAGACCTTTAACACCAATCATAGATGCAATAACAACCATCGCTAGTGCCATCATGATAGTTTGGTTTATTCCAGCAAAAATTGTTGGAAGAGCTAAAGGTAGCTGAATTTGAAATAATTTTTGTCTAGGGTTAGCTCCAAAAGCATCTGCTGCTTCTAACACTTCACTATCAACTTCTCTTATTCCTAAATTGGTAAGTCTTATAATAGGAGGTATTGCATATATAACCACTGCTAATAAACCTGGTATTTTACCAATACCTAATAACATAACTACAGGAATTAAGTAAACAAAGCTTGGCATCGTCTGCATAACGTCTAAAATTGGGGTGCAAATCCTTTGTGCGCGCTCTGATTTTGCCATGAGAACACCAACTGGGATACCAATTCCAATAGAAAGTAAAGTACAAACACCAATAATACTTACTGTTGACATGGTGTCTTCCCACATCCCAAAAATTCCAATTAAAAGAAAAGCAAATAAAGAACCTATAGTTACTGATATTTTCCTGCTACCAAAATAAATTATAGCTAAAAAACAAATTAGAACAAAAGGCCAAGGTGAATTTTGTAATAATTTTTCAAACCAGACTAAAAAATATAGCACTGGATCAAAAACTGCCTCAATAGTGTCACCATATTCTCTGGAAAAAGCCCTGTAAGATGTATCAAAACCTTTTTTGATAAAACGAAGTGTTTCTCGACTTAATTCAGGAAATTCTGATAAAAATAACTTTTCCATAAAACTTTAGCAGTAAAAATTAGAAGTGGGCAAAAGCCCACTTCTCAGATTAAAAAATATTTATTACAGTGCGTTTAAAACGTCTAATTGAGCATCAAAAGGTATCCAGCTTTTCCACTGACCGTAGTTTTGTAGAAAATAGATTGCAGTATCCTCACCAGATGCCTGATTATCATCCTTCCATGCTAAAAGTTCGTTTACAACTGAGTTAGGTAAAGCTCTTTTAGAGATATAATCCATTCCTGGTCCAGTTGAATTTTTGAAGTTATCTGTAACGACTGTAAACACAGATGAAACAACCCATGAGTTTTTTTGTGGGTCAGCACAACCCTCTTGAGAGGTACAAGTGCTCCACTCATCAAAATCATGAGGTACACCAAAGTCTAACTTCTTCATTGGATACTTACCTAAAATAGCTGTAGGTGCCCAGTAATAGCCAAGCCAACCTTCACCTTTTTCATAAGCTTCAGCAATAGAACCAGCAAGAGCTCCACCTGAGCCAGGATCTACAAGGTTAAACCCTTTGCCTTCACCGTCATAAGCTTGGAATAAGTTACCAGTACTTATTTGGCAGTTCCAACCTGATGGACAGGTATAAAGAGCAGCGCCATCTCCTTCTGGGTGAGGAAATAAATCAGGTCTTGCTAAAGCATCTTCAACTGTGACGATATCAGGGTTTGCATCAGCTAAGTACTGAGGTATCCACCATCCTTCTTCACCAGTGTCTGATAATACTTCAGCAGCGTAGTGAAGTCTTCCTTCAGCAGTTGCTGCGTCTAAAGCAATACGTACAGAATTGATCCATAATTCAGGAGCAATATCTGGCTCTCCTTTTTCCATCATTGATGTAGCTGTTGGCATTGTATCTCCAGGAACAAGCTCAACATCACACCCATAAGCATTTTCTAATATTAATTTGTCAACGTGGGCAAACATTTCGGCGGATGCCCAGTTCATTTCAGCTATTGTGATTGTCCCACAATCAGCTTTTGCAACTGAGTTAATTCCAAATAATAGAACTGAGCTCAGAAGTATTTTTTTAATAGAGTTCATTACATCCTCCCTGATATAAAATAATAGGATAACATTCCTATATTGCATTAACAGTGAAAAAATCCTAAAAATGGAAGCTAATTGCCGCAAAAACAGAAAATTGTTTATTTAGCTATCTTTTTAGTATTTCAGAGAGTCTTTTTGTTGATAAATAACCTATTTCGTCATTATTTTTATTTTTGACTATAAGGCAATTTGGCTTATCAGAAATAACTTTATCAATAAATCTGTCGATAAAATCATCTTGATCTACAAACATAGCGTTATCTCTGTCTTGTCCATTTAACTCTGACATAATGTGTTTTGCTTTAATTACCCTAGCTCTGTTTACGTCCTCAACAAAATCTTTTACATATTGTGTCTTTGGACTTAATAAAATATCTGCGGGGATACCCTCTTGATCCATTATACCATCTTTTAATATTGCAATACGATCCCCAATTTTTAAAGCCTCATCTAGGTCATGAGTAATAAATACAACTGTTTTATGAAGTTCGTCTTGTAGCTCCAACAAAATATCTTGCATATCTTTTCTAATTAGGGGATCAAGAGCGCTAAAAGCTTCATCCATAAGCAAGATCTCCCCATCGTTAGTTAGAGCTCTAGCGAGACCAACACGTTGTTGCATTCCCCCAGATAAATGTTGAGGATATTTTTCCTCATATCCAGATAATCCAACACGATCAATCCATCTTCGTGCCCTAGTATTTGCCTCTTTTTCATCAATATTTTGAATATGAAGACCAAACATTGTATTTTCTAAAACCGTCTTATGTGGCAACAAAGCAAAACGCTGGAATACCATAGCAGTTTTTGTTCTTCTGAAATTTCTTAAATTTTCATCATTCATTTTTAAAACATCTTCGCCATCAACAACTACACTGCCGTCTGTAGGTTCTATTAATCTATTTATATGTCTTATTAATGTAGACTTACCTGAACCAGAAAGGCCCATTACAACTTGAATTGATTTTTCTTTAATATCCAAATTGATATCTTTTAAACCAAGAACATGATTGTGTTTTTCTAACAGTTCATCTTTATTGATACCATCTTTTACTTGCACCAACGCAGACTTTGGGTTTTTACCAAAAATTTTATACAAGTTTTTAATTTGAATTTTTATTTCAGACATTTTTTAAAGAGGATTTTCAAGAAATTTATTATTTATATTCTTTGCCCTCCAACAATCAGTTATTTAAACATTTGAGACATAATCATGCAAATTAATTTTGAATATATAAATAGTTACTTTTTTGTAACGGCATATGGCGCAAAAGTATTATCTGTTTTTTTAGATTTAGATTGAATATTTTTTGCAGGTATACCAACCATTATTCCCCCTTTTGGGACATCTTTAGTTACAACAGCATTAGATCCAATTCGAGCACAACTTTTTATAATTATTGGTCCTAATATCTGTGCCCCAGAGCCAACAATCACATCGTCTTCAAGAGTAGGATGTCGTTTCACGCCAACTTGTTCTGATGATTTAACAGCAGGCATGATTCCTCCCAATGTGACGCCATGATAGATAGTTACATTATCTCCTATTTCAGCTGTTTCTCCGATAACAACTCCCATCCCATGATCAATAAAAAAATTTTTTCCAATTTTAGCAGCAGGATGAATTTCTATACCAGTTAAAAATCTTGATAATTGAGAAACCATTCTTCCTAATAATTTCAGATTTAGTGACCAGATAAAATTTGCTATACGATGAAAGAAAACAGCTTTCACACCAGGATAGGTTAATATCACTAGTAACAATGAAGTTGCAGCAGGATCTCTTGCCTTTACTGATTCAAAATACTTCATTAAATTATCAAACATTAATATACACATAAGACTTATCCACCCAAGATCAAGCTTTTATTGAATAATTATGTGAAAGATTAAAATTTATTGCTAGATTAATAGTGAATGTTCACCATTGAAAGACCTAAAGAAATTCACCTTAATAGTTGGAAAGAAATCATTAATGAAAGTGCATCATCAAATTCTTTTCAGTTTGAAGAAGTAAATTTCAGCTTATTTTGGACGTGCATATTTCAAGATGATTATTTTGCGTTTGCTGCAAAAAATGAGGATAAATTTATGGGAATTGTTGTAGCTAAAATCAACGAAACTTATTACGAGAAAAATATAGTACTTGACGTTTTGTATGTTTTACAAGACTTCAGAAAAATTGGTGTTGCAAGAGCATTAATGAACAAAATTGAAGAAATAGCAAAAGAAAAAAATCTTGATCTGATAATCAAAGGTGTAGAAAAAAGTAATTTACTCGCTCAAAAACTTTTTAAAAACTATGCTGTTGTCAACAGAACAAGATACTTAAAAAAGCATAATTGATTTTAATAATTAATTATTATATTTAAATATTATGGTAGATCCTAATAAAAATGGCGAAAACTACGATAAGAACAATAGATGGGTGTGGATTATCATTGTTTTAATTACTCTGAGTTCTATCTATGTAATGTCTAAAATATTTATTCAGACACCTTGGCAGTATCTGTCGTAGACTTAAGTTTTCTCTCAAATTCTCTTAGTCTTTTGTAAACACTTGCAAGCTCAATTATTGTTGGCCATGATTTTAACAAGTACTGCATTGACCCCTCAACCCTGCCAAAAGCACGAATAATTTGTTGCATGACACCAAGGGTTATAATACCTGCAACAATTGCAGGAGCTAAAAATACATAAGCACTTAAAACATTAGCCTGCAAATAAGCAATTCTTCCAATATTAAAGTACAAGTACCGAATATATGAGAGAAAATGAATTTTTCTTACATCATCAAATAATTCTTCTATTGTTTTTGGACGAATAGTTTCGTCATCTTCAGCAATAACTAAAACTTTTCTATAAGCTGCCTCTTGTTTTTGTAAATCATATTCTACACCAACAAGTCTGAGAATTATTCCAAGGAATATTAAAAAAACTGTTCCGCCAACTGACCAAATTAATGCACCAACAACTAAACCATACTCCCAATCTCCAAAAAAGAATATTGGAATACCAGCGCTAAGTCCTAATAAGATTGGAAGGAATTGTACAATTATCATCACCGACTCAATTAAGCTTGTTCCAAGACCTTCCATAATTCTACCAAACTTAATGGTGTCCTCTTGAACTCTTTGAGCAGCACCTTCGATTGTACGGGCATAGTTATAAACACTGTGATACCACTCGACCATAGCGGTTCTCCATCTAAATAAGAAATGTGCAGTGAAAAAACTTACCAAAACTGCAATAGCTACATATATACCTGCAAGCGTTATAAAAGATAGTAACCCCGCCCAATATTCTTCAATTGTAATTGAATTTGGCTCAGCAAGGGCTTTTTGAATCATATCATAGAAAGTACCAAACCACTCATTGATCCTGACATCAATTTCTACTTGAACCCAAAGACTACCTAATATGGCAGCTGACCCTGCCCATGCCCACAGAAACCATTTTCTTGAGTTAAAAAATCTAAACATTTTATGTGCAACAATAATTGAAAAATTAAAGTTTTTGAAGACCTAAAAGTGCTTCAATACGCTTAATTTATTTAAATCCTTCTATGCCTATATAATGATCTCATGCCAAGTATTAAAGATATTAAAAAGATTAAGCTTAATGACGAATATATATTTTTTGGACCCGAGTCTATAGTAAGTGAAATTGCAGATAGTATGGATATAAAAAATATAGGGGCTGTCCCTATACTGAGTGAACAAAAAATATTACTTGGTGTTGTTTCAGAAAGAGACATAGTCAGAAAATGTGTCAAAGACGGTAGAGATCCAGATTTGGTTACAGCCTCAGATATTATGACATCAGAAATTATAACTGTGGACTTAAAAACCTCCTCAGAAATTGCAATAAAAATTATGGGGGAAAATAATATAAGGCACCTACCAGTAGTAGACGATCAAAATAAATTAATAAATTTTATCTCACATAGAGACCTTATAAGCTCTGTTAGAGATAGCACAAAACTTAATATAATTTTAATTACATTTATATGTATGATTATTCCTATAATATTTCTTGTTAAATCATTTGGCTGGATATGAAAACCAAAGGTATTATTCTTGCTGCTGGTAAGGGTACAAGATTAATGCCCGCAACAATACCTGCCTCAAAACCTCTGTTGCCTCTTTACGATAAGCCTATGATTTATTACCCACTAGAGACTTTAGTAAGATTAGGAATTAAAGATATATTATTTATTGTTCAAGAAGACGACCTTACAATATTCAAAAAAACATTTGGAACAGGATCAGTGGTTGGTCTTAATTTTTCATATGAAGTCCAAAAAATTCAAAGGGGTATAGCAGATGCTTACTTTATTGCTGAGAAATTTTTAGACGGCAGCCCATCAGTATTAGCATTAAGTGATAATGTTTTTCTTGGAAAAAATTACTTTGACTATGCAAATTCTGCTCTTCTTAAGATGCAAGAGAACGGCGGAAGTGTATTTGGATTGCCAGTTCCAGATCCAGAAAAATTTGGTGTTATTGAATTAGATAACAATAAAAATATTGTTGACATTGAAGAAAAACCATCAAAACCTAAAAGTAATTTGATTATTCCTGGTTTATATTTTTTTGACTCTGATGCATCAAAATTTGCAAAAACAATCAAACCATCAAACAGAGGCGAATTAGAAATAACTGATTTAATTAAAATATATTTATATGAAAAAAAACTTGCTTTAGAAATTTTAGATGACTCAATTGTTTGGCATGATACTGGTAATGCAAAGGCTCTTCTAGAGGCAGCACAAAAAGTAAAATTATATGAACAAAATAACGATGTAAAAATTGGCTCTTATGAAATAGCTTCGTACGAACAAGGCTTTATAAACAAAAGTAAATTAAATGATATTGCAGAAAAATTAATCAAGTCTGATTATGGACAATATATCAAAGAATATCTAACTCGAAATTAATCTTAATTCCATTTTGCAGATTCATTATTCAAAAATGTTATAACCTTTTGTTTAAACTGAATTTTTTCATCTTCATCTATAATCATTTTATCTAGGTCGGTCTTCAAACTAGAGAGAATTTTATTTTTAGAATTCCATTTAGATTTATCATCATCATTAAAACGCTCTTTTATTTCAAATTCATAATTTCTTTTGTCATTTTCAGGCAGAGTGTGGGGGGCTATTTCATATAAAATTCGCACAGCTATTTCTTTATATCGGTCATCTTTGAATTGTTTTGCAATTTCATATTTCTTATCGTTAGGCGCGATATGAAAATCAATCATTAATTTCTTATCTTGATGTGATGGGAAACTCTCAAATATTCTATCTTCAACATTAAATGGTTCAGGCCATTCTTTTTGATTTGAAAGATGAAGTTTAATAAGACGAGAGCAAAACTCCTCATTTTTTTTAATAAAATTTGCTCTTTTTCTTAGTTCATCCACTCCTATTTCTGCATATTTATTATCTTTGAATGAATAACTTTCATTTAAAAGCGTTTTCGACTTTGACCCATCAAAAACTTCACAAATTCTTTTAGCCCCATCATTCATTTTCTTAATTAAATCTTTGTCTTCTAATTCTATGATTTTAACAGGATCAAAAAGTAAATTATAAACTAAATAGTGATGATTTCTTGACGGAATGCCTCCAATTAAAGTTTGAGCTTTGATTGTGGGTCTTCTTCCCCAAAAGGTCGTGTTTGTAAAAACTAAATTATCTAGCATGAATCTCTTAGGAGTGTCTCTATGTCGAAATTCATATGCAGAGTTCCAAATCTTTGGACACCTTATATTTAATATCTTATTAAGTTCCAATGTGATTAAGCTATCAAAAACAGCATCATGAGGACCTGCATCATAGTTTATTGAAATATTATTTAGTTTTGAAATTTCATCTAATTTAAGTATTGGATACCCTTGATCGTCAGTATTAAATTTAATATGTTCAGGGCTAAAAACTGAAACTAATCTTAATATATCAAAAACATCCATACGCACATTATTGTTAGTCACAGTCATATAAATTTCAGGTAATAAGTTTTGATAAAGTGCCTGTCGTAAAAAGGGTTCATCAAAATTTATATTA
Source organism: uncultured Alphaproteobacteria bacterium (assembly GCA_902588615.1). Classification (GTDB taxonomy): domain Bacteria; phylum Pseudomonadota; class Alphaproteobacteria; order HIMB59; family HIMB59; genus HIMB59. The sequence continues at coordinate 25,633 of CACIPV010000009.1, read as the reverse complement.
TTGAAACCTACAAAAATGGCTGATGAGGATGACCATTGTTGAAATGTTTCATACAATTGAGCACTAGCTTCATAATAATTAGGGTAATTATTTTGTATTAAACTAGTTGGATCTACACCAGTTGTTATTAAAGCACCTGGCTCGAACCATTTCCCTTCTCTCAACTTACTATGTATTTCTAATTTGTCTTTAACTTCAAATTTATTATTAGTTAACACAGCACCAACTTGTGTTATTTGATTAAATTTATCATTACGACCCGTTGTTTCGAGATCCCAGAAAATATAATGATCACTCATATTAAAAAATTATATCAATTAAATATTATAATAAAGTTTAAGTTTAATTTGTTATTTTGAGGGAATATATAAAACTAGCTCCGGAGGAATAAGTAAGGATAGGAATAAGGATGGAGCTAGTTTTGATTGAAGCTTTATACTAATTTTTATTCTAAAGTCAAATTGCAGATAATAGAACTTAGCTGTGCAAAATTTGCACAGCTATATGTATTGAATTTATTGATTTTTAAATAATTTTTTAATTTTCTTGTAATAAATCAGTGAACATTTGGCATCACAAAAAAATACTTTTTTTGGGATATCATAAAACTTAGGGTCAGCCCAATATAAAGGCTCCACAATCTTTTTTTTACATACTTCACAACTATTATTCATTTAGTTATCCTAAAAATTAAACTCTACTATTCTACTTTCTTCTATCGGCTCAGGGTCAAAGTACGGAACTGAACCATAGAGTCTGTTATCTAAACCCAATATTTCATCATAATATCTCATCATAATCTTATTAGGGCTAGCGTGTGGTGCAATTTCTTTTAAGTTTTCAATTATAAGCTCAATATTTTTAGGGGAGTATTTTGCGGCTATGCCTAAACTTGTTGCAGTAGATCGACTTATACCCATATGGCAATGGACTAAAATAGGTTTGGTTTTATCCCAATCATCTGTGAAATCTAATAATTCTTGAGTATGATGTTTCTCAGGTAATATAAAACCCTCTCTTGGCTCAGAAATATCATCAATTAACATTTTCAAGTGTCTATTTTTATCCATACCTGATGGGGTTTCAGGCTCAAAATTTTTATTAATAATGGTAAGCATTTTATCTGGGTTGAATTTATCAACACACTCTTGGATATCTGCTAAACCACAAATAATTATTTTTTTTTGCATAAGAAGTTCAATTAATATATAGCTTAAACAATCTTTAAGAAAGAATATTTATTTTCATGGTATCTCAATTAGATAGTCTAAAAAAATTTTCATCAGTTGTTGCAGACACGGGAGATATTGACAGTATTCAAAAATTTAACCCAGATGACTGTACTACCAATCCATCTTTAATATTTAAAGCTGTTCAATCAAACAAATACAAAAAACTAGTTGATGAAGTAATAAGTAATTCAAAAAGTAGAAAATTTTCTCAAACTGAGGATCAAGTTAATTACATTGCCGATCAACTAACTATTGCTTTTGGTATAGAATTAACAAAAATCGTGCCAGGATATGTTTCTACCGAGGTCGACTCTGATTTATCATTTAATACTGAAGCTACTGTTGAAAAGGCAAAGCAAATAATCAATAGCTATGAGCAATCAGGCGTTCCCAAGAATAGAATATTAATTAAAATTGCAGGCACATGGGAAGGAATACAAGCAGTAAAAAAATTAGAGGCGGAGGGAATATCTTGTAATTGCACACTCATTTTTTCTTTAACACAAGCAATAGCTTGTGCTGAAGCAGGAGCATTTTTAATTTCACCATTTGTAGGAAGAATACTTGACTGGTTTAAATCAAACACACAAAAAGATTACGACTCATCAAATGACCCAGGTGTTGAGAGTGTTGAGAAGATTTTTAATTATTTTAAAAAATTTAATTATAACACTATTGTTATGGCAGCATCATTTAGAAATAAAGATGAAATAATTAATTTAGCTGGATGTGATAAATTAACTATCAGCCCAACTCTTTTAGAAGAGTTAAGCCAAAACGATGATGAAATTAAACTTAAATTATCAAAAGAAAAATCATCCTCATTAGATATTGAGAGAATTAATGTGAATGAGAGCTCATTTCGTTGGCATTTAAATGAAAATCAGATGGCATCTTTTAAACTAGCTGAGGGTATTAGATTATTTAATAAGGATTTAATGAAGTTAAAAGAATTGATTAGAGGTCAATTATAATTATTGCACAAATCACTTCAAAATTATAAATAATTAATATGGAAAATAAAAATATAACAATTTTAAGTCAATACGCTCAAAGTAATTTATCTAAGATAGTATTTTCTCTTTTGGGAATTATTCTCTTATCAGTTTCTAGTAAAATTAGTATTCCTTTCTATCCTGTGCCGATGACATTACAAACCTTTGTTGTATATTTTATTGCTGCTTCAATGGGTATGGTTGGGTTTTATGCAACTGTTTCATACGTTATTCTTGGACTCATTGGTCTACCCATCTTTGCTGCTGGTGGAGGTTTTGGTTATGTCATCTCTCCAACATTTGGATTTCTTTATGGAATGATTTTAGCTTCATTTGTAATAGCATATTTTTCAAAAAATCTTTTCAATAAAAATTTAATTAAAATTATTTTATCTATTTTTATAGGCGCGTTAATTATTTTTGTTTGTGGTATTGCCCATTTATCAAGCTTCATAGGACTGGAGAAATCTATAAACGCAGGCTTATACCCATTTATTTACAGTGAACTTTTAAAGATAGCACTTGCTATTTCTTTAACGTATTTGCTAATTAAAAAAAATTAATCTGGAATAAAGTTTAAAGCTATACCGTTATTACAGTATCTTAAACCTGTAGGTTCTGGACCATCTTTGAAGACGTGTCCGTGATGACCGCCACATTTAGCACAGTGATATTCTTTTCGTGGAAACACCAATTTAAAATCTGTTTTAAAACCCAAAGCATTAGGAAGATAATCAAAAAATGAAGGCCAGCCAGTTCCGCTATCATATTTCATATCCGAAGAAAATAGTGGTAATTCACATCCTGCACAATGGTAGGTACCTTTCCTTTTTTCATTGTTAAGTACGCTAAACCCGGGTCGTTCAGTTCCATGCTGCCTCAAAATATAATACTCCTCTTCTGATAATCTTATTTTCCATTCCTCATCTGAAAGAATTAATTTTTCCATCGCAACTAAAGGTTTATATCCAACAAAGCATCCACCAATAAGTATTGATATAAATCTTCTTCTGTTTAAAACAACCATAAAATATCAGGGATAAATTATAATAATTGAAAATACTATTTCTTTTTAGCTCTTCTTTTAGCTCTTCTTTTTCGTGAACCGATTTTTCTTCTGCCTCTGTGTTTTTTAGGATAACCCATGACGGCGTATAATAGATATTTAACCTCAAAAATAAACATATTTTTTTGATATGATTCATATATTTTAAGCAAATGAGAACAATTCTATTAGTTTTAGTTGCTGGATTAATACTGTCAGTTGGAAATGGATTTAGAATGTCTCTAGGTATATATGTCCCAGATCTTTTAAGTTCCACAGTTTTTAGTGCTTCAATTATAGGTCTAACATATGGTCTTTTTAATTTGCTTTGGGGAGCTATGTCACCCATTGCAGGTGCATTTGCTGAACAAAAGGGTTATGTAAAAACTCTTTGTTTTGGTTTCTTTGGTGTCTCTCTTAGTTTCTATGTTGCTTCTTCAGCGATACACCCATTACATTTTTTATTTGGTATTGGCATAATTGGAGGTATTTCAGCTGGTGTTATTTCTGTACCAGTTATAATTGGAGGTGTCTCAAAATATTTTGAGGATGATAAAACACAAAGCACAGTTACAGGAATACTTATGTCTCTTGCTGCAACAGGGATGTTTATATTTACACCTATTAACCAATTTTTAGTCACAACTTTTAAATGGAGTTTTTCTTTTCAAATTACATCTATGTTTTTTCTGTTCATAATTCCTCTTTCATTTATATTTCTTTTACCTAAGCCTCAAAAAAAAGATAAGAAAGAATTTACAAAAAGAAAAATATCAGATGTCATAAAAAAAGCTTTTAAGGATAAAAGTTATAACTATCTTATTTTAGGATTTTTTGTTTGTGGCTTACATGTAGCTTTAATTTCAAACTATCTTCCAGTTTTTGCAAAAATTAAAGGTTTAGAAACTACAATAGCTGCAACAGGACTTACCTTAATTGGGTTATTTAATATGATTGGTACTTTAATTTCAGGAAAGGTTTCAGGCATTATTAAAAAAAAATATATATTATCATTTATTTATTTTGTAAGAAGCATAGTAATTTTTTTATTATTAATTTTGCCTACAAACAATTTCACAATTATAGCCTTCAGTTGTTGTATTGGTCTTTTATGGTTATCAACTGTCCCACCGACTTCAGGAATTGTTTCAAATAGATTTGGCACAAGATACCTTTCGACTTTATTTGGGATTGTAATGGTTTCCCATCAAGCAGGAGCATTTCTTGGCTCTTTTATTGGTGGTTTAGTTATAGATATTTATGGTTCACTCGATATAGCTTGGATAATGGCGATAGTAATTTCTCTATTTTCTGCAATTATCCATTTTCCAATTATAGAAAAAGAAAAATCCGAAGAAGTCTTTGCCTAATTTAAAAATTAATCCTTTTCTTATACTGATTATAGGCGCAGTAAGTATTGCTTTTTCTCCTATATTTGTTCGACTCTCAGAGGTTGATCCAATAATGACAGCTTTTTTTAGAATATTCGTGAGCCTTCCTTTTTTTTTAATGTTTGGGTCACTGAAAATTATTGAAAAAGTAAACTTTCCTGTTTTAAAAAATAAATTTTCAATTATTTTTATTTCAGGTATCTTTTTTTCGTTAGATTTAATTTGTTGGCATTTGTCTATCAAACTTACCACAGTTTCTAAGGCAACATTTTTATCTAATTTAGCTCCAATTGTTGTAATTTTATTTTCTTTAATATTTCTTAAAGAAAAATTTTCTAAGTTTTTTTTTATTGCCATATTTATTTCGATGAGTGGTATGACCTTGTTATTAGGTGAGAGTTTTCAATTTTATAAATCACAATTTTTGGGAGATCTTTTAGGTGTTCTAACTGCAATTTGGTATGGTTGTTATATTCTTACTATTAGCCAATTAAGAAAAAATTTAAATTCAAGTACGATTATGTTTTTTTCAGGATGTGTAAGTGCAATTATTTTACTTTTAGTTGCTATATTTTTTGAACAAAGTTTAGTTCCAAAGTCTTTTTACGCGATAGCAATTCTATTTTTATTAGGTTTTGTATGCCAATTCATTGGACAATCTTTTATAGCTTACTCTCTAGCATTTTTATCTGCTTCCTTATCATCTTTAAGTCTTTTGATACAACCTATTGCTGCAACCTTATTGGCGTACCTTTTTTTCCAAGAAAAATTAACATTGATCCAATTTTTTGGGAGTACATTAATCCTGATTGGGATTTATATTGCTAAAACAAAATATGAAAATTGAACAAATAAAAGTTGTAGCAGGCTTAATACTTCAAAATAATAAACTTTTAATATGTCAAAGACCAAACTTTAAGGATCATCCATTAAAATGGGAATTTCCTGGAGGTAAAATCAAAAATGATGAGACTAATGATGAGGCCTTAATTAGAGAAATAAATGAAGAGTTATCAATTAACATAATAAATTATGAGGAACTGATCAGTTATAATTTTGATTATAAAGACTTGAAAAAAAAGGTATTCATATATTTTTATTTAGTCAATAATTTCAGTGGTAAGGTTTTAAATAATTTTCATAAAGAACTAAAATGGATTGAAATCAAGGATATTCGTGAATATGATTTTTTAGAAGGAGACCTTAAAATAATTGACCATATAAGTAGTAATGACTTTAAATATTAAAGATAAACCAAAAGATGGATTTGAAAGAGTTGTTTATGCTGAGGAGGATAAGTTTAATTTTTACTCAGTAATTGCTATTCATAATACTAAAAGAGGCCCTGCCTTGGGTGGATGTAGATATTTCAATTATCAAGATTTTAATAAACAAGAAGAAGATGTTTTAAAATTAGCTGAAGCAATGACATATAAGAATTCTTTGGCTGAACTTCCCTTTGGTGGTGGGAAAGCTACTATACATTCTAAAATAAATAAAAAAGATGCATATAGTTTATTTGGAGAAGTTTTAAACAAACTAAATGGTACTTATATAACAGCTGGAGATATGGGAACGGTCGATGAGGACTTAAGAGGATTTAGAGAATACTCAGATCATGTTTGTGACCCTATAGGTTCTGACTCCGGATTAGGTACCGCATTAGGTGTTTATTACTCAATGTTAGGTTGTGTCGAATTTAAATTCGGACAAGACTCATTAGTAAATAAAAATATATTTATCAAAGGATATGGTAAGACTGGATCTAGAATTGCTTCTTTGTGTAAAAAAGACGGTGCAAATATTGAAATTTCTGACTTAGAGCATAAAAAAGATTTGATTGAGAGAGATGGTTATAAATTTTGTAGTCGACTTCAAGATACATCCTTTGAAAAAATTGATATTTACTCTCCTTGTGCAGGAGGAGGTGATTTGAATATGAAGTTTTTAAATTTTGCAAATAATAAAATATCAATGATTACTGGATCAGCAAATAATCAACTTGATAATATTGATATAGAAAAAGAATTATATAACAAAGGTATATTATATTGTCCTGATTATTGTGCCAACGCTGGTGGCGTAATTATATTAGGTTCAAGAATTAGTGTTAAAAAAGATCTCGAACCAGATGACAAAATTGTAGATGACCTTCTAAAAAAAATAAAATCACGTACAAAATTTATCTTAGAAAAATCGAAAAAAGACTTGATTTTAGCATCCAATATTGCAAGTGAAATGGCTTTAGATGGATTAAAATAAAATGAATTTCTTTCAAGTTTATACTCACCCTCAGCAAAAGGAGAGGTTACTATTTTTAGGATACTGGATTGGGTCACTAATTATTTGGTCCTTTGCAATGAATGTAAGTTTAGTAATTGTTATCGTATTTTCTATAATTGGAAATTTCGTAGTCGTAAGACCATTAGCAAAATTATTCTTTTTACTTAAAAACTTTGTAAATAAGAGGTTTTTCAATAACTTTGATATATTTGAAGCTTATTATGCAGGTTTTGAACTTGGAAGAATAACTAGAATTTTTTTAAAATTATCTTTTTTTATGATTACTATGATTGTTTCAAAAATGTTTATGGAGGCTTATTTAACTTTTATAAATTAAATTCAACGTAACAAACAATAACCCTAGATATAAAAGTTATAAAACATAAAATCCCAAAAATAATAGATATTAAAATAAAAAAATTTGGGAATAAGAGACACAAAACCATGAAAATTATTGTTTCTGTACCTTCAACTAATCCGGATGTGTAATGAAAACTTTTTGGTAGTCCTTCAATAGCATCATTAGTCTCTGAGATTTTATCTAATTGAGTTTGAATTGCAGCTTTTGCAAGAAATGTTGTACCCGTACCTATGTATAAAAAAAGTAAAATCATTGATAAAGTTGTGTAACTACTATCACTGAACCCAAATGCTAAAACAAACCCAGAATAAATTGTGAAGTCACTGACAATATCTAAATATCCACCCAAAGGAGTGGGGGTTGTTAGTCTGGCCATTGTTCCATCTAAGCCATCACAAAATCTGTTCAAAAGTAAAAGTGCTAGTGCAGCAAAATAGAACTGAAAAAAAATTAAAATACACATAAAAAAACCTAATATGAAACCTAATATTGTCATTTGATTAGGTTTTAAAAACTTTAAAAAAAGTTTGGCTATTATTATTAAGGGCTTTTGGGTGAAATTTTGAATTTGGCGATCAAACATCTGTGTTATTGTATGGATAGTATAATGTTACTATAATTTCATGGTTCAAGATATCCCTCTAACTATAGCTTTTTTAGCTGGTATTCTCAGTTTTCTCTCGCCTTGTGTTCTGCCCATAGTTCCAGGATTTATATCATATATCGTCGGCAAATCTTTTGCAGATTTACAAAGTTCATCAGCAGCGAACACACTAAAGTTATTACCTCATATTCTATTATTTACTCTGGGTTTTTCTTTTGTCTTTATAATCATGGGTGCCTCTATTGATTTTTTGAGTGACATATTTTTTGATTTTAAAAAACAACTAAATTTTATATCAGGAATATTAATAGTTATTTTGGGACTATATTTTATTGGAATAATCAAAATTCCTTTTTTAGATTTTGAGCGTAAGTTCCATCTACAAGGTTTTCAAAATAATCATTTTTTTCCATTTATAATTGGCGTTGCTTTTGCATTTGGCTGGAGTCCATGTATTGGACCAATTTTAGGATCTGTACTAGCTGTTGCTATTAAGGATAGTGTTAATGGAATTATATTATTGTCTTTTTACTCAATTGGTTTGGCGGTTCCTTTTATAGTTGTCGGATTAATGATGAGTAAAATATTGATCATGACAAGTTTTTTAAATAAATATATTCGTTATTTTCAATTCATTACTGGTATTATTTTGCTTGTAACAGGTATTTTAATCTTTAATGGCTCTATTCAATCTTTAGGATTTCAATTAAATTCAATTTTACCATCACTAGAAATGCTACTTATCTAGTGAAATTATCAAAAAAAATATCAATTTTATTTTTACTAATATTTTTTCTAATTTTATGGATTACATATTTTTTAAATAAAGACTTTTTTCAACTTGAAACTTTTTTCTATAATTTGGACTTTATTCAAAACTTTATATCTCAGAATTACCTACTCTCAATATTTACATTTTTAATTTTATATAGCTTTTTAATTTTGAGTAATTTTCCATTTGCTTCCTTATTATCAATGATAAATGGTTTCTTATTTGGAACATGGATAGGTGGAACCATATCTATAATTGGTGGAACACTTGGTGCTTTTGGAATCTTTATAATAGCAAAAAAATTTTTTTCGGAATTTATTAAAAATAAATTTTTGAATAAATACTCCTATATAGAAAATTATTTCAATAAAAACGATTTAGAGCTAATGACATTAATTCGTATTGTTCCCGCAGCTCCTTTTTTCATACAAAACCTCATTTTAGCAGGTCTTGGTGCAAACAATAAAAAGTTTTTTTTTACTACTTTGTTTGGGCTAGCCCCATGGTCATTTATCTTTGGTAGTATAGGTCAAGGGTTAGAAGAAATATTTATAAACAAAACAGAGTTAAGTTTTTCTTTAATATTCCAGCCAGAATACTTAATTCCCCTTGGTTTTATCGCTTTTCTAATAGTTATGATCATTTTATTCAAAAAAAAATTTAAAAAATAAACGTCAACTAATTTATTACATTAATTAACTTTTTTTTGAACTTTTTAAACTGTCCTATCAATATAGGACTAAATCCAATAACTGATTGAAACTCTTTTTCAAAATTAATTTGATCCTCTTTCTTCATTGATATCAAAAGGGGCCCATTTGTTTGAGGATCGTAAAGTATGTTTTGTAATTTATTATTATCAGATATTGAGATTTCATTTACTGAGGATGAATAATTATTTTCAAAACCTGTGCTTTTAAATTTATTTAAAATCTCAATATTTTTATTTATGAGTATTTCTTCATTGAGTTTTATTTCAGCTGATAATCCTGATGATTTACAAATATCTGATAAATGTGATGCTAATCCAAAACCGCTAATATCTGTTGTAATGTTGCTTTTAAAACTTTTAGATATTTCTGATATTTTTTTATTTCCTTTTTTCATCCATTTCATTAAATTTTGAAAATCAAAACTTGATAAAAGTTCTGAATTATTAAAATAAGCAGCTAAAAGATATCCTGTGCCTAAAGGTTTTGAAAGATATATTAGTTCACTCTCTTGCGCTTGGCTTTTTGTAATTTGTTTTTCATATGAGCCATTCATTGTAATTGTAATACCAGGCTCTTTTGATTGATAGCTGTGTCCTGATGCAATATTTGAACCATCTTTTATGGCTTCCGATTTAATACCTTTCATAAAATATTCCATGAAAAAACTTTCTATAATGCCATCAGAGAACGGTAGGGCCTGTGAAACACTTATAGTTTTTACAGAACCCCCACTTGATAAAATGTCATTTTGAGAATGCAGATAACTTATAATTCCAAAATCAAAAGGGTTAAGTGATGTAAATAACTTTATGTGATCTATACTTTGCAATAAGGATGAAGAATTAGTACTTATGATTGATGAGTCAGGTAAATCACTATGTGAATTTTCCTCATTTAAAAAATCAATTAAAGTGTTTTTTGAAACTTTAGAGCCACAACCCTGGCAATACATCTTTATATCTGTTGGCCTCTTTAATTCAAAATTTCTAAAAGACATATTTGAATTAGATGTAAATTTAAATTTATTAATAAACCCTCTATCAATCCACTTTTTAAGTTTCCAGCACCATAGACCATGAAAAGATAAGAAAAAATAGTTTAATAATGCTTTATTTTTATGAGTGCCAATTAAATATAACCAGTTTTTTTGTGCTTTAAATTTTATTAGAGGCTTACCAATTAATTTCAAAAAAATATTTTCTCTTAAAACTTGTCCCTGACGGACCGCCATTACACCTGATTTAGGTCTAAAATTATCTTCCACTGAACAGGCATCACCTGTAACAAATATATTTTTATCACTTTTAGATAGAAGATTATTATCTACAACTATAAATCCATTGTTATCTTTATCTAGATTACTCTCTGAGAGCCATGTTTCAATATTAGCACCAGAAGAAAGTAAATTTAAATCGCTATCAAAATTTTCTCCATTTTTTAAGATTAAATGAGTTTCAGTTATAGAAACTACTTCTCCTAAATATTCTTTAATACCTAAATCAGATGAAATTTTTTTTAGATTTTTTTTTGTTTTCTCATTTAAATTTTTTTCTTTTAAAATATTTTTTCCAAAAATAGTTATTTCTAAATTATTTTTATATCTTCTTAATAAGCTGAAAGCCAATTCATAAGATGCTACACCTCCTCCAATAATTGAAATTCTATTTTTTTTATTACCTATAATTTGATCAATCTGGCCCAAGTTATTTACAAGTGAGCTAATAGGTTTTGCAAAAAAACATTTAGATAATTTTTCTATTTTTATTCCTTCTGTATTTGAGATGGAACCAGTATTAATTGATAATAAATCATATTTAATTGATGGAAAATTTTGTAATTCTACTTTTTTAGAGTTAGTTTCTAACTTTATTACTTTATCTTTTATAAAAGTTGCTCCTGCATTAAAGCACAGTCTTTGAAGATCAATGCTTATTTCCTCTATGCTAAAATCTCTATGAATGTATCCAGGTGTCATCCCTGAATAAGTAGCTTGAGAATGTTCACTAATTAAAATTGTATGCAATCCTTTTATTCTGTTCATGCATAATTTCTTTAAAATTTGTACATTTGCATGCCCACCCCCAATCAGCACCAATTGTTTAATTAGATTATATTCAAACATAATTAATTGACTATCTTTCTGAAAAATTGAGATACATGAACATTGTCTTTAAAATGCTTAAATTTGAGCAATTTCGCATATTAGGATAATCATTCAATTAAAGAGAAATTTCAATATTTTTAATGATTTTAAACCATATCAACTTGAAAACAGAAATATATTAACCATTTACTAATATAACTTAGCACTCTATAAAAGTGAGTGCTAAAAGCTAAATTTAAGATATAGAGGTATAGAAAATGAATTTAAAACCCTTACACGATAGAGTCTTGGTCGAGAGAGTTGAACAAGAGGATCGTACAAAAGGCGGTATCATTATCCCAGATACTGCTCAAGAAAAACCTATGGAAGGAAAAGTTATATCCGTAGGGGGTGGTGCTAGAAATGAAAATGGACAAGTGGTTGCTTTAGACGTAAAAAAAGGTGATCGAATTTTGTTTGGTAAATGGTCTGGCACAGAAGTTAAAATCGATGGTAAAGAACTCCTTATTATGAAGGAGTCAGATATCATGGGAATTATTGAGAAGTAATTGAAAGGTATTTTAAAATGTCAGCAAAATTAATTCAATTTGGTACAGACGCTAGAGCAAAAATGCTTAAAGGCATAAATATACTAGCTGATGCAGTCAAAGTAACATTAGGTCCTAAGGGAAGAAATGTTGTGATTGATAAATCTTTTGGTTCACCTAGAACAACAAAAGATGGAGTAACAGTTGCAAAAGAAATCGAATTAGCAGATAAATTTGAAAATATGGGCGCACAAATGATTAAGGAAGTTGCGAACAAAACAAACGACTCTGCTGGTGATGGTACAACAACTTCAACAGTGTTATGCCAGGCACTAGCTACTGAAGGAATGAAAGCAGTAGCTGCAGGATTAAATCCTATGGATTTGAAAAGAGGAATGGATGCTGCAACAGATGCAATTATCTCTGAACTCCAAAAAAACTCTAAAGTTGTAAAATCAGATAAAGAAGTCCAACAAGTTGGAACTATCGCTTCAAACGGCGATGGGGAAGTCGGAGGAATGATTTCTGAAGCAATGCAAAAAGTTGGAAAAGAGGGTGTAATTACTGTCGAAGAGGCAAAAAGTCTAGACACAGAATTAGATGTTGTCGAGGGTATGATGTTTGATAGAGGTTACTTAAGCCCTTATTTCGTTACTAATGCCGACAAAATGAAGGCAGAAATGGAAGACTGTTTAATTCTTTTACATGAAAAGAAGTTAGCAAGTCTTCAACCAATGCTTCCTTTATTAGAGTCTGTTGTTCAGTCTACAAAGCCGTTACTTATTATTTCTGAAGATGTTGAAGGTGAAGCTCTAGCAACCTTAGTTGTTAATAAATTAAGAGGTGGACTCAAAATAGCTGCAGTAAAAGCCCCTGGTTTTGGTGACAGAAGAAAAGCTATGTTAGAAGACATAGCTATCTTGACTGGTGGTCAAGTCATCAGTGAAGATTTAGGTATCAAACTTGAGTCAGTAACTATGGACATGTTAGGCAGAGCTAAAAGAGTAGTTGTTGATAAAGAAAACTCAACAATTGTTGGTGGAGCAGGTAAGAAAAAGGACATTGAAGCTAGATGTGATCAAATTAGAAAACAAATTGAAGAAACTACTTCTGATTATGATAGAGAAAAGCTTCAAGAGAGACTTGCCAAGCTAGCTGGAGGGGTAGCTGTTATAAAAGTTGGTGGTGCATCTGAGGTAGAAGTCAAAGAAAAAAAAGACAGAGTCGAAGATGCTATGCATGCAACAAGAGCTGCTGTAGAAGAGGGAATATTACCAGGCGGTGGTACTGCTCTTTTATATGCGACAGGTGTTTTAAAAAATTTAAAGGTTGATAATGATGATCAAAGGTATGGAGTAGACATTGTTAGAAAAGCTTTATCAGCTCCTTTAAAACAAATCTCTCAGAATTCAGGTTTTGATGGCGCTGTTATTGCTGGAAAAATTTTAGAAAGCAAAGACAATTCCTATGGTTTTGATGCTCAATCAGGTAAGTTTTGTGATCTAGTCAAAGCAGGTATTGTTGATCCAACCAAAGTTGTCAGAACTGCCTTGATTGATGCTGTTTCAGTTGCTGCTTTATTAACAACAACTGAAGCGATGATAACAGATAAGCCGGAAGAAAAGTCTGCTCCTGCAATGCCTGATATGGGCGGCATGGGTGGCATGGGTGGCATGGGTGGCGGTATGCCAGGCATGATGTAATTCGGTCAATAAACAAATGTGAAAAAGCCGCCTTGTGCGGCTTTTTTTTTAATTTAATATAATTTCATGAAAATTTTTGAAAACTTCTTGGTCCAAATTAGAACTGTTTTTGATAATGGCGTCTTTGGGATAAGTTTAATAGATCTAGGAATAATACTTATCTCAATTATTTTTGCTTTATTGATAAGAAGTATTTTTGCAAAACTAATTGTCTCAAAATTAAAAAAAATTGTAAATAAAACAACCACTGAAGTAGACGATAGTCTGTATGATGCTTTAATACCTCCTTTTAAGCTTCTTCCAATTGTCCTAGCTTTTCTCGCTGTAACTTTGTATTTTGAAATTGACTCAACTTTAGGTTTATATTTCCAAAAAATTAATAATACTCTAGCGACCATATTCGTTTTTTGGTTAATTCATCAAGCTTTAATTCCTTTTTCTAATATTTTTTCAAAACTAGAGAAAATTCTTACTAAAGCTCTAGTTCTTTGGATAGTTCGATCCTTAAAATACTTGATCGTATTTTTAGGTATTGTTGCAGTTTTAGAGGTTTGGGGTATTAAAATTGGTCCCGTGATTGCTGGTTTAGGTTTGTTTGGTGTTGCCGTAGCTCTAGGCGCACAAGATTTATTTAAAAATTTAATATCCGGAATTATGATTTTATTAGAAAAAAGATTTCATATTGGGGACGTTATTAATGTACCTGGTCATACTGAGGGTACCGTTGAACATATAGGCTTTAGATCTACTCTAATTAGGAAGTTTGACTCTACTCCAATTACCATTCCCAATTATATTTTTGCAGAGGCACCAATACTGAATTATACAAACAGAACAAATCGAAGAATAAATTGGATTATAGGATTAGAGTATAATTCTACACTAAATCAAATTAAAAATTTAACTGAACATTTAAAAAATTATATGATAACTAGCGAAGATTTTGTTGTAGATAAAAATTACAAAGCTTTTGTAAAATTGGATAAATTTAATGATAGTTCGATTGATATACTAATATACTGCTTTACATCTACAAATGATTGGGAAAAGTTTTTGGAGATAAAAGAAAATTTAGCCATTGAAATAAAGTCTAAAGTAGAGGAACTTAAATTAAACTTTGCCTTTCCAAGCCGATCTATTTATATTGAAAAGGGCTAAATTTAGGTATTAATCTTAGCCATAATATTATATTGATCTATTAACTCTGAATTTAAAAATGTTTTACTCATAAATTACCAAAATATGAAATTATTAGAAAAAGATATTAAGAATATCACCGAAAGTATTAGTGATATAATACCAAAATTTGAGAATAAGAAAATTTTTATTGCTGGAGGTTTGGGTTTTCTAGGAAAATATTTTGCAACTACAGTCTCTTATTTAAACAGGTACCTTAACACCAATATAACCCTATATTTAGTTGATAACTTAATTACATCAAAATCATCCAATACATCTGAGTTTTGTTCTCAAATTAGAGATGATAATATCCATATAAAAGAGTTAGACATAACAAATTTTTATGATTTTTTAGATGTAGATATTGTTGTAAATGCTGCGGGTATAGCTAGTCCTTATTATTATAGAAAATTTCCATTAGAGACAATTAATGCCAGTTATATGGGGAATAAAAATTTGCTTGATCTAGCATTGAGAAATAATTCAAAATTTATTTTTTTTAGCTCTTCAGAAATATATGGAAACCCTGATCTAAATAATATTCCTACTAAAGAAACTTATAATGGAAATGTTACCTCAATAGGCTCTAGATCGTGCTATGATGAAAGCAAAAGAATAGGAGAGACATTGTGTTACGTATATAATGAAAAATATAACCTAAATACTAATATTGTTAGGCCATTTAACGTATATGGACCAGGAATGTCTAAATTTGATTATAGAGTTATTCCAAATTTTATTAACAATGTGATTGAAAACCAAAAATTAAAAATTTATTCCGATGGAAGTCAAACTAGGACTTACTGCTACGTTTCTGATGCAATCAACGGCTTTTTAAGAGTATTTGTAACAGACAATGTTGGTGAAACTTATAATATTGGTAACTCGGGTCCAGAAATTTCTTTGATTGATCTAAAAAATGAGCTCGAAAAAGCTATAAATTCTAAAGTTGACTATGAATTGATATCCTATCCCGACTCATATCCACCTGATGAACCACTCAGAAGATGTCCAGATATTTCAAAGGCTAATGAGCAATTAAATTATTTTCCAAAAATTGGTATGGTAGAGGGACTTAGTAATACATTTGAATGGGCCAAGAGCCACTTCCCTAATGAAAAATCTTAATAATTTTTCTAATTACATCTTTAGCAAATTGTTAAAAAAAACATAGTCAACACATGATTAGTTTGAATTAACATGGTTGCTGAATACCCTGTAGTTTCTCTTATCATACCAATATTTGCTAGAAATAGTAATTTTGTTAAATCAATAGAGTCAATTCATATTCCTCATGGAATAAGCTATGAAATATTGATATATAATGATGGTTCATCCGTTCCGATTTCTAGTCAATTAGAATCATTTAAATATATAAAAAATACAAAAATTTATAATTCAAAAAAAAGAAAAGGTATTTCTTTCGGACTTAATTATTTAATTAATAAAGCTAAGGGAATATATTTAGTAAGATTTGACTCAGATGATTTTTTTATCAAAGAAAGATTATCAAAGCAGATTCTACAAATTTCAGAAAAACAAATTTATTCAATTTGTTACTCTTCTGTTATTTATAAAATTAGTAAAAATAGATTTAAAAAAGATAGATACCATAATCAAAACATTTCTTTATTTGAATTTAGTTTTCATAATCCAATTATTCACCCAACAGTAATTGGTAATAAAAAAATATTTTTAAAATATAAATATAAAGAAAGTTCAAAATATCATTTATTTGAGGATTATGAGCTTTTTTATAGAATGCGAAAAGATGGAATAAGTTTTTATAAATATAATAAACCTCTAATAATTTATAGTCTTAAAAAGAAAATTTCTAAATCATTTGATCAGAACTTAGAAAATTTTAAAAAAAAAATTAATAGAGGTGTTAAATTCATATTTATTAAAAAAATTTTATTTAGATTATTGAATAAACTCTTTTTAAATTATTTTTTTTATTTATTTTCTAAAAAACAAGAATTAAATATATCTTTTATAAAAGATAAAGTTAGTATCGTAATACCTACATACAACAGTGAAAAAACTATTGCCAAAGCCATCGATAGTGTCATCTATCAAAATTATAAATCTTATGAAATTTTAATTATCGATGATGGTTCTACTGATAACACTATTAAAATTATTAAAAAATTTAAATCAGATAATATTAAATTATTTAGATTTTATAATACAAAAAGACCCTCCGTATTAAGAAATATGATGATTGATTTTTCAGATGGCGAGTATATTGCTTTTTTAGACTCAGACGATTATTGGTTAAAAGGAAAATTATCAAAACAAATAAATTTTATGAAAAAAAATGATTATTGCATTTCTGCCACTGGTTATAAAACAAACCTAAATGATATAAAATCTTACAAAAATAGAACTAACATATCTTTTTCAGAGTTAATAAAAAATAATATGATTGGCACAAGTTCTGTAATAGTGAAGAAAAAAATTTTCGAAAAATTCAAATTTGTTAATAACTCTTTTGGTCAACCTGAAGATTATGAGTTATGGTTAAAGATTTTAACAATTTACAAAATTGGCTATATTAGTAAAGTATTTCATATTTATAAAGATGATCCTAACAACAGTATTAGATATTTTAGTAAGAATAAAATAAAACAAAACTTATACATTTTTGCTTCGATGAATAGATATTTACTTTTAAATTACAAACTAGGCTTATTATTTCAATTTAATTTAGAATATTTTAAAAAATTTTTTAATATTTTTAGATCAAAAATTTAACATGAATATTTTATTATGTAGTGAATTTTTTTTTCCATCTACAGGTGGTTCCCAGAAAGTCGTAGAGGAAATTGCAAAAAATTTAATTATACATGGTAATAAAGTTACAGTTGCTACAACTTTTATTAAAAATAGGAATAAAATTGATTCGATTAAGCTTAAAGAGTTTAAAATTTCAGGAAATTTAGTAAATGGATTTTCGGGAAACACTGATAAATACAAAAGTTTTATAAGGGACTCTAAATATGATGTAATTCTTTTTTATGCGGCTCAACAATGGACTTTTGATCTTGCATTAGATTTATTAGATAATATCAATGCCAAATTAATTTTTTGTCCATGTGGTTATTCTGGCTTAAAAGACAAAAAATATCAAAAATATTTTGATATGCTTAGTCAAAAATTACAAATTTTTTATAAATGCATTTATCATGGTCGTGAATATCAAGATTATGAATTTGGTTTAAAATTCTCACCTAATAATATTGAAGTAATTGAAAATGCAGCTAGTGATGAGTTTAATACAATATCTAATAATAGTTTTAAGAATAAATATAATATTCAAGATTTAATGATATTAAATACTGCTAATTATTCATTTATGAAGGGCCAAGATATCTCACTTTTAATTTTTTTATTAAGCAAAGTTAAAGGCACACTTGTTTTTATTGGTAATAATAATTTAAGATTTTCTAATTTATATTTTTGTTTTTTATATATTTTTAAATTTTTAATTAATACTTTTTTTAAGTATAAAAAAATTATTTTTCTAAAACAAATTCCAAGAAAGGAAGTAATAGAAGCATTTTTAGATGCCGATATTTTTCTTTTTACTTCTAGATTAGAGTGTTCACCTCTAGTTATATTTGAGTCTTCTGCTTCAGAAACTGCTTTTATCTCAAGAGATGTTGGAAATACAAAAGAAATTTCTAAATGGACTAATGCAGGTTTTGTTTCTAATAATCTAATAGCACTTATTAATTATTTAAACTTACTTTACGTAGACAATAATAAAAGATTAATAATGGCTAGAAATGGTAGACAGTCATTTAATGATAGATTTAATTGGAAAAAAGTTACTTTAAAATATTTAGATATAATGAGAGGCTAATATGAAAAATGATATAACTATCATTAATTCAGAAAAAAAATTTTTTGAAATAAATTTTTTTGAGTTAATGCAGTTTAAAAATATGATCTTTTTTTTCACTTTGCGTGATTTACAAACTGTATATTTACAAACTATTTTGGGACCCTTGTGGTTAATACTAATTCCACTTATTTCCTCCTCGATGTATACGCTTATCTTTGGAGTGATAGCAAATATGCCAACTGATGGTATCGATCAGTTTATATTTTTTTATACAGGAACAATTTTTTTTTCTTTTTTTGGTACTAATTTTTCAAGAAATTCCAATTTATTCAACTCATATGCTAATTTGATGAAATTGATATACTTCCCAAGACTAGTTATTCCCATCTCAACTTTTTTTTCAAATTATTTTAGTTTATCTATATCTCTAATTTTTTTTATGTTTGTTTATATTTTTATATTTAATCAGCCTGTTAACATTAATTTCTTGGTTATTCCATTTATTCTAATTTACGTTTCGATTATAGGATGTAGTTTAGGAATGATTTTTTCTTGCTTAACTTTTAAATATAAAGATTTATCCAATACCGTTGGATTATTTAGCCAACTAGCACTTTACATCTCTCCAATTGTTTATCCAGTTAGTTCAATGCCAAACTTTCTTCAAAAATTTTCTCTTATCAATCCAATTGCTTACCCAATTGCCTTTATGAGAGATTTGCTATTCGAAAAAAATACTTTTGATATTTTTTTCTTTTACATAAATATTAGTGTTGGTTTTGTTATAATTTTATTTTCATATTTTTTATTTAATTATTTTTCAAAAACATTCCAGGATGTTGTATGAGCATTAAAGTTGCAAATTTAAGAAAGAATTATTCTAAAGGTGTTATTGATATTAAAACCTTTTTTTTTGATTTAAAAAAATTCTTTGATAAATCTAATGATAAGAGTCAGTTTACCGCCTTAAATATTGATAATTTAAATATAAATGATGGAGAAATCGTTGGTATTATTGGAAAAAATGGCGCCGGGAAAAGTACATTTTGTAAATTACTTTCTAGAGTAACTACACCATCATCTGGGTCGATTATTTTGGAGGGAAAAGTTATATCAATGTTAGAAGTCAATGCTGGTTTCCACGAGCAATTAACAGGATTGCAAAATATTTACTTAAGAGGTTCAATTTTAGGAATGACAAAAAAAGAAATAAATAAAAATTTAAATGAAATAATTGAGTTTTCAGAGTTAAGAGAATTTATAAATACTCCAGTCAAAAGATATTCTACTGGTATGTGTGTAAAACTTGGTTTTGCTATAGGTTTGCATCTTAAAAATAAAATTCTTATATGTGATGAGTCATTAGCAGTGAGCGATGAAAAATTTAAATTAAAATGCATTAATCGGTTAAAAAATAATTACAATGATGAAAAAATATTAATTTTTGTTAGTCATGATTTGAATCTTATTAAAATGCTATGTAAAAGAATTTTGGTTTTTGATAATTCAAAAATCATAGATGACTCTACCGATGTCGACACAATTGTTGATAAGTATAGATTTTTAGAGAATTAATATGTTCAAAAAAATAATAATTTGGGGACATAAATATCATTCACACACGCATTCTTATATACATGGTGGATATTACAGAGCTTTTAAATATCTTGGTTATGATGTTCTTTGGCTTGATAATAGTGACAATATAGATGATTATAATTTTGAAAATTGTTTATTTATAACAGAAGGTAATGTCGAAAAAAATATACCAATATTTAAAAATTCTAAATATTTAGTAGCCTACGCTGATAGACAAAATAAAATTCTTAGTAGATATAATCATAATAATTTAATTACTCTTTCTTCTAGACAGTTTGATGAAAATGAAAATCATGTCTCTGAAGATCCATCAACATTTAAACTTGATAGTTTTTCTTATTTACGAAACAATAATAATACAAAAATTAAACCAGAAGTAAGGTGGTACAAAAACTCAAAATATACTTTATTTCAACCTTGGGCCACTGATTTGCTCCCACCTGAAGTAATAAAGATAGAAAAAACAAACAAGAATAATTCAAACAAAATTTATCATATCGGAACTATTCATTCAAATTATGATGATTATTTTACTGGATATATTGACTCTATTAAAAAAAACAAAAAAAAATTTGTATCTAAAACTAGTTCAAAACATAGTAGATTCAAAAAGTATATTGATAGTTTTTTTTTTAGGAACATAGATATGTTTAGGTATATAAAAAAAGATATTGATAGAAATATATCATTAATTCAAAAATCTTATGTTAATGCAGCATTACAACCAAATATTCAAATAGATGGAAAAAAAAAAGGATATATTCCATGTAGAGTATTTAAAAATCTAAGTTATGGTAGATTGTGTGGTACAAACTCTAAATATGTAAATTCTTTATTCTATGATAACTTGCCTTTTTCTGAGTCAACGAGTGAATTATTTTATAATATCGAAAAATCTGAAAAAAATATAAAGTTTGATACAATAGAATTTCTATATAATTTTATTAAAGAAAAACATACCTACGTAAATAGAGCAAAAAATATAATCAAAGCTTTCTCAGCATGAATATAATAATAAGTTATAATAATGCGCATGAGGTTTTTTTTAAAAATTATTTTAAACCATCCCTAAGAGAAGATCATACTCTACATATTAACAAAATAGATCATGATGAAGAACTCCACATATCTATTTTTAATAATAAAAAATGGGAACATAATAAAATCTTTAATTATTATGAGAGTGAAAGAGCGAAATTTATATTAAATCTTCTTTGTAAAAATCCTGATAAAATTTTTTTTTATTTAGATGTAGACATACAATTTATTCGCCCAATCTCTAAAGATCTGATGTGTCAATTAAGATCCAAAGATATGCTTTTTTTAAAAGGAGGGTCTCAAGGAATAAATTTAGGAGGTGTTTTAATTAAATCGAATCAAAAAACCATCGATTTTTTTTCAGAGTTTTATGATTTACATATTAAAGACAATCATTTAACCGGCAATCAAAAATTATTAAAAGATAGTAAAATTTTAAACTCACATCCTCAAGATCCCTCAATTTCAAATAGATTTAACCTGAAGTGGGATTATTTACCAGAAAATAAATATGCTTGTGGGCATGTTGTTAGTTACTCATCAAAATTTAGAATTTGGAAAAACATACCACCTGAAATTTTACTTCATCATGCAAATGGAACTACTGGAATAAATAATAAAATAGCACAGCTTGAATACGTTAAAAATAATTTTGATAAAATAAAATCTTTAAATTACAGAACCAAAAGACTTTATGATAAATTATACTTTTTTTTTAATAAGAAAAAATTACTGTATAATAAATATATTAATTAAATTATCATGAGAAGTTATATTAAAAATTTAATTTACAGATTTCGTTTAAGAAAATTTTATTTTCTTCCCGTTACAAAAAAGAAATATCCACCGTCGGAATTATTTAATAAAAGATTTTTTGTATGTTTGAAACTCATTCAAAAAAATAATTATAAAAATATTTTAGAGATTGGATCATATCGTGGAGATCTTACTTATTTCCTGTGTAAAAATTTAAAGGATATAAAACTTACTTCTATTGATCCTTATCTAGAATACCAAGCAGAAAATAATGTTTATGTCAAAAGTGAGCAAATGATCGAATTAAAAAATAATTTGATTAATAGCCTATCTAAAGAAATTGAAACTAAAAAATTTTCAATGATTCAAAAAAAATCCTCTGATTGTTTTAATATTATTGAAGATAAAAGTTTTGATTTTATTTTTATTGATGGTGACCATTCTTATGAAGCATGCCTGTCTGATCTTGAAAATTATTATGATAAAGTTAGAGATGGAGGAATAATTTGTTTACACGATTATAATCGAAAGACAGTTCCAGGTGTTAAGTTGGCTGTTGATGAGTTTTCATCAAAAAGAAATATATCTTTATATGAAGAAAAAAATTATTGTGTATATTTTTACAAATAAAAAATGGGAAAAATATTAAAAGAAAAAACTATCAATCTTTCTGACCATACCCCTAATAAGATTAAGATTGAATTGAATGGTGGATTAAAAAATATTGATAATCAAGTAATTCATATTCAAACATCTAATTGGAGATTACAATTAAGTAAAGATGAATTTAGACAATTTGTTGATCTGAATATCAAAGCAATAAATGAACTAAAAAAATATAAGAAAAATGTTTGATGAAAAAATAAATTTTTTGAATATTTTCTTTGATTACTTAAATTCTAATAATTTTAATTTTGTTATTCCTAGGGGACATCAAGATTTAAATAATTGTTCCATTAAAAACGATATAGATATTCTGATAAGAGGTTATGATGATAAATTAATCTATGGCTTTATGAATACTCATAATTTTTCAAGAAGGATAGACAAATTTGACTATCTTTATGGAGCAAAACCACATATCCATTATGTTAATGATAAACTTGATCTTCATTTTGATTTAGTCGATGGTCTTTACTATTGCAGTTTGAATGATAACCATACATTTTTACCAGTTGAAGAAGTTGTATTAGAATCTTTTTTAAATAATAAAATCAGACATCAAAATTATTTTATACCAAAGGTTGAAGATGAACTTTTACATTTAATATGTCATTGTTTTTACGACAAAAAAAAATTCCCAACCAAACATGTTAATAGAATAAATGAATTATTTGATTTGATTGATAATGATATTTTTTTAGAATTACTAAATATCATTTTTGGTAAAACAAATAATATTGTTTTTAATTTAATCAAAAATCATTCTTTTGATAATTTCCATAATGAAATTATTTCTTTTAGTGAATATTAATGTCAATTAATATATCAGTAAAAATTTTAGTGAGATCTTCAATAATTGAAAAAATTAAAATTTTTAAATTTTTTAATTTTAAATTACACCATAGAATGGACATAGAAGATAACATAGGGGAGGGTATTCATATTCATTACAAAAATATGAGATTCGATTTTTCAGTAAAAGATTATGTTAAATTTGTTGAAGAAATTAAAAATTTTAAATAATGATAAAAAAAAAATTTATCATGGCACTAATAGTAAAGTATTTTTGCTTGATAATGGAAATATAAAAAAAGTTTTCACTAGAAAAAGAGAAATTAAGTTTCCTGTTGAAAAAAAATGCTTAGAAGCTCTATCTCATCACGATTTTTTTCCAAAAATAATCAGTTGCAACAAAGATAAGTTCGAAATAGAAATGTCCTTTTGTGGAGAAAATTTAAGCAAAGCAAATTTGCCTATTAATTGGACGGATCAGGTTCACACTATCATAAAAATTTTAAATCAGATGGATTTTGTTCAATCTGATATTGAACTTCATAATATATGTGTGAAAGATGACCAAATATATATTATCGATTTTGGTTCTAATCGCTTTTATTTTGATGAATTTTTTTCTAATCAAAAACTTCAACCAGATTGGTTAGCTAAATTTGATGTCAGCCCAATGGAGAAATACCAAATTTATAAAAATAAAAAACACAGAAGACTTGAGGAAATAATATTAAATTTAGTCACCAGATAATATATTGCTTAAAAAATGCTTCCTTGAATATTTTTTTAATGCAAATTCGTAAGCATCATTTACCATTCTATCATATTTGTGAAAATTTTTAAGAATGTCTCTTATTAATTTTTCTAAATTTTCATCATTAAAATAAATAAAGTGTTCATTTGGATTAAAGTATTTTTCAATTAAATTAAATTTATCTGACCTTACAAGCATAAGTGTTTTTGAAAAAGCCGCTTCAAAAGGGCGTGATTTCATTTGAGGTATAATTCCCATGTCAATAAAATCAAATGCCTTATTTTTATTTATGTTTTTAATACTCTTATATTTTTTAATGGCATTTTGATCTGGAAATAACAGAAATTGCATAATTGATATTTTAGATCGTCCTAAAAGCTCAAATTTTTTTTCATTTGAAATATTTTTATCTGTGACTAATTTACTTTCTCCAAATGCAGATATTATTCTATGATTAAACTTTGTTATGGGTTTCAAAATATCTTCTAAAATATTTTTTTTCATACCATGAATATTCCCAGTATAAATAATATCTATGTCTTTATAGTGACTTGTTGTAATCAAATCTTCATTAGTCGGATGAAATATTGATGATCTTCTTTGGTTTCCATTAATTTCATTTAACCAATCTGACGTATAAGGACAAATTGAAAAAATTTTTTGAAATTGATAGTCGTAGTCACCTCCTTTCCATAAATCTGCAATTTTACTATCAAATCTTAAAGAAGAAATTCTATTAGGTTCCTCAAAGTCAATATAAATTTTCTTTTTATTTAGAAATTTATCTATAAATTTTAGCTTAGGTTGACCAAGATATAAAATTTCATTATTTCCAAGGTTATTGGTATATTTTTTCAAATTATATGTTCGCAAATGATCACACCAGTAAAAATTTTTATAATTTTCTCTAATTTTAAACATACTCAATATTATATTTCTTTTTAATATACACAGCCTCTGATGGGATATCTGATGCGTGAATAGAATGTATTTCTGTACCTTTATAAAACTTATTTTTATTGTATTTTTGTCTTAGTTCATTTTTAAATTTTCTTATTTGCAAGCAAGATTTATGGCGATATTTACCTTCTCCTATGAAATCAAATTTTGGTCTATTGATTTTAAAAAATATTATCGATAAATTTTTTTTATTATATTTCTCTATTAAGAATAAACTTTTATTTAAAATATGATATTTAGGGGCCGTATCATAAATATAAATTTGATTTATAAATTTTTTAATATTTATGTTTTTAAGTGTAAAAAATTTTACAT
>CACIPV010000008.1 GCA_902588615.1 uncultured Alphaproteobacteria bacterium | reverse complement strand
TAAGTTTCTTAAATAAATATTCATCTAACTCAACTATTATTCTCGCTACGAGTAAAGATATAGGCAAACCAGGGCCCTTAATTGACAAACTTATATATGAAAAATCTAATTCGTTACATTGCCCTCTTGTTATAATTAATGGTAATCTCGATGATAAAGATATTGAGAAGATTATTTAGCTGAATAAAAAAGATTTTAAAATTTGTGTCGTATGCCAAAGACCATTTAATTGGAGAAAGAAATGGGAAAAAGTATGGAATGATGTTAAATATTGTTCAGAAAAATGTCGAAAGTCAAAATCAAAAATAATAAAGAAAAGATAGCAAACTTACTATTAAGTATTGGATGCGTTAATATCGACTTCAAAAAACAATTTACTCTTACATCCGGCAAAAAAAGTCCTGTTTATGTTGATTGTAGAAAATTAATTTCATTTCCAAAAGAAAGAGAATTAATTATTAATGAAATGAGCAAACAAATTAAATCGAAGTATAAAGATAATTCGACTATTATTGCTGGAGGTGAAACGGCTGGTATTCCCTACTCTTCCTTTCTGTGTCAAAAGATGAAATATCCAATGATATACATAAGAAAGAGTCCTAAAGGGTTTGGAAAAGGTAAATTAATAGAAGGAGAGTTTAAAAAGAACACTCAGTCAATATTAGTAGAGGACATGGCAACTGATGGAGGAAGTAAATTACACTTCATAAAGGCTTTAAGACAAAATGAACTTAAAGTTAAAGATATTTATGTAGTTTTTTACTATGGTATCTACCCTAAAGCTAAAAAAAATATATCTAAAATGAAAGTGAATTTAAATTATCTCACATCCTGGAGAGATATATTAACTATTTCTCCAAATTACATTACAGATAAAGATTACGATAATTTAAAAAGTTATTTAGAGTCTATTTCAAGTGGAAAATAAAATTATTAGTGTTGTTTCTGGAGGGTTTGACCCTATCCATCCTGGGCATATTATGATGATGAAAGAATGTTTAGAGTTTTCTAATTTTTTAATTGTAGGTGTAAATTCTAATAAATGGTTAATTGATAAAAAAGGAAATTTTTTTATGGATATTCAACATAGAATATATGTTGTTGATAGCTTAAAAATGGTAAATGAAGCTATGGAATTTGAAGATGATGAAATGGGAAGTGCAAATAATTTGTTAATTCAAGTAAGAAACAAATATCCAAATGAAAAAGTTATTTTTGCTAATGGAGGTGATAGATCAGATACTTCTAAAATTTTAGAATATGAAACAGCAAAGGAATATAATATTGAATTAAAGTTTGGTGTGGGTGGCAATCACAAAGAGTCCTCTAGTTCTGATTTGTTAAAAAGATGGAGTAAATACTCTAAAATTAAGGGCTAAGGGTATACGATACCCAATCATTATCTTTAAACTCGAAGACTTCTCTTTTGTGAATTCTATGAGGCATATCCTCCCAAAACTCGATTTTTGAGTATTTTACTATAAACCCTCCCCAGTAATCAGGACGAGGGAAATTTTCTTTTTCAGGATATTTATTTTTATAAAATTCAATTTTATTCTCTAAATCTTCTCTTGATTTTAAGACCTTTGATTGATTAGATGCCCACGCCCCTATTCGACTTAAATAATGTCTTGAATTAAAATATTTATCTGATGTTTCTTTTGAGACTTTTTCAACTTTACCTTCTATTCTTATTTGTCTTAATAATGACTTCCAATGGAAATTTAGGCAAACATTAGCATTTTTTAAAATATCATTTCCTTTGTTGCTCTCGTAATTCGTGTAAAAAATAAAACCTTCATTATTATAATCTTTTAATAGAACCATCCTTGAATGAGGGGTATTTTTATCGTCAACTGTCGATAGACACATTGCATTAGGATCGTTGATCTCTTTTTCAGTGGCTAAATCAAACCATTCTTTAAACTTAATAATTGGATTTAATTTATCTGACATGGTATGAGTATTATATTAATTTTAGCAAAAAATGGATTTAAAAAATAAAAAAGGACTAATAATGGGAGTGGCTAATGATAAGTCCATTGCCTGGGGTATAGCTCAACAATGCGCAAATTTTGGTGCTGAATTAGCTTTTACTTATCAAAATGATCTTCTATTAAAGAGAATAGATCCTTTAGCTAAATCTGTTGGTTCCAATTTATTGATAAAATGTGATGTTAGTGATGAAGGGTCAGTAAAAAAAGCTTTTGAAAAAATTAAAGATAAATGGGGAAAATTGGATTTTTTTGTTCACGCTGTTGCGTTTGCAGATAAAAATGAGCTAAGAGGTAAGTATGTTGAAACCTCAAAAGAAAATTTTTTAAATAGTCTAAATATTTCTTGTTATTCCCTCACTGAGTCTTGTAAATATTGCTATGAATTGATGGATAATGGCGGGAGTATTTTAACGTTAACTTACTATGGGGCTGAGCAAGTTATGCCACACTATAATGTAATGGGAGTAGCAAAATCAGCACTTGAGGCCTCAGTAAAATATCTTGCTGTTGATATGGGAGATAAAAATATAAGGGTTAACGCTATATCTGCTGGCCCAATTAAAACTCTTGCGGCTTCTGGTATTGGTGATTTTAGATTTATTTTAAAATGGAATGAGCTAAATTCTCCATTAAAGAGAAATGTTACACTTGAAGATGTTGGTAACACAGGAGCCTACCTTTTAAGCGACCTTTCATCTGGTGTAACCGGTGAAATTCACCATGTTGATTGCGGTTATCATACAGTTGGTATGGTAGCAGTTGATGAAGCTGAGGGTGTGGCAGGATTATTAAATGAGTTTAGTAAAAAATAAATAGTTCATGTCACATAATTCTTTTGGAAATTTATTAAAGTTTACAACTTGGGGTGAAAGTCATGGAGATGCTATAGGTTGTGTAGTTGATGGTTTTCCAGCAGGAATACCTATTGACACAAAATATATTCAAACAAGACTAGATTTAAGAAAACCAGGTCAGTCAAAATTTACAACACAAAGAAAAGAGAAAGATGAAGTCAATGTGCTCTCTGGAGTTTTTAACGGTAAAAGCACGGGCGCTCCGATATCAATGATAATTTACAACTCTGACCAAAGAAGCAAGGACTATTCAGAAATAAAAAATAAATTTCGACCTGGTCATGCCGATTACACCTATTTTATGAAATATAAAAATTATGATTACAGAGGTGGAGGAAGGTCTAGTGCTAGGGAAACTGCCATGAGAGTTGCTGCAGGTGCTCTTTCGGAATTACTTCTTAAAAAAATTTCAAAAAATAAAATAAAAGTTACAAGTGCTGTTATACAAATTGGTAATGAGAAGATAGGAAACTCAACTTGGAATAGTAACTTTATTAACAAAAATCCTTTTTTCTCACCGGATAAGTCAATCCTTAAAAAATGGGAAGAGCTAATTCTTACTCATCGAAAAAAAGGGTCATCACTAGGTGCTGTAATTGAAGTTAGAGTCTCAAATTGTCCTATAGGTATAGGAGAGCCAATATATCAAAAACTTGACTCTGAGTTATCAAAAGCAATTATGAGCATTAACGCTGTAAAAGGTATAGAGTTTGGTACTGGTTTTGATTTAGTAAACTATGATGGCACTAATGGGTCTGATCAAATTAACTTTGAAAATAAAAAAATTAAATTTCATACTAACCATGCTGGAGGAATATTAGGTGGTATTTCTTCAGGACAAGATATTATTTTTAGATATATTGTAAAACCAACAAGTTCAGTGTTGAGCGAAAAAAATACTATCACAAAGAATTTTAAAAATACAAAAATAAAAACTAAAGGACGTCATGATCCTTGTGTAGGTATTAGGGCAGTGCCAGTAGGAATTGCTATGACTAATTTTGTGATTGCAGATTTATTATTAATTCATAAATCCAAATTACTTTAAAAACTTTATCAGCTTTTGATATATAATTTTTGGAGAAATTCCTGATTGAAAATATTGATCTTCAATGTCAGATTGATCAATAAACTCATCTTTCATAAAAAAATTCAAAATTTTTGGTGTATTGCTTAGTTTATTTATTAAAAAGTCATTAACCTGACTTGAAAACCCTCCAATTGCATTCTCCTCAATAGTGACAAAAATATCATGATTTTTTGTAAGTTTTTGTAATAATTTTACATCAATTGGTTTTGCAAATCTCATATCTATTATAGAACATTCTAATTTATAATTTTTTCTTATCAGTTCGTATATCTCTAATACTTTATTTAACCTCGTTCCTAGATTAAGAAAGGCAATTTTTTTTCCATTTTTCATAACCTTACCTTTACCTATTAAAATTTTTTCAAATTTATTATTGTCTTTATATTCATGCGCTAGATCTCTTGGATATCTAATAGCACATGGTTTATTATTTATAGATAAAGCTAAATTTATCATATTTTTTAATTCCTCACCGCTAGAGGGGGCCATAACAATGAAATTTGGAAGACAACAAAGATAGCTTAGATCAAAAGATCCAGCATGTGTGGCACCATCAGCGCCTACAAAACCAGATCTATCAATCAAAAATCTAACAGGTAATGACTGTATAGCAATGTCATGCACAACTTGATCATAAGCTCTTTGAAGAAAAGTTGAATAAATTGCAACGAAAGGCTTAATAGACTCTGTTGTCATACCTCCAGCAAAAGTAACAGCATGCTGTTCAGCTATTCCTACGTCATAAAATCTAGATGGATATTTTTCTTTAAACTTATCTAATCCTGTTCCTGAGGGCATAGCAGCAGTTATTGCTACAATTTTTTTATCTCTTTTTGCTAATTTTAAAATAGTGTCACTCACTACATTAGTGTAAGTAACTAGCTTAGATTTATTTTGTAAACCTGTTTTAACATCAAATGATGATACACCATGAAATTTATCTTTTGATAGCTCAGCAGGTTTATAGCCTCTGCCTTTCTGGGTAATTAAATGTAAAAATACTGGACCATGTAATTCTTTTTTTTTGTATTTCTTGAATAATTGAACTAAGAGCTTTAAATTATGTCCATCAACAGGTCCCAAATAATTTAAACCCAATTCTTCAAACAGAGTATTGCCTGTGAGATAACCTTTAAAATAACCCTCTGTTTTTTTTGCAAATTCTCCTACTTCACTTGGAAGTCTTTTTGTAAAGTTTTTAATAATATCCCTAAAACTTTCATATGATTTTGAACTCAATAAATTTACTAGATATTTACTCATAGCCCCAACAGGTTCAGCTATAGACATCTCATTATCATTCAGAATTATAAGAGAATTTTTATTTAGGTGTCCTAGGTTGTTTAACCCTTCGAAAGCCATCCCTGCACTAATTGCTCCATCACCTATAACACTTACAACATCAAAATTCTTATTTAATATATCCCTTGCAGCTGTGATCCCGAGACCAGCAGATATAGAAGTTGAACTATGCGCTGCACCAAAAGGGTCATATACACTTTCTGATTTTTTAGTAAAACCAGATATACCATTTTTTTTTCTTAGGGAGTGTATTTTATTTTTTCTGCCTGTAAGAATTTTATGAGGATATGTTTGATGTCCCACATCCCAAATTATTTTATCTGACGGAGTATTAAATATATAGTGTAAAGCAACTGTAAGTTCTACAACACCAAGACTGGCACCAAGATGCCCACCAGTTTTTGATACTATTTCAATTGTATAGTCTCTTAATTCATCATTAAGTTTTTGTAATTCAATTAAAGATAATTTTTTTAAATCTTTAGGTAATTTGACTCTACTTAAAACTGACATAAATTTTAATTACTGAAATTGTGTTGATGAAAGAGATTTATTCTTTTTTACAATTTTATCAATTTTAATTTTCGCAGATTTTAATTTTTCCTCACAATATTCTTTTAATTCTATGCCCTCCTCAAATAACTTGATACTCTCTTCAAGAGGTGTTTCTTCATTTTCTAATAAATCTGATATTTCCTCTAGCCTTTTAAGTGCACTTTCAAAATTTTTTTCATTTTTTTTATTCA
This sequence comes from uncultured Alphaproteobacteria bacterium, assembly GCA_902588615.1. GTDB lineage: Bacteria > Pseudomonadota > Alphaproteobacteria > HIMB59 > HIMB59 > HIMB59. The sequence continues at coordinate 44,330 of CACIPV010000008.1, read as the reverse complement.
TCAGAGTACTCTATTAAAGCTTTTAGATGGTTATTTAATCCATGAAGTAAGCCTTTCATATCATATCCTCCCTCTAAGACAGAAATTATTGGAACATTATTTGCTAACTTTTCCAATACAATTTTTGTCACCCAATAAAAATCTTCATTTTCTAAATTGATTGATGCAAGGGGATCCAACTTATGTGCATCAAAACCTGCTGAAAAATAGATTAAATCGAAATTATTATTAATTTTATTAATTATTTTATTTTCAAATAATGATCTGAATGTTTTAGAGTCACAACCGGCTGTTAAAGGGCAATTAATTATATTGCCAGTTCCTCTCTCATTCTCAGAGCCTGTACCTGGATAAAATGGATACTGATGAGATGATACATAGTATATATTTTTGTTTTTTTCAAAAATATGTTGGGTTCCATTGCCATGATGTACATCAAAGTCTACTATTAGAATTTTTTTAAATTTGCCTGATCTATATGCATATTCTGCTGAAATAGCAACATTGTTAAATACACCAAATCCCATTGCTTTGTTTTTTTCCACATGATGTCCTGGAGGTCTATGAGCACAAAAATAAACATTTTTTTTATTATTATCTTCAATGATTTTTTTTACAGCATCTACACTTCCGCCAACAGCTAAAAGATAACTCTTTAAACTATTAGGACTGGCGATGGTGTCAGGATCAAAATAATTAAAACCAGAAGCAGGTATAGAGTCAAAAATATAATTTACATAGTCTATGTCATGTACTAAGGAAATCGATTTTTTATCAGCTATAGATGGTTCGATAAAATTATGGTTAGAATACTCTTCTTTAATTAAATTATTAACAACCTCTATTCTTTTTATGCACTCGGGATGGTTACCAGTATCATGATTTTTATATTCTTCTGAAAAAATAAAATTAATCATTATAAAAGATTTAATAAAAAGCTTTGAAACCAATCATAATTTTTGTATTGATATTTTTTAAAATCTTTCATTATCTTATTTAATTGATCTATATAAGGATATTTTATTTTTACTATATCATGCCATCTTTTAATTGTGTTAGAAGTAACTTCAGGGTGAAATTGAAAACCATATATATCTTTCCTTTTAATCTTGAAGGAGTCAACTTCATACAAAATACCTTTAGCTAATAGTTCCATATTTTTATTATAAGATATACCCTCTGTATGGAATTGTAAAAAAGTATGATTGTTTTTGAATACTTTATTATTTATTTTTAAATTTTTCTTATAACCACACTCAAATAATTTGTTTTTTGATTTAGATATCTTAGATCCATAAATTTTTGCTATTAATTGAGCGCCTAAACATATCCCTACAATGGGTTTATTTTTTTTAATTATGTAATTAAGAAATTTGTACTCATGCAAAATAGCCTTTGATTTGCTATTTGCGCTCTGTTTTCCTCCATGAAAAATAAATAGATCAAATTGATCAATTTCTTTTTTTTTTAAAAGATTAAGATTTTTATAAAAAATTATAGATGATTGATGTTCTTTTTGGAAAAATTTTGAAACTACACTTACATCTGCTACTTCACTATGAATTATTTGTAGTACTCTCTTCATTTTTACTAAAGTTGATGACTGTACCAAATATTATCGCATAAGAAAGCATTGATGAGCCTCCGTAGCTAATAAATGGTAATGTCATTCCTGTTGGTGGGATTAATTTTATAGAGGAACCTATATTAATAAATGCCTGTAAACACATAAGAAAACAAAGACTAAAAATTGTATTAGAAATAAATAAATTTGATGGATCAGAGACAGATCTTCTTGCTAAAATAAAAAACAATGGATATAAAAATGATACGAATAAACCAAACAAAACACCAAACTCTTCAATCAAAATAGCAAAAATAAAATCATTATGAGACTCAGGAATAGAGTATTTAAGTTGTCCCTCACCTAATCCAACACCAAAAATACCACCATTTTTTATTGCTGATAAACTTTTTGAAACTTGTGAATTATTACCATCTAGAAAATTTTCAACTCTATATGCAACATGATCAAAGGAAAAATAGGCAATTAACAAAAAAAATACACCTATAAAACACAACAAAATTAAAAGTTTAAGATTTCTAAAATACAAAATTAAAATTAGAGAAATAGTAGATATATAAATTAATAATGTGCCGATATCTGGTTGAATTAGCAGGAGTGATGTAACAATAAAAATTTTTATAAAACTTATTAGTAAATATAATTTATTATTAGTCTTAATATACAAGTAACAAAACCAAGAAAACATACAAACTAGAGGGCCCTTTAGTAACTCAGAAGGTTGTATAGAAAAAAAATTAAAACTTATCCATCTAGTTGCTCCTTTAATTTCAGTACCAAAAATTGGGACAACTAATAAAAGAGAAATAAAGAGAATGCATATTATATTTAAAAATTTTCTTAAATCATTTTTAGGTAGTAGGGATAAAAATATTAAAACAATTAAAGATATAGATAAAAAAATAATGTGTTTGAGTATAAGTAAAATTGAATACTCGGTACCAATTAAAGAATAAATGGAAAGAATACCAATAAATGATAGAATGAAAGGAATAATAAAAAGTTTTTTTGGTAAAACATACCAATTAGAACCAATTAAACTTTGATCATCTCTAAATAATATATTATTCAAAGTAACACTTTTTTAATAAGATCATTAAAGTGCCTGCCCCTATCTAAATAGTCTTTATAAAAGTCATAGGATTCACCTCCAGGAGAAAAAAGTATATAATTGTAAGAATTATTAGGAACTAATATTAATTTTATAAAGTTTATTAAATTTTTAAGATGAATAAATTTAAAATAATTAGAATTTATAAAATTTAAATGATTTAGAAATAAATCACAATCATTGCCAAAAAATAACACTAACGTGTTTGTGATATTAAATTTATATTTAAAATTTTGTTTTTTCATCCTACCCCCAAGAATGAGAATTTTTCTTGAACTATTAATTAAATTATTTTTATAAATAGCATTATTTAAATTAGTACACTTACTGTCATTATAAATTTTTAAATTATTTGAATTATAAATTAATTGATTTCTATATTTTAAATTATTGGGCTTTATATTTTCAATTTTTATTTTTGGATCAAATTTATATATCAGTTTTTTAATTGAATTAAAATTCAACTCTTTAAAAAAATAAATCAAATTCCTCTTTGAGGGAGTGATCTCATCATGCAAAATTATTTTATTTTTATTTATCTTGATAAAATTTTTATATTTTAAAAATAATTTTTTTGATAAAAATAATTTTGAATTCTTATTTAAAAATTTTTGTATCCTAAATTTCGAAATTATGTAATTTCTATGAGTTTTATGATAATCGAGATGATCACTAAATATATTTGTTATTAAAGCATAGTCTAACTTTAAAAAATTTAATTTATCTAATTGATATGAACTCAATTCAATAATTAAAATATCTATTTTTGATATGTAATGATTTAAATTTTTTTTATCCAAAATTGTGTTACCAAAATTACCTATTATCTTTGTATTATATTTTTTGGATAGAATTTCTCCAATATAATTACAAGTGGAGGATTTTCCCTCTGTACCTGTGACTCCAATAATCTTTTGTGAGGTAATTTCTTGGTATAAAAAATCTAGATCAATTAAAGTTCTTTTTTTTAAATTGTACAAAAAATGATTTTTTTCAATCTTAATTGATGGAGATACTATAAAATAGCTAAATTCATTAATATTGTTTAATAGATACTTTTTACTTATTACCTTTTTATGATTAATTTTTTTGTAATCATCATAAATATTGTAATTACATTTCTTATTAATTAAATACTTTTCTATAGATTTTCCACTTATACCAAAACCATATATCAAAAATCTTTTTTTAAAATTTATCAATTATCTAATTTTCAAAAGCGATAAAGCTAACAAACAAAAAAGGAAGCTTAAAATCCAAAATCTAATGACTATTTTTTGTTCTGATAAACCCTTTTTTTCAAAATGATGATGTAGTGGGGCCATTAAAAAAATTCTTTTTCCCTTTGAAAATTTAAAATATGTAACTTGTAACATTACTGATAGTGTTTCAATCACAAATAGTCCCCCGGCAACAGCTAAAACTATTTCCTGTTTTAAAAGAATGGAGGTCACAGCTAGTGAAGCTCCCAATGATTGCGAACCAGTATCGCCCATAAATATCGATGCTGGACTTGAATTAAACCATAAAAATCCAAGTAAAGCTCCAATCGCTGAGGTACAAAAAATTACAATTTCACCTGACCCCTTTATATAATTAACTAAAAGATAATCAGAAAAATTTATATTACCTAAAACATATGCAAATATAGCAAATGTTAGAAAAACAAAAATCAAAGGCATTGAAACTAATCCATCTAGACCGTCTGTTAAATTTGTTGCATTTGTAGAGCCGATTACTATAAGGAGAATAATAGCAAAATAAAAATAACCTAGTTCAATTGAAACATTTTTTAAAAAAGGGATACTAAATTTGTTTAAATCAAAACCATTATATTTAATTATTAAGTAAATAATAAATGTTGCAAGTAGTTGGAATAAAAATTTAGTTTTAGTAGATATTCCCTTTCCTATTTTAACTTTCTGAAAGTCATCAATAAAGCCAATAAGACCAAATAAAATTAATGTTAATATCAGTATATAGTTAAAACTAGAAAAATTTGAGGTCCACAAAATTGAACTCAAAATTATTGAAAAGAGTATCAAAATTCCACCTAACGTTGGAGTTCCTTTTTTATGATAATGAGTATCTGGTCCATCATTTCTTATAGGTTGTCCACTTGGAAAAATACTCTGTTGAAATCTTATCCATTGTGGCATTAAGATTAAAACTATAAAAAATGATGTAACTAAAGATAAGCCTGATCTAAATGAAATATAACCAAATAAATTAAAAAAAAATTCTGAGTCTTTTAACGAGTATAATAAATCACTTAACATATTCTTTTATTAGCCTATCTAGTTGATTTGATCTTGAACCCATCACAAATATATTTGTAATATTTTTAATTTCTTTGTTCAAATATTTGATAGCTGGCATATAATTTTTGTAAAAAGTAAGTTTTTTGAATTTTTTGTTAAATTTATAGAATTCGTCACCTATAAAAACTACTTTTTTTAAATTTAAATTAATTACCAATTCAATTATTTGATTATGAAAATAATCTGATTGATATCCTAACTCCTTCATTGAGCCCAAAATATAAACTTTTTGTTTGATGTTTCTCTCATTGAATATAAGGATTTGTTTATTAAGTGAGTAAGGACTAGCATTATAACTATGGTCATAAAAACTTACTCTTTTATTACTAATGTATGACCTAAGTTTTTTTCCTCTAGACTCAATAATAGACTCATCATAAAAGAAAGTTTTAAATTTAATATTTTTAATAAAAGCTCTTATAAATAAATAAGATATTATAGCTATATTTATACAAAACTCTCCCCTATCTGAATTAATGGAGTATTTTTTTTTGTTAATGGAAAAATTAATAATGAATTTTCTTTTATTTTTGATTATTTTTTTTTCTAAACTATCAATATTTATGTAATGAATCTTAGATTCTATTTTTTTCCTAATATATTTCGAATCGTGACTATAGTTTATTAAACCACTGATTAGTCTTTTTGATTTGAATATTTTTAATTTGTTATCGACTAAGTGTTTAAAGTTTCTAAAATTTTCTATATGAGAATTTTCAATTCCTGATATTAAACAATAGTGTGGTTGTAAAATTTTAACTAACTTGGTCATTTCGTTAGGTCTATTTATTCCTAATTCAAAAACAGAATAACTACATTTTAAGTTCATATTCATTATAGAAAACTGCAATCCCTGAAAATTATTATAATTTTTATATGATCTATAAGTATCAATATAATTATTTTTTAAGATATGGTAAATATTTTCTTTGAACGTAGTTTTTCCTATAGATCCAGTTATGGCAATAATTTTTCCTTTATAGGAATCAAGAATATATTTACAAAATTTATTTATAAATAATTGAGTATCATTTACATAAATTAGTTTAGGGTGTTTATTTTTCACATTTACTATAGCTAAAGAAACTTTTTTTTTTATAGCATCATTAAAATATAAGCTACCATCGTTATTTTTTGTCTTTAAACCAATAAAAATATCATTCTTTTTTATAAGTCTCGTATCAAAAACTATATTAGAGTTATATTTTAATTTTAGATGAAAAATGATTTTATAAATTTTTTGCATAATTAGATGATATCAACTTGTCGTTTACTGAAAAATATTTGTCTTTGTAGTTTTGTGTATCTTCGTGGCCTTTACCGGCTATTATTAAAAAACCATCATTTTTTTTTAGATAATTTATACCAAATTTAATTGCTTTTCTTCTATTTGGTATTTCAATTGGATTAGATGAATATTTGATAAGAGTTTTTCTTATCAGAGCTGGATCTTCATTTCTTGGATTATCATCTGTTATTATCTGTAAGTTTGTATATTTTGACACAACTTTAGCTATTTGTGGTCTTTTAATTTTATCCCTATCTCCCCCACATCCAAAAATGATAATTATATTCTTGTTTATTAAAGGCAATTTATTTAACAAATTTTCATAAGCGTCTTTTGAATGAGCATAATCTATTATTATGATTTTATTTTTTTTGTTATATATAATCTCTGATCTACCAGGTGGAAATAGTAATTTATTAATTTTTTTTGGAAAATTTTTAAAAATTTTTTTATAAAACATCAATATTGTCATAATATTTTTAACCATATATTCATTAAATGTATTAATCACATATGACTTATCGTTTATGGTAATTAAATATTTATTAAATTTTTTATTAAATATAGATATTTTGTTTTTAGATAAAAAAATATCTTGGGAAAATGATCTTTCTTTAAAATTTTTGAATTTAATTTTTAAATTATCATCTTGTAAAAATAAAAGAGAGTTTTTTAATTTATGTTTTTTTATAAGATTTATTTTAGCTAAATGATAGCTATTTAGATTTCTATGATAATCAAGATGATCGGACTTTAAATTAGTTAAAATACAATAATTATACTTTAAATTTCCAATTCTTCCCTCACAGTACCCTATACTAGAAACCTCCATAAAAACAAATTTAACATTATCTTCATTTGCCATATGAAGTAAGTTAAGTATTTCAAAATATGACGGTGTTGTATTTTTTAGTTTTTTTATTTTTTTTGAATTATAAAAAAAACCTAATGTACCGATATAACAAGACTTAATTCCATTAATATTAAATAATTTATTCGCACCATATGCAACAGATGTTTTACCATTGGTTCCTGTAACAAAAACAATTTTAAGATTATTTAAATTATAAAAAATTTTTGCTATTTTATCTAAATCTTTTTGATTTTTATAAAAAAAATATTTAATAAAATCTTCTTTAATTTTTTTTTTATAGCTAAATTTCTATAATTAACAAAACTTGTAAAATTATTACTATTAAATATAAAAATAGATTTTCTATAACATTCCTGCCAATTTGTAACAATTTTAAAACCATTTTTTTTTAACTCAGTTAGGTTCATTAAACATCTTTGCTTTTAGAATTAATAATAGATAGATCTAAATAAATATATACCTCTTTCAATATATTATAAAAAGTTGGCTTTACTGTATTTCCAGCAGTCATATATTTACCATATGACTTTTTAGGATTTTGCATAAATGTAAAATTTAAATATTTTGGATTATTGTACGGAAAAAAACTTACATATGTAACGTTTTGAATTTTTTCATCATTTGATATCACTTGATCTGCGGTACCAGTTTTACCAGCTACTAAAAAGTTTATGTATAGCTCATTATTTGTTTCGTTCGCATAAAATAAAAGTTTATTTACAGTATTCGATACTTTATTATATTTATTCTCATTCTGTTTTTTATGTTTTTCAAGAGATGCATTAAAATCATTTCTACCAGTTATAATTTTTCCGTACGCATTAATAAGTTGTATTGGGGAAATTGATAATCCATAACCAAAAGGAATGTTATCACAATAACTTCCTCTAAAATTATTTACTGTTGGCTCAACAGAACTCATTCCAAAACCAACTTTGGCAATATTTAATAGACCTAACTGTTCTAAATCAGCTTTAAATTCACTTTCACAGTCTAAATTTCTTCTTACTAAGATAGCCCCTCTATTCGAAGATTTTTTTAAAATATCTCCTACTTGCATAGGTATTTCGCTATTTCTTGGAAAGTCATTTATGATTTTACTCCCAATATATACAGGTTGGTCTACATCAAAATATTCATTTGTATCAATTTTCTCGTTTTTAAATGCAGAATAAACAGTAAATGTTTTAAAAACTGATCCAAAATCAAATTTTAGATCCTTTAAAGGAAACAAGGTTTGATCAAATCTATCATTAAGATTTCTATTATCTAAAAATACATTACTCACAATTTCTTCTCTACTTAAGTCAACTAAAACATTCATTGAGTAATCTGGGTTTAAATATTGAGTATCTTTGAACAAAGTATCAAATATTTTCTTTTGAATCTGAATATCTAAAGACAAGTCAATATCATTGTTATTTTGACTTAAAAATTTTTCAATTAACGATACACCTTTATGATCAATATTTGTGTGCCCTATCATGTTATTTGTGATGGTACTATGTGGATATTTTCTTGTAAGTATTTTTTCAAATTTTATATAAGGATCACCTTTATAAATAGATTCTAAAATTTGATTTAAAGATACATTTCTTTTTAAATATTTAACTTTATTTTTAATATTTTTAATAGAATAGTTATAATCAGAGTACGCTAAAGTATTTTTATTTGAATCATAAATAGTAGGTAATACATTTAAGCTTGTATCTATTTTACTAGAAATTAAAGTATTATTATTATCAAAACTTAAAAATATTAATCTTATGAAAATAGTAGTGAAAAGAAATATTACTATTAAGATAAAAAAATTGTAATAATTTTTTGTTTTAGATAATAATTTATAATCAGTTTCATTACTCAGATTGAACATAATTGACCTTTATTATTGTAAAGCCATCAAACTCATTCCTATCAAATTTAATTATTTTTTTATTTTCAATAAAATTGTAATTATTTAATCCATTAAATTGTAGTTGATTTATTTGCTTTGAAAGTAATATTTCTTTATTTATATATATTTGATGATCTTTGAAGTAATTTATTTTTAAAAGTGAAAGCTTATTTTCTAGAATCTTTATTTGATTTTTAAAACTTAAAAAAATAATTATAAATATAAACAACAAAAAAAATTTAGTTATGTGATTAATCAATTTATAAATTTCCCTATTCTTAATTTTGCAGATCTGGCTCTATTATTGTTTAAAACCTCAAATTGAGATGCAACCATTGGTTTTTTTGTAAGAATTTCAAAACCCCAATTTTTATTATCTGTTAGATTTTTATTTTTTTTAATTTTGTTTTCTCTAAAGTAGTTCTTCACTATTCTATCTTCCAAGCTATGAAAAGAAATTATTGCTAAATGAGAATTAAATTTTAAAAAATCGTGAACTTTTTCTAAAAAAATCAATAGATTTTCTAATTCATTATTCGCCTCAATCCTTAGAGCCTGAAATGCTTGTGTTGCAAAATGTATTTTTTTTGATCTAAAATTAACCTCGCTGTCCCTCAATACTTCTATAAGTTCAAAATTAGTACTAATTTTTTTTAAAGATCTTTGGTTGACAATATAGTTAGCTAATTTTTCAGCCTGATGTATTTCACCGTACAATTTAAATACTCTTTGAAGTGCATCTTTGTCATAATAATTAATTATTTTGTATGCGTTTAAGCCACCTCCTAAATAATTCATATTTAAATTTGAATTAATTTTAAATGATAAACCATATTCTTCACTTTCTAATTGATTAGATGAGAAGCCTAAATCAAGAAAGATAAGATCAAATTTTTTTATATTTAAGTCTAATAAATCAATGTTTTTAAAATTTGATTTGTAAAAAAAAATATTAGGGTAGTCATTTTTTAATTTTTTAGCAATTTTTAAAGAATTTTTATCTTGATCAATAGCAAAAACATTATGACCATTTTCCAAAAATTTTTTAGAATGCCCGCCACCACCAAAAGTACAATCTAAAATAGATAGATTTTTTAAACCGTTAATAAGAGATAAAATCTCATTTGTCATAATAGGAATATGTTGATTATTAATCATTTAAATTTTGCTCTTGAAATTCTTTTATGTGACTCTCCTAATTTTTTTTCCCAAATTTCAAAATGATTACCTTTACCTATAAATATTATTTCTTTTGATAGTTTTGAAAATTTTTTAAGTTGTTCTTTTACTATAAATCTTCCTTCTTTATCGATTGTTATTTCCTCTAGATCAGAAAGTATTGCGGTTTTAAAGTGATCATTTTTTTTTGAAAAGAAATCCTTTTCATCAAAGCTTTTAATAAGTGAATTTATCTTAGAGGATAAATGAACTTCTAGACATTCATACTTTAAACTCTTAAAAGTAAATATTTTTTCTCTGGAACTTTTAATAATTGATCTAAAAGAAGATGGAATTGCTACCCTATTTTTGGAGTCGATAATTCCATAAAATGAAGATAAAAACATTAACATGGTATTTTATGGGATTATATGGGATTTTTATTTAATAGTAAATAGTGTTGGGTAGCTATAAGCTGAGTTCTGTATTATAAAATTGCAGTCATTTATCTAGATTAACTATTACTAGTTAATTCTAGCGATCAACCCAGGCCAACTGTAGAAATAGCTTTAACCTCTATTTGATCTTACTCGTGATAGGGTTTGCATATTGCGATATTAATTAAATATCCGGTGAGCTCTTACCTCACCTTTTCACCCTTACCATGCGGCGGTTTTTTTCTGTTGCACTTTCCCTAAGGTTGCCCTCGACGGATGTTATCCGTTATCACTTTCTACGCGAGCTCAGACTTTCCTCTTTGTAAAACAAAGCGACTGCACACTACCCACTTTATAATACATAAAATTAGCTAAATAATAAATCAGAAAAATCGTTTAAAAATTTTTTTGATTTAGTGGAACAAATCTTTCTGTAATTTAATGATCTTTTAACTGCTTTAGTACATGAGTTTTCATAATCCCTAATATATTCTTCATGAAAACCATAAAGTTTCAACATTTCTTTATATTTATATTTTTTATTTATTTGTTTTTTATAATTAAATCTTTTAATTCCAATTTTATTAATCAAAAATTTTTCACCAGGATCTTTTTTCCTATTAGGAGATATATCTGAATGGTTAACTATATTTTTATCTAAAATGTAAAAATTATACTTTAGAAAAATAATTAATTTTTTTATCGAAATATATTGCTGTTTAGAAAAACTTGTATAGCCAAAATCATGGCCTTTATTTTCAAGTTCAATTCCAATGGAAAGATTATTTATGTTAGAGTCATTCTTCCACTTAGATTTACCAGCATGCCAAGCTTTATATTTGGGACATAATAAATTAAATATTTTGCCTTTACGTGAAATCAAATAATGAACACTAACATTTGAATTTGCACTACTTAATTTTTCATAGGCTAATTTGAGATTTTTCATACCTGTGTAGTGAATAACAATATATTTAACTATTTTATTTTTTTTTCTAAAGCTATAATTCATTTGTGAATAGCAAGATTCTTTTATTATTATATTTGTTAATTATTTCTTGTTCATCTAATGATAAAGATGAATACAAAAATGATCAAAGTCTTTATGAAAATAATAAATTAAAGGATTACGAATTATTTGAATTGGCCAATAACTATATTAGCAATGATGAACTTGAATTAGCATTAATTGAACTTGATAAAACTCAAGTTCTTTATCCAAGCAGCACTTATGCAAGTAAAAGTATGTTATTAACAGCTTATATTTATTTTATTCAGAAAGATTATGAGAAAACAAGAGCACTGGCTGAAATGTTCAAAAACTATTATCCTGGAAGTAAAGATATTGTTTATGCTAACTATCTAGATGCTATGACCTACTATGTGTTAATGAAGAAATCTGATTACAGTCAAGAGGATACAAATAAAGCTTTAGAAAAATTTAATTTTATTTTAAATGCATACCCAAATAGTAAGTATGAGGTTGACATACTTTTGAAAATTAGACTCATAAACAATAATTTAGCTGAAAAAAAGTTAAGTAATGCTAAATATTATCTTGAAAGGGATAATATAAATGGATCACTTATTTATTTAAATGATATTTATCTTAACCATAGTTCTAGCCTTTCAATTGAGGAAACCTTATTTTTAATGACAAAAATATATTTCACACTAGAGGAATACGATTTGGCAAAAAATTATGCTTCAATTTTAGCATATAATTTTCCAAAAAGTGAATGGTATAAAAAATCTTTTAATTTAATAAGAGGTTTCGATGATATCAATAATAATAAAAACTGGTTTGAAAAATTCAATCCAATAAAAATATTTAGAAAAGATGATAAGGTTAATTACAATAATATATTAATTCAATCTATAGAATAATTACTATGTTGGCCTCGTTGGAAATTAAAAATTTTCTTTTAATAAAAAAAATATCTATAAACTTTATAAATGGCTTCAATGCTTTCACAGGAGAAACTGGAGCGGGAAAATCAATTATTATTGAAGGACTTAAATTAGTATTAGGCGGAAAAAATAACACAAATCTGAATTTAAAAGATAATGAAGTTTCTTCTATAAAAGCTATTTTTGAAATTAATAGTTTAATAAAGAAAAATCTAGATGATCTAAACTTAAGTTTGGAGGATGATTATTTGATTGTAGAAAGAGAAATTAATTCGAGTCAAAAATCTAAGCTTTTAATTAATGGTGAAGTAAAACCACTTTCATATATAAAACGAGCATTAAAAAATGTTATAGAGTTTCAAGAAAATTTTGAACAGCAAGAACTATTTGATAATAAATATTTTCTAAAGTTTATTGATAAATTAGGTGGTATTGAAAAAAATGATTTACATATAAAATATGAAAATTTAAAGGACAAAAAGGTTACCTATCAAGCCCATTTAAATAATGAGAAGGATATAAATGAAAAACTTGAATTATTAAAAGTAAAAAGTAAGAAAATAAACATTTTAAATCCAACTAAAGACGAATACGAAAGACTTATTAACAAAAGAAATATTTACAAAAATTTAAAAAGATTCAGTGATATTTCGAACGAAATCAAGAAATCGATATCTAATTTTAATTTAAATGATAACCTGAATATAATTGAAAAAAATCTCAATAAGTTAGAAGAAATAAACAAGGAATATAGTGAAATTTCTAAAAAATTTACCTCTTTAAGCATAGACATAAATGAATTGATAAATGAATTAGAAAATAGATTTAACTCTACAAATGACGATGAGATTAATTTTGATGAAATTGATGAGAAAATATATCAATATCAACAACTTTCAAAATTCTTTGAAGTAGATCCTGAAAATTTATATTCAATAAAAGAGAAAATATTAAATGAAATAAACTCACTTGAAAATTATGATAATGAGAAAAAGGCTCTATTTGACAAATATACTAATGCACTTAATAATTATAAAGAGGAAGCTTTAAAAGTATCTAATTCAAGAAAAAAGGAGTCAAAAAAAATATCTGAAAATATTAATAAACAACTTCCATTCGTAAATATTGAACAAGGAGAAATAATATTTAAATTTTCAGAAAAAGAAGAAAATGAATATAATTCTCAAGGACTTGATGATTTAGATGTTCTATTTAGAACCAATAAAAATTCTGAATTTAGCTCGATAAAAAAGGTTGCTTCTGGTGGCGAATTATCACGATTACTGCTCATAATTAAATCATTGACAGCTAATAATGATGAAAATTTAACACTTATTTTTGATGAAGTAGATAGTGGCTTAAGTGGCAAAATTGCTTCAAATATCTCTGAGAAAATAAATATTATATCTAAAAAAAATCAAGTTATTGCCATAACACATTCACCTCAAGTTGCTTCAAAAGCACATAAACATTGGAAAATTGAGAAAGTTATAAAAAATGATGTGATGACAAGTCAAATAATTGAGTTAAATGATGAGTTAAGAGTTTATGAAATAGCAAGTTTAATAAGTGGGGCTAAAATTACCGAGACTGCTAAAAAAGTAGCTTCAGATTTACTTCAAAATTAATTTAATGAATGTAAAAAATAGCTTTATCAAACTAAGAGATAAATTAAAGAAATATAATAAAGAATATTACAACTCAAATCCATCAATAGATGACTCGATGTATGATGATTTAAAGAAAAGATATGAATATTTGTTATCAAATAATCCTGAATTAAAAGATTTTGACAATTTAGGTATAGGTGCTTCTCCTTCATCAAAATTTAAAAAATTTAGCCACTATGAACCAATGTTATCTTTATCAAATAGTTTTAGTCTAAGTGACTCTGTGGATTTTTTTGATAAAGCTAGTAATTTTTTAAAACAAAAGAATTCAAACTATGCATTTAATGTTGATTGTAAAATAGATGGGGTATCTTTATCGTTAATATATAAAAATAATAAATTATTTAAGGCTATTACAAGAGGAGATGGTATTGTTGGAGAAGAAATTACAGAAAATGTATTGGGAATTAAAGGTATACCCAATATTTTAAATAATTGTAAATCAGATCTCATAGAAATAAGGGGTGAAGTATTCTTTTTAAGAAATGATTTTGAAAAATTAAACAAACAATTTGAAAAAAAAAATCAATTTTCAAACCCTAGAAATGCTGCCTCTGGTTCTCTTCGCCAAATCAATAGTGAAATTGCAAGAAATCGACCTTTGAGATTTATACCTCATGGATATGGTAAATTTTCATTTGAAAATGAGTTTTTAAACTTTGAAGAATTTTTAAATTTTTGCAAAAAAAATGATTTTGATCAAACAAACTATGCTAAGAAATTCAATAATTTAACAGATATTTATAATTACATATCAGACATTGAAAAAAAAAGGTCCTCAATCAATTTTGATATTGATGGAATGGTAATTAAGATTAGTGATTTAGATTTGCAAAGGATGTTAGGAAGCACAAACAAGTTTCCCCGTTGGGCTATAGCAGCTAAATTTAGTTCTGAAGAAGCATTGACACAAGTTAAAAAAATAGAACTACAAATTGGAAGGACTGGAGCCATAACACCCGTTGCTAGACTTAAAGCAATTAATATTGGAGGTGTTATTGTATCTAATGCAACACTTCATAATTTTGATGAAATTGTTAGAAAAGATATAAGAATAAATGATTTTGTTTGGGTAAAGAGAGCTGGAGATGTAATTCCTTATATTTCTAGAGTAGATATAGAAAAAAGAAAAAAATCTAATAAAAAGTTTATTACACCAAAAAATTGTTTGTGTGGATCTAAAATAATTAAAATAAAAGATGAAGCAGTGCAAAGATGTAGTGCAGAAAAAAATAAATGCAAATACCAAAAATTAGAGTCTTTGAAACACTTTGTATCTAAGAGAGCAATGAATATTGATGGTCTTGGTGAAAAATTAATTGAAAAATTTATTAGTCTTAATTTAATTTCCAGAAAATTAGATATTTACAAATTGGAAAATCATAAAAATCAAATTATAAAATTGGAGGGATTTGGAGAAAAATCCTATTTCAATCTTATTGAGTCAATAAATAAATCTAAAATAACCTCTTTATCAAGGTATTTAATTTCTCTTGGCCTAAGATATTTAGGTGAAAATAACTCTGAACTTATATCTCTACATTTTAAAAATAAAACTAGATTTAAAAATTTCATACAATCAAATAAACTAAAAGAAGTACTTGAAAACATTGATGGTTTAGGAGAAAAAGCTATAAGTTCTTTTGTTAATTATTTTTCTAATAAAGCTAATATTGAGGAGTCATTTAAGATACTTGATATAATTGATATTATTGAAAATAAAGATAGTAAAACTAGTCTTAATAAAAGTATATTGTTCACAGGAACTCTTCAAAAAATGTCAAGAGATCGTGCAAAAGAATTAGCCAAAAAAAAAGGATATAAAATTGCTTCGAATGTATCAAAAAATTTAGATATACTTGTATTTGGAGAGAAATCTGGTTCCAAATTAAAAAAAGCTAAAGATTTAAAAATTAATATTTTAAATGAGGAAGAATTTTTAAATCTTATTAATTAAATTTTTTATAAAGTAATTTTTCTGATTATAATTTAATCTTGATTCAAGAGATTGGTAAATTTTTTTATGATATTGCTTTATACACATTTTTTCAAATTTCGTTATTAATCTCCAGTTGATAAGATCTAAATCATAGGGAACTAATGTGATATTTTTTAATTTCAAGTTTTTGTTAATAATCTTAGTAACATAAAGGTTTTCAATTCTGATACCAAATTTACCCTCGACGTAATGGCCTGGTTCAATAGAAAATAAATTATTATTAGTTAAGATATCCTCAGATTTAGGTGAAATAATGGGGTATTTTTCATGAACATCACCAAAATTTCCTACACCGTGGCCAGTCCCATGACTATAAGAAATTTTAAATTTAGATAGGTAATTTCTTATGAATAAATCAACTTTAGATGATCTTATGTTGGTTGGAAATATTTTATTTTCTAATTTTATTAATGATTTTAGTAAGTAAGTATAGGAATTTTTTATTCGTGGATAATTTTTCTCTCCTATTTTGATCACCCTTGTGACATCTGTAGTACCTT
Organism: uncultured Alphaproteobacteria bacterium; assembly: GCA_902588615.1. Classification (GTDB taxonomy): domain Bacteria; phylum Pseudomonadota; class Alphaproteobacteria; order HIMB59; family HIMB59; genus HIMB59. Next base: position 27,582 of record CACIPV010000008.1, on the reverse strand, counting down.
CTAAATACTGCGCACCGGAGTCAAACAGTAATATTTTTCTATTTTTTGAAGAATAAGATGTTTTAGAAGGGGGTTTATAATGAACGATTGCAGCATTTGAGTCAAAAGCACTGATATAATCAAAAGAGTTTCTGAAAAAATTAATACCTTCTTTTCTTTTATTGTGTAAACATTCAGATACTTGAAATTCATTTTTAGGGTTAATTTTTTTTTGTTTTAAATCAATTATAAATTTATTAATTGCTAAGCCATCTTCAATGTGACAAGTCTCAATATTTTTTATTTCTCTAGATGTTTTAATACCTAAATATTTAGAAATATTTATTTTAGTTTCCAATAAATTCAAAAATTTAGATAATTGCATATACATATGAAGATTTAAAAATTCATAAGATGTTTCAATATTTTTGAATTTTGATGATTTAAGAAATTTTATAAATTTTACTTCTCTGCAAATATTAAAATTATATAATTTATTAACTTTTTTTAAATTTAGGTTATTTGTTATTAAAATAGGTTTAATATTTTTTTTAGGAATAAATAAGCCTGCAAAAGGCTTAGTTGAATTCCATAGCTCAAACGACCTAAGATTTAATAAATAAGCTACCTGAGCATTATTCCAAATTAGAATACCTTCAGTTTTAAGATTAGACCTGATCTTTTTTAAATTATCAATATAAGGCCTTGGGATTAAATATTTTGGCATACTCATCGGATAGGAGATTTTAAAATTTGGATAATAATTTTTTCTAAAAAAGTTTTTTGATTGTTGGTACAAATTAATTTTATTTTTTTGTAATTTTGAATTTATATCTTTATATTCTTTTACTGAAATTAATTTTGAGTCTAAAACACCTGATAAACTTTTGTTTTGCATAATTAGGTAATCAACAAAAGTAGTTTCACTTATATCAAATATTTCACAGCTATTTTTGAAAAATTTTTTAGCTGCTAGGGTGTAACGTGAGTCAGTAAAAAAGATAAATCTATTTATAAAGAAAAGTATATACCCCCTAGTACAATCAAATTTAAATAATTTATATATATCTTTTAAATCTAAATTTGGACTTTCGTTAAGATGTAAATCATTATTTGTAATAAGATAAAAATCTATCTTATTGTCTTGTAAATATTTTTTTATTAAATGAAATTTCATTTCGTATTTTTTCTTAAAAATTCCAACATTCTTTTTTTTCCAGGACTTAATTGTATATCATCAGAAGTGGTCTTTTTAATTTGATTAAATGTAGAGTTGTCTTCCAAAATATTTGATGTATTTTTTTCAATTTTTGAAATTTCATTTATAAATCTTGATGGTAATGAATAATTATTCATTCCATATGTATATCTTGAAGTTGCATAACTTAGATTTAAATCAAACTTTGCCCTCGTAATTCCTACATAAGCAAGTCGCCTTTCCTCCTCTAGAGATTTTGATGAATTTTGCTCTAAGGCTCGAGAGCTTGGAAAGATACCTTCTTCCCAACCTGGTAAATAAACATGATCAAATTCTAATCCTTTAGCAGCATGTAATGTCATTAATTTTACAGAATTAGTGTGTGTTTTTTTTTGATTTTCATTAACTAAACCTACATGTTCTAGGAATTCGTCCAAATTATCAAATTCTGAAAGGGCATTCACAAATTCTTTTAAATTATCAATCCTTGATTCATTTTCTACTTGTTTCAATTTGTTTTTTTCATTTTCTAACATTTTTAAATATCCTGACTCCTCAATTATAAAAATACCTATATCCTCTAACGTTGTTTTGTTTATAAGATCGGATGTTTTTTTTATAATATCAATGAATGGTTTAGTTTTTATCATCAAAGATCCAGGTAAGTTATTTTCTCTTGATAAAATCTCTAATGACTCAAAAAAAGAAATTTTTTTTGCTCTTGCATTGTCAATAATTAATTTTACTGATTGATCGCCCACTCCTCTTTTAGGCAAATTAATTACTCTCTCAAATGATAGATCGTCTTTAAAGCTATTTGCGAGTTTTAAGTATGCAAGAATATCTTTAATTTCTTTTCTCTCAAAGAATCTTGGCCCCCCTATAATCTCGTACGGTAAGGCATATTTTATAAATTTATCCTCGATACTTCTCATTTGGGCAGTTAGTCTAACTAAAACCCCAATGCTGTTATTATCCTGAAACTTCCTGGATATGTCATCTGATATCCATAATGACTCTTCTTCTTGAGAGTAAAATGAGTTTAAGCTTATTTTTTGCTCAGGTATATTTTTATTAAAACTTACTAAATCTTTTCCTAATCTATTCTTATTATTACTTATTATGCAAGCTGCTGCCTCTAAAATAGAGCTATTTGAACGATAATTTTTTGTTAAGCGAACAACAGGAGAGTTAAATTCTTTTGGAAAATTTATAATGTTCTCAATATTTGCACCTCGCCATGCATAAATTGACTGATCATCATCTCCAACACAAAATAAATTTTTATTTGAATTTAAAACTAATTTTATTAAATCATACTGGATTAAGTTTGTGTCTTGGAATTCATCAATAAGTATATGTTCAATAAAATTTTGATATGATTTTCTTAAATCTAAATTGTTGATAAGTATAGTATAGCTATGTAAAAGAATATCACCAAAATCTACTGCGTTTATTTCAATTAATCTTTGCTGATAATAAGAGTAAATATCATCTAATCTTTCTATGGATGAAAATTTACTTATGTTTTTATTTTCATTAAAAAGAATTTTATTATCTTTTAAGTTCTGAATTTCATTGTGATATATACCTTCATTGATATCATTATCAATCTTGCAATAATCTAAAACTTGTTTTAGAAGTTTCTTTTGATCCTCTATGTCTAATATCGTAAAATTTGATTTTAAATTTACTAAAGTAGAATGCTTTCTGAGAAATTTTGCAAATATAGAATGAAAAGTACCTATCCAAGGGGTATCAATACTACTTTGAAGTTCAGTATTAACTCTTTCCTTAATTTCATTAGCAGCCTTATTTGTAAAGGTTACGGCTATAATTTTATTAGAGCTAACATTTAAATTTTTTACAATATAGACGAATCTAGACGTCAAAACTCTTGTTTTGCCTGTTCCTGCTCCTGAAAGAACCAAAAGTGGTCCTTTTTGGTGTTCAACAGCAATTTTTTGTTCTTTATTTAATTTACTAAGATCCATAAATTGATTGTATTATAATGACTCAAGATTTTAAGTAATGAAAAAACATTTGAAAGTACTTCTTTTATTAATATCTGTTACTTTTTTACATAATATAAATACATATGCAAATGAGGATGCTTCTGTATCTGTAATTTCTTACGATGAAATTTATGATCCTATAGAACCTATAAACAGAGCGGTTTTAAATTTTAATTTTTTTATAGATGACGTTGCAATTAGGCCGATAGTAAAAACATACAAATTCATAGCACCAGAGCCGGTTGAAAAAGGTGTATCAAATTTTTTTAGCAATTTAAAAGAACCAATAAGAACAATATCTTTTATCTTACAAGGAGAATTCTATAAATCTTTTAATTCACTTGGACGATTTACTATTAACTCTTTAACCAGTTTAGGTACATTCGATCTAGCCTCAAGAGTAGGAATGGAAAAAAATGAAACTGACTTTGGAATTACTCTTGCCAAAGGAGGTGTATCAAGTGGCCCCTATATAGTAATACCAATAATAGGCCCAAGTAATTTAAGAGATTTTAGTGGGGATGTTTTAGAGTATTTTGTTGATCCAATATCAAACAATGTTCCAAATAGAGAATATGTAGCAATAGGAGGCGGTTTAAATGAAAGAATAGATATTGATGAACAACTTGATAAAGTGAGAGATGCCTCTTCAGATAGATATGAAATGATTAAATCAATTTATTATCAGAATAGAAATGCACAACTTGAGGAGGAATATATACAAAATTTACCTGTGCCAAAAATTTATATTGAATAGTTTATCAAACTATATTTACTAGATTTGATGAAAAAGCTACTAATTATATTTTGTATATTTTTTTCATTTTCATCTATTCAGGCATCAGAAGTATCAGAGTGGTTTGAAAAAGAGTCAAACCAGTTTTTAGAGATAATTAATAACAATGAAGGAACTGAAAGTGAAAATTATGAAAGATATAAATATTTTATTAATAAAAATTTTGCAGTTAAATCAATTGCATATGGACTTATTGGAGAGAGTATTATTAAAGAGAGCTCAAAAAATGAGCTAACAATATATTTAAATGTTTTTACGGATTATCTGATAACAACAATATACAAATTAGCTAATTCTAGTACTTCTCGTTCAATAACACTTAAAGATGTAGATGTAAAAGACAATATTTTCATTATTAAATCAGAAATAATAGATAAAAAAACTTCCGTAAATCTTTATTGGAAAGTAATAGACACAGGGTCATCTTTTAAGATTATTGATATCATCGTAGAGAATACATCCTATTTTGTTACTAAAAAATCCGAGTTTAACAAAATATTAAGAAAAAATAGGGGAAGCTTAGAAGCTTTAATTAAAGAAATACAAAAAATTAAGTAATTCAATATGGTATGGTGGGCCCGGCAGGACTCGAACCTGCGACAACGGCGTTATGAGCACCGCGTTCTAACCAACTGAACTACAGGCCCATGATTAGAATTCTTACTAATATAATTTTATGAAAAAAAAACAAGATTTTATATTTTAGTTTTTTTTAGGAGTCCATAAAAGATTTAAGCTTCTTCGATCTAATAGGATGTTTGAGTTTTCTTAGAGCTTTAGCTTCAATTTGTCTAATTCTTTCTCTGGTAACACTAAACTGTTGACCTACCTCTTCTAAAGTATGATCAGATGACATACCAATTCCAAACCTCATTCTCAAAACTCTTTCTTCCCTTGGTGTTAAAGTTGAGAGTATTTTTGTTGTAGTTTCTCTGAGATTTAATTGCATTACAGCATCTTCTGGGATAACTGCATTTTTATCTTCGATAAAGTCACCAAGAAAGCTGTCATCGTCATCGCCAATTGGTGTTTCAAGACTTACTGGTTCTTTTGCTATTTTTAAAACTTTTCTTACTTTTTCGATTGGCATTTTTAATCTGATAGATAATTCTTCTGGAGTGGGCTCTCTTCCAAGTTCAAGAATTAACTGTCTACTTGACCTCACGATTTTATTTATTGTTTCAATCATGTGAACTGGAATACGAATAGTTCTTGCTTGATCAGCTATAGATCTTGTAATTGCCTGTCTTATCCACCAAGTAGCATAGGTAGAGAATTTATAACCTCTTCTGTACTCAAATTTATCAACTGCTTTCATCAGACCTATATTGCCCTCTTGAATAAGGTCTAAAAACTGGAGACCTCTATTGGTATATTTTTTTGCAATAGAAATAACCAATCTAAGATTAGCTTCAATCATTTCTTTTTTAGCCTGATTAGCAGTTCTTTGACCAGATTGGATTTCTCTAACCTTATCTTTAAATTCAATAGTGTTTTGATTGGCTATTTTTGATAGACTTAAAATTTCTTTATATATAATTTTTAATTTATCATTTTTTTTCTGAAAAAGAGGTTTGAATGAGTCATCCTTAGAAATCATATGTTTCTGATAAAGGGTATATGTATCTTTTAGACTGTGGTGTTTTAAAAAAATATCCCTAGATATTTTACTGCTAATAGCCAAATTTAATAAAGAAACCTCTTTTGTTTGAATCTCCTTATTAATCGAGTAAAGATGCGTTATTATCTCCTCTAATTTATAAGGCTTAATTTTAATTTCGTTAAAATAATTTAATATTTCGTCTTGATATTTTCTTAATTCTTTTAATGATTTTAAATCAGAAATTTTTTTTATATTTTTATTTTTTTTTATTCTGGTTATATTTTCTGATAAGATTAAAACTCTGTCTAGTTTTTTTAAGATTTCTGGCTTATAAAATTCCTCAATTATCGATATAGAAAAGCTTTCATTTTCAATTTCTTCTTCATTAGTAGTTTCTTGGAGTTTTTCCTTATCAATATCAATACCTTGGTCTTTCATCAACTTTTGTTTTTCTTTTAAAAGAGCTTTCTTTTTATCATTAATTATTTTTTGAATTTCCTTTCTTTTAGTTGAGTTAGAATAAGGGTCATTGTCTTCATTAAAATATTCATCAAAGTCTACTATTTCTCTCAAATTAATTTCATTTTTTTTAACTTGTTCTATCCATTTTTTTAAAATGTCTATTGATGCAGGACACTCAAGAATTGAATTCATCATTCTATCCAAACCAGACTCTATCCTTTTGGCAATCGCTATTTCACCCTCTCTAGACAACAATTCAACATTACCCATTTCTTTGAGGTACATCCTGACAGGGTCATCACTTTTAACACCAGTTGTCTTCTCCTCTTCCTCTGATTCTTCATTTGAAGATGAAGGGTTAGGGTCTGATGATGAGGTGTAAGCTTTAAACAATTTAAAAAGATCCTCGTCAAGATTTTCTATATAATTTAGGAAATCATTTACATTAATAATAGAGTCTTCAATCTTAGAGTAAGACTTAATATAAGTTTTTGCCTTTAAAGCTAATTCTTTATCAAATTCTTTTGTTATTAATGAAATTAGTAGATTTTCATTTTCTTTAAAAATTATCTCAAGAGGATTTGGTTTGACAGTTGATTTTTTGTTTATTTTAGATGATTTTGTCTTTTTTTCTAAATCAACTTTTTTTTTTATAATTCTCTTTTTAGTCTTTTTTATAATAGCTTTTTTTTTTGGCATTTTAACTGTTTATAAAACTAATCGTTTTTTCAATCTCATTATAAGGGTCTTTATTAAATTTAGGTGATGCAAATCTACACAGCCTTCGAACTTCATTAGAAAATAGTAAATTTTTTGTAAAATTCAATCCCTTAGAGTCTAATTCTTGATAAATTTCAATAGTTGTTGATTTGAAAAGAGTTTTTTTAATTATCAAATCACGAATTTCTCTAAATTTACCCTCAAATTTAGCTGTTGCTATCAAATCAAATACTCTCTCCCTATCCGAAAGGTTTTCAATATAAAATATAATTAGAGCCGCTGAAAATTTGGACTTTAAATCAAATTTGAGTTCTAATTTTTGATAATTATGCTTTGACTTATTTTTTAATGTTGTCTGATTTAAACTTATTTTATTAAAGTGATTAGTTAATATTTTTTTTAAATCAATGTTGGATACGTTATTAAGTAAACTTTTTAAAACTTTTGATCCTTTAAACTGGCTATCAACATCATTGCTTTTGCGAAACTTTTCTAAATATTTTTCTATTAACTCCTCGATTGATAATGGTTGATCAATAAGTTTATTTAATTTATCAGACATATTTGACTCAATTAATTGATCTGGATCAAAATTTTTAGGCAGAAGTACAAATTTTATTCCAAGCTCAAAATTTTTATCTGCAAGTAAATTATTCATTAATCTTATAGTGGCATTTCTTCCAGCTATATCTCCATCAAGACATACAATTATCTCAAATCCTTTCTTTGTGATTTCAATTAATTTTTCATGATTTATTGATGTGCCAAGAGGAGCCAGACAGTTTGTAAAACCACTTTGTTCTAATTTAATAACATCAAAATAGCCTTCAACTATTATTATTTTTTTACTATTTTGTTTATTAAGTATTTTTTCATTGAATAAGATTTGTTTTTTTTTAAAAATTTTTGTTTCAGCTGTATTAATATATTTTGGTAAGCTATTATCAATTACCCTTCCCCCAAATCCCAGGGTTTTATTTTGCATATTAACTATTGGAACCATGATTCTATTAGAAAAAAATAATTTAGTGTTGTTAGTTCTACTAAAAACCCCTGCTGCTACTAAGTTATTGACTTCAAAATTATTCAAGAGTTTTTTTTGAAGTTCAAATGAATTTACTGATGATCCTAATTCAAACTTATGAATAGTTTCTATATTAAAATTTCTTTTTTTAAGTAAATAATCTAAGTGTTTTTTTGTATTGAATAAATTCTTATAAAATAATTCTTTTGTTAAAGAATTAATTTCATAGATAATATTGTTTAATTTTGATGATTTATAACTTATTTCAATACCAGCCTTATCTGCCAGTTCATACAGAGCATCCTTAAAGCTATATCCTTTAACTTTTATTAAAAAATCAATTACATTTCCATGTTCACCGGTGCTAAAACAATGGAATATTTTTTTTTCTTCATTTACTGAAAAAGAAGGAGTTTTTTCTTTTTTAAAAGGACTTAAACCAAAATAATTACTGCCTTTTTTCTTTAGAGGTACAGTAGAGTTTATAATCTCAACAATAGAGGTTCTGTTTATAACTTCCTTAATATTATCATCTGTCATTCTTTGAAAATATTTTTGATAATTTTTGAAGCTAAATTCATATCAATTTTATTATTATAGTTTTGTTTAAGAAAACCCATTATTTTTCCAAAGTCTTTATTTTCTAGATTATTTTCTTTTATGTGATTTGATATGATATCAATTGTATTTTTCTCATCCATCATTGTCGGAAGAAAGTCATTAAGGTAATTGATATCAAATTCCAAGTCCTCTATTCTAACTTTATCCTTAGCTTTTATTGCGAAATCTAAAGACTCTTTTTTTTGTTTTAGTTGGGTCTTAACAATTTTGATTATATTTTCATCAGATAATTTAAGCACATCTCTATCTAGATTCTCTTTAATTAGAAAATTTTTTAACTCAGAATAGACATACCTTGCTATTGAAAGTTTTTTCTTATCTCCGCCTTTTAAAGCACTTTTGACGTCATCAGTAATTTTTTTTGCCAAACTCATTTGAAATTCCTCTCATATAATATACTAATACACATGATTTAATATGACCGTATTAGATAATAAAACTAAGCTTAATTATCAAAACGGTTATTTAATTTATAACAAAAAATATATTTTCAAAGGTAAGTTTCTGTCAAAAGATCAATTTAAGATAGCAGAAATTTGCTTCAATACTAGTATGACGGGGTATCAGGAAATATTAACTGATCCCTCATATAAATCTCAGTTTATAAATTTTACCTTTCCATTGATTGGTATTGTTGGATGTAATAATGAAGATTACGAGTCATGGAAAATACATGCATCTGGTTTAATATGTAATGAATTGTTTGAATTAAGTTCAAATTGGAGAGCACAAACAAATTTTACAAATTGGATCATTAATCAAAATTCTTGTGCTTTTTTTGATTTAGATACAAGAGCCGTAACTAAAATTGTAAGAAATTTTGGACCAAAAAATATAATGCTATGTTCTGAGGAATATTTTGAAAACAAAGGAATAGAGCAAATTTGTAAACAAATAGATCAAAGTCTCTCTCTAGAGGAGAATGATGTAATCAAGGATTTTACATCTGAACTGAACATAGAAAAACAAGAAATAGGTAAAAAAAAGTACTCAATAGCTTTTTTAAATTTTGGAGCAAAAGACAATATTAAGAAAAACTTGTATTCTAGAAATTGTGAAATAGAGGAATTTGATATGAATTTCAATGCTGAGGATATAATTAATAAAAATTTTGATGGTTTTTTTTTAAGTAATGGTCCAGGTGATCCTAAAAAAGTCTATGAAAATATAAAAACTGAATTAAATAAATTACTAAACAAAAAAATACCGACTTTTGGTATTTGCCTCGGTCATCAAATATTGAGCTTAGCATTTAATGCTTCCACTGCTCGAATGGAAAAAGGCCATCGAGGTGGTAATCACCCAGTAAAAAACTTGGAAACAAACAAAGTTGAAATTACATCTCAAAATCACGGTTTTGTAGTTTTAGATGAAAATTTTCCCACTAACCTTCAAATAACACACAAATCATTATTTGATAAAACTATTGACGGTATGAAGGCAAATGATCAACCTTTATTCTCTGTTCAATATCATCCTGAGTCTAGCCCCGGACCACATGACAGTAGATATCTTTTTGATGAATTTATAAATTTAATGGAAAAGAATGCCGGCTAGAAAAGATATATCTAAAATATTGGTTATTGGCTCTGGTCCTATCATTATAGGTCAAGCATGTGAATTTGATTACTCTGGCAGTCAAGCATGTAAGGCGCTTAAAAAAGAGGGTTATGAAGTTGTTTTAATTAACTCTAATCCAGCAACTATAATGACAGACCCGGAATTCGCAGATAAAACTTATATTGAGCCTATTGATAAAGAAATTGTAAAAAAAATAATTGATAAAGAAAAACCCGATGCAATTTTACCAACAATGGGAGGTCAAACAGCTCTCAATATAATTAGAGAATTAAATAAAGAAAATTATTTCAAAAATAGTCCGATTAAAATCTTAGGTGCTAGTCCAAGGTCTATAGATGTAGCTGAAGATAGAAAATTATTTGCAGAAGCGATGTCTGAAATCGGACTCGAGACTCCATTTAGCATAATTGTTGATGATAAGTCTGACCTGAATAAAATAGTTAATGAAGTTAATTTCCCTTTAATTTTGAGACCTTTTTACACTCTAGGTGGTACTGGTGGGGGTATTGTATATGAAAAAGAAGAATTTATCTCTAAAGTCAAAAATGCTATCGATTTAAGCCCTGTGTCAAAAACTCTTGTTGAAGAGTCGTTAATTGGATGGAAAGAATTTGAATTTGAAGTAGTTAGAGATAATTTAGATAACTCAATAATTGTTTGCTCTATAGAAAATTTAGATCCAATGGGAGTACATACAGGGGATAGTATCACTATAGCTCCAGCACTTACATTAACTGATAAAGAATATCAAAAATTAAGAAATCAAAGTATTGCCATTCTAAGGAAAATAGGCGTAGAGACTGGAGGATCAAATGTTCAATTTGCAGTAAATCCAGAAAATGGAAGGATTTTGATTATTGAAATGAATCCTCGAGTAAGTAGATCATCTGCATTAGCTTCTAAGGCAACTGGTTTCCCTATCGCCAAAATAGCAGCACTACTAGCAGTTGGTTACACTTTAGATGAATTAGAGAATGATATTACCAAGGTGACTCCGGCTAGTTTTGAACCAGTTATAGATTATATTGTTACCAAAATTCCCAAATTTAATTTTGAAAAATTCCAAGGTACTCCCAGTGAATTAAACACTGCTATGAAATCTGTTGGTGAAATTATGTCTATTGGTAGAACTTTCAAAGAGTCTCTTCTAAAAGCTTTCTACTCTATAGAGTCAGATAACTTTGGATTAAATATAAGTCATGAATTATTAAATTTAAAAGATGAAAATTTAAAAAATTTACTCACAAAGCAAAGACCTGATAGGTTATTAATAGTTGCAGAGGCTATAAGACGTAAAATACCTTTAACTGAAATATGTGAACTGACACATATTGATCTGTTTTTTTTAAGAGAAATAAATGAAATAATCGATATTGAACAAGAACTTGTAAAAGCAGGTAATAGCTTAGAAAAAAATTTATTTATATCTGCCAAAAAAATTGGTTTCTCAAATTACCACATAAGCAATTTAACTAAAATTAATATAAATGAAATCTATGATCTTCAGAAAAAAAATAATTTAAAAACAGTATTTAAAAGAGTCGATACATGCGGAAATGAATTTGACTCTTCTACTGCTTATCTTTATTCATCATTCACCTCAGAAACAAATGAGTTCAGTTGTGAGTCTAGACCAGAAAATAAGAAAAAGATCATAATTCTTGGTTCCGGCCCTAATAGGATAGGTCAAGGTATAGAATTTGATTATTGCTGTGTGCAAGCAGTAAAATCTTTTCAGAAACTTGGTTATGAAACAATTATGATTAATTGTAATCCTGAGACAGTTTCAACTGATTATGATACTTCAGATAAACTATATTTTGAGCCTTTAGACTTTGAATATGTCAAAAATATAATTGATAAAGAAAATGAGAAAGGTTTTGTCGAGGGTGTTATTGTCCAATTTGGTGGACAGACACCTTTAAGAATAGCTAATAAACTCAAAGAATATGGCTATAAGATATTAGGAACATCTTTTGAAGCGATAGATATCTCTGAAGACAGAGAGAGATTTCAAAAATTAATTCAAAAGGTGGGCTTAAAACAACCAAAGAGTGATATCTCTCTAGGAACAAAAGAACTTGTTGCTAAATCCTCCAAACTAAAGTTTCCAATTTTATTAAGGCCTTCCTATGTCCTTGGGGGAAGAATGATGGAAAAAATGGCCAATTTAGATGATGTTCAAGAATATATTGATCAAAATTATTGGGCTTTAGAAAATAATGTGATTCTAATTGATGAGTTTCTTCAAAATGCAAAAGAGGTAGATGTTGATGTATTAAGGGATAATCAAGGTAACTCCATGATAGCTGGAATAATGGAACATATTGAAGAGGCTGGTATTCATTCAGGAGATAGTGCATGTTCCATACCCCCTTTCTCTCTTAATGATAAGATTATATCAGATATAAAAAAATTTAGCTTAGCTCTAGTAAGTGAATTAAATACTCTGGGTTTAATGAATATCCAATATGCTATCAAAGATGATGAAATTTTTATACTTGAAGCAAATCCAAGAGCCAGTAGAACCATACCTTTTCTAGCTAAAGCAATAGGAATACCTTTTATAAAAATTGCTGCTGAATTAATTGTAGGTAAAACTTTAGCTGAAGAGCATCAAAATTTTGATAACAGTAATTTACCTTATTTTGCAATCAAAGAGGCTGTATTTCCATTCAATAAATTTCCAAATACCGATGTAATACTTGGCCCAGAGATGAAAAGTACTGGTGAGGTTATGGGTATAGACGAGGACTTTTATTTAGCTTATTTCAAAAGTCAAATTGGTGCAGGACAGAAACTTAATAATTTAAAAAATATATTCATTTCAGTAAAAAACGAAGATAAGCAAAGTATATCTGAAATAGCTAAATCTTTTATAGAAAATGGTTATAATTTATATACAACAAAAGGAACTCACGACTTTTTGTTGAAAGAGGGAATTTCTTCAAATTTGGTTAATAAAGTGGCTGAAGGATCACCACATGTGGTAGAATATATAAAGCAAAATAAAATTGATTTAATAATAAATACCACCGAAAAGAAACAAGCAATAATTGACAGTTTTACTATAAGAAGAACAGCGGTAGATCTAAATGTTCCTTATTATACTAATCTAAGAAGTGCAGAAATACTTATAAAATCGCTGATTACATTGAAAAATAAGCCTATTTCCGTAAAACCTATACAAATTCATCATTCTTTTTAGTATAAAAATTCATTTGTAATAGTACATAAAATTCAATATTTTCTACAACTTAATAAAAATAGTAAAAAAATGGAAAAAATACCAATGACAGAAGAGGGGCAAAAAAAACTCCTCGATGAACTTAAGCATCTAAAAACAGTTGAAAGACCAATTATTATTAAAGCTATAGCTGATGCCAGAAGTAATGGTGATCTTTCTGAAAACGCTGAGTATCACGCAGCTAGAGAAAAACAAAGCTTTATTGAAGGTAGAGTAGCAGAAATAGAGAGTATTATTGCTCAAGCAGAATTAATAGATGTATCAAAATTATCAGGAACAGTTGTGAAATTTGGAGCAACTGTTTCAATTATAAACTTAGACAATGATAAAGAGTCTAAGTATCAGTTAGTTGGCGAAGTGGAAGCTGACATTGAACAGAAAAAAATATCTGTAACAAGCCCAATAGCAAGAGCTTTAATTGGAAAGAAAAAGGGCGATTACATAGAAGTATCAACCCCAAAAGGTATAACTTCATACGAAATTAAGTCAGTAAGATTTAAATAATAGAATTTGAATACCTACAAAGTAATTACCATCAGCGAAGGAGCTGCTGGTATGAGAAGTCAAATAGAGGGATTAGCTAATTTAATATCTAATTCTTATAAAAATTTTGATTTAAAAATAAAATCTGTTTTTAAATACTTACCTATAGAATTAATACCTGCAAGTAGATTTGCTTATGAGAATATATCTTCATTGAAGATTGAAGAAAATACAATACTTATCAGTTGTGGCAAAAAAAGTGTTAAAGCATCTGTTTATTTAAAAAGAAAATATAAGGATTTAATTTTTAATATTCACATACAAAACCCAAAAATCAACCATAAGTTTTTTGATCTTATTGTTTGCCCGGAACATGATAATTTAAATTATGAAAATTGTATTTCAACTTTATTAGCAATACATAATATTAAATTCAAAAAAAATATTAGAAATAAAAATACAATAAATTTTATTATTGGCGGACCGAACAAATATTTTAAGTTTTATCAGCAAACACAAGAAAAAATTTTAAATGAAATAAAATTTTTAAGTAATGAGTTCAAAGTCAATGTCATACCATCACGAAGAACACCAAGAGCACTGATAGAAGAATTATCAAAAATTGATAATGAAAATATTATTACCTTCGATGATTTATTTAATCCAAGGAAGTATGGTGAGCTTCTATCTAAGGGTAATTTACAAGTTGTAACTTGGGACTCAATATCCATGATATCTGAAGCTATATCTTCTGAAGCTGGAACTTTTTTATTTAAGTTTGAAGAAAAATTTTGCCCAAAAAGATATCTTAAGTTTTTTGATAAAATTACTGAGCTTAATTTCGCACAATTTTATAATCAAAATTTAAAACCTTATGAAATCTCGATTGATGAGTACAACAAAAATCTTAAAACTAAGATCTTGAATAAGATACAATCTAATTTAAGGTTCAGTTCTATTAATGCTTAAGGAATCAATATTAAATCGTTGTAAAATGTTCTCAGACCCTTTTCCCCATTGGGAGCTAGACTCCCCTTTTACAGAAGAACTAATAAAAGAACTTAATGATGTAGATATATCTGATGCACCTCGGTCTTTTGATGGTACAAGAGCTGCTGATGCTGGTGGAGAAGGGATAGATGGTAAACTTAGAGTTTTTTTAGAAAGTGATAATTCAAAAAACTTGTCAAATGGTATGGGTTTAATAGATGATTTAAGAGATAAGGATGTCATTGAGTCAATACAAGAGAAAATAAAAAAAGATTTATCAAATAGTTTTATTAGAATTGAATACATATCAGATCGTAAAGGTTTTTGGCTAAAACCTCATTTGGATATCAAAGAGAAACTTATGACTATGATGTTATTTATTAATACCTACGATGAATCAGAAAATCTTGGAACAGATTTTTACGACACAGATATGAAACTTGTTAAGACAGTTCCCTATAAACATAATACTGGTTATTTTTTTGCTTCTGGAAATAATACTTGGCACGGACTTGAAAAAAAAGAAATCAAGATTGAAAGAAGATGCATGCAGATAAATTATGTAACCTTCCCCACTAGTTGGCCAATAGATGGCTGATATTAATAATGTTATTATTATAGGTTCAGGACCTGCTGGATATACTGCTGCAATATACGCTGCTAGGGCTAATTTAAAGCCTATTTTAGTTAGTGGTTTTCAGCCTGGTGGTCAACTAACCATAACCACTGATGTTGAAAACTATCCAGGGTACGAAGATCCTATTCAAGGACCATGGTTAATGGAACAAATGCAAAAGCAAGCAGCACATGTTGGCACTGAAATAATCAATTCACAAGTAACAGAAGTTTTTTTAAACGAAAAAATTAAAAAATTAAATTTAGATAATGGCACAACTCTAAATACCAAAACTGTGATAATTAGCACAGGAGCACAAGCGAGATGGCTCGGTTTAGAAAATGAGTCTAAATTTCAAGGTCATGGGCTATCTGCATGTGCAACTTGTGATGGTTTTTTCTTTAAAGATAAAGAGGTTGCTGTTATTGGTGGTGGAAATAGTGCAGCTGAGGAGGCATTATTTTTAACTAAATTTGCAACAAAAGTTTATCTTGTTCACAGAAGAGATAAACTTAGAGCTGAAAAAATATTACAAGATCGATTAAAACAAAATTCTAAAATAGAGTTTATTTGGAATAGTGAAGTAACTAAGTTTAATGGAAATGATGATTTAGAGTCAATAGACTTGTTAAATAAACAAGAAAATAAAATTTCAAATCTCAAAATAGATGGTGTATTTATTGCGATAGGTCACGATCCAGCAACACAATTATTTAAAGGTCAACTAAAAATGGATGAGGGTGGATACATTATTACAGATCCAGATAGTACAAAGACCTCTATTGAAGGGGTATTTGCTGCAGGAGATGTTAAAGATAAGATTTATAGACAGGCTGTTACCGCTGCTGGTATGGGATGTATGGCAGCTTTAGAAGTTGAGAAGTATCTAGATTAACTTTAGCCTTGTCTGGCTTTCATTCTTGGGTTTGTTTTATTGATTACATATAACCTACCCTTTCTTCTAACCAGTTGATTATTCTTATCTCTGGTTTTTGCTGTTTTAAGAGAACTTTTAATTTTCATAATTTAATGTATTAGTTATAAACAATAAGGCTGAAATTTATGTTAATTAATGAAAAAATCAACAAAATTAAGGAAGATTTCTCATTTTTTGATAATTGGGAGGATAAATATCAATATCTGATAGATTTAGGAAAAAAACTTCCTGATCTTGAGGATAAATATAAAACTGAGGAATATCGTGTTCAAGGATGTACATCAAATCTATGGATGGTGCCTAAAATCAATGATGGAAAAATCAACCTTTTAGGTTCAAGCGACTCTGTAATTGTAAAAGGTTTGTTTTATTTAGTTTATTTTGCTTATAACGATGAAACTCCTGAAACAATAATAAACACCCCATTATCTTTTTTTGAAGAAATTGGCCTTTCTTCCCATCTAGGTCAATCAAGATCTAACGGCCTTAATTCGCTAAGAAAAAAAATAACATCTATAGCGACAGATTTATCAAATAAATAAATTTTATTGATAGTAAACTATGCTAATTTCATAAAATGAGTTTGATTAAATTAATTATTTCAATTTCATTTATACTATTTTCTAGCAATTTATATTCTAAGGAGGATGTCATCAATTTACAACTTAAAGACGGAATCGTCAAAATAAAGACCTTTGAAGATAAGGCACCAAAGCATGTTAAACAAATTACTGATCTAGTTGCAAAAGGCAGTTACGATGGGGTAGTTTTTCACAGAGTAATAGATGGTTTTATGGCCCAAACAGGAGATGTTCAGTTTGGGAATTCAAATTCAGATACCTATGATTTAAGAAGAGCTGGCACAGGTGGTTCTGGTAATAATATTGAAGCAGAATTTAATGACATGCCACATAAAAGAGGAACTTTAAGTATGGCACGTGCACAAGATCCTAATAGTGCTGATAGTCAATTTTTTATTTGCTTCGGTGATACTCCACATTTAGACGGACAATATACTGTTTGGGGCGAAGTAATCGAAGGAATGGAGTTTGTTGATGCAATCAAAAAAGGCGATCCTATAAAAAATGGTCTTGTAGATGATCCAGATAAGATCATCAAAATGTGGATTGAATAAATTTACTTTTGAGTAATTTTTAATTCAATTCTTCGATTTTCTTTAAGATCCTCTCTGGTATCTCCTGTATTTATAGGTTGATATTCGCCATAACCGTTTGCTGACAATTTGTTAGCAGGGATACCTTGTTGAATAAGAAATTTTACGACCTCAAGCGCTCTAGCATGAGATAGCTCCCAATTTGATGGAAATTGAGAAGTTGAAATAGGAATTTTATCAGTGTGACCGTCTATTTGTAAAATCCACTTTAAATCAGATGGTATTGACTCCGCAACTTCTATAATTGTTTTCGTAATAAGAGATAGTGCAATCCTACCTTCTTCTTGAATATTTGCACTTCCAGAGTCGAATAAGATCTCAGATTGAAAAATAAATCTATCCCCTTTAATTTGGATATCGTCTCTATCAGCTAAAGCTTCAGATAACTTGCCAAAAAATTCTGATTTATACTTTTGTAATTTGAATAATTCACTTGTAAGTACTCTATTTAACCTATCTCCTAACTCTCCAAGTTCTATCTCATTTTGAGCTATTTCAGCCTCTTTAGACTCTAGTAAATTATTTAAAAGATTAATTTCATTACTAAGTATCTCAATATCCAAGGCTAAATTAGATATCAAATTTAGAGCCTCATTTAAATCACTTGATTGTATTGCTGATTCCTCCTCTAGGGTAGATAGTTTGTTTTGTAATTCTTGATTTATATTTTCTGAGGAACTTAATGATTCTAGAAGATTTTCGATTCTATTTTGTGACTCGCCAATCTGTCCAACTAACTCACTGTTTTCTCCACCAAGTTTTATTAAATCTGATTTTAATATTTCTTGTTGTTTATTTAAGTCAGAAAGATTTTGCTGAAGAGTCTCTCTGTCAGCTAAAGATAAAGATAATTCATCAGTAATTTTAGCAATTATAGTATTTAGTTTATCTATATCAAGTGCTTGGTCTTGAATAATCGTATCTTGAGCTAAAATTTGAGATTGTTTAATAGATATCTCTTCATCAAGTTTTTCTATAAGGTTTTGTCTATCAATTAATTCAATCTCTTTATCTGTGAGTGTTACATCTTGTTCAACAATAGTTTCGTCTTGTATAACAATTGTTTTTTCCAAACTTTGTATTTGTTCATTTTTTCCTACTACAAGATCTCCCAAATAAACTTGAGCAACTGTGAATAGTAAAACTATAAAAATTATAACCATCAACGTAGATGCCAATACATCTACAAATCCAGGCCAAATTATATTTCCATTATCTGAACTTTGAGTTTTAGAGAGATAGCTCACTTTTTGTCTAAGTCTTTGATAGACTTGCTTACAGACTTAAGTTCTGTAATAACTTCTTGCCTTAAATCGTTATTTGAATTTTTCATACCATTAACCAAATCATCAAGCTTAGAAACAATATTTTGAGAGAAGTTGGTGCTATCGGAATTCTGATTAAATTTATTTGTATTAGGACTAGATCTATAAAAAAGTCGAATTTGATTTTCACAAAATTCATAATAATTCTGCTTAATGCCTCTAGTGATTATTTCATAAAGTCCTAAAATCAAAGAAGTTACCAAACCAAACAACGATGAGCTAAAGGCTATTGTCATACCAGATAAAGGTGACTTTAGTCCATCTTTTAAATTGTTAAAAAATGCCCCAAAATCTTGTTCTTCAATTGACAAACTATCAATAACATTCGAAACACTGCCTATAGTTAAAAGTAATCCATAAAAAGTTCCTATAAGCCCCAGAAAAATAGCTAGGTTGATAAGATATTTTGATATGTCACTACCACTTTCAACTGTGGATAAAAGATCATCTAGTATCTCATCAAGTGTTTTAGTTATACTTTTGTTAGTGGTTGTTATACCAAGATTATTTGCAATAGATTTGGTAATTGGATAGTTGTTTAAAGATGAGTCGTTTAGTTTTAATTTTCCAAATGCAACAGAATTCATGAATCTAAACTCTGAGCTTAAAGTGAATATCTTAAAAGAGTACAGAAGAAAACCAATTATGAGTGTAAGAAGAATTATTCCATTTATGTAAGGATTGGCGTCGAAATAATATCTAATTTCCTCATATCCAATTACAAGAATTATTACAATTAAGATTGAGAACAGTAAATAAGCTAAAAAATTTTTGGTCATTAAGCTAAAAATAAACGAATTTTGCAAATTAACAATTGGATAATTATTAAATTTTTAGAAATTTCTATTGTAAATCAAGTAATAATTATTTGTGCCTGGATTTACAGAATTTAAACCTGCATTAGAAATGTGATGAGATCCTATACCAAATCTAGAATCTTTAGATATGCTATAAAATAAATTCACTTCAGATTTAAATTGGAGAGCATTTCCTAAGTCTTTACCATCCCCATTACTGTAAATACCAGCTGATGAAGAGAGGTTCAAATAAATTGACTCTGCTCCAATATTTGTTTCAAACCCGCCATAAAACATAGATGCGCTTTCAGCTGTAATAAAACCACCAATAACTGGGTTAATGGTTAAAATGTTAATCAGGTCTATTTCACTATTAGATATATGATAATTTAGACCAAATAAATTCGTTGTATTGTCATCATCGTAATCATAGGTGCCTCCAAAGATAGAGTAACTATTTGCACTTATGGTTATGTTTGATGAAAGCACAAAAATTATTAAGCTCAGTAAAAACTTTTTCATTCAAATTAATCATATATCATCAAGTTTAAAAGTAAATGGTGGGCGTGACAGGATTCGAACCTGTGACCCCTTGCGTGTCGAGCAAGTACTCTAACCAACTGAGCTACACGCCCATAAAAATAGGGATAAATACTTTTAAATTAAATTAAAAATTAGTAAATAAAATTCCTAATTAAATTTATTTAATTGAAATACTAGTTTTATTTCATTTAATTTAAGCCAATTTAAAATCAAAAAATATACTATCAAGCCAATGATTATTTGAATGAATAAATCTAAATAAATGTTCAAATCCAAAATTTTTGTAAATATTAATATTGAAATCACCATGATAGTTGCACTAAATAATATCTTTAATAGTTTCTTAAAATCAAAAATTAATAATTTTTCATAAAAACTTCTAAAATTTTTTCTTAAGTAAAAAATTTGAACAAATAAATTTAGCCATATACTCACAGCACCTGATATAGCTAAACCCAAGACACCCAAAGGCCTATAAAGAAGAAAACATAAAATAAAATTACATATAAATGTTGGGACAGCTGCTTTAACAGGGTACTCAACTTTTTCATAAGAGTAAAAAACTTGATTAAAAATTCGAGCGAGCATATATCCTGGCAATGAAAAAGAGTAGACTATTAAAATCTTAGATGTAGTTAACACATCATTATTATTAAATTCACCCCTACCAAATAATGCTCTTATAATATCTTCACTCAGAATAAAAATACCAAATGCGCTTGGGATAGCAAAAAGAAAGCAAAATATTACTGTTTCGTTGAAAGCTTTAGAATTTTTAGTCTCATCTGAAATATTTTTGCTCAAGTATGGCAAAAGTGTAAAAGACATAGCAACTGCAATAAGAGCAAATGGTAAGTCGATAATTCTATCAGCGTAGTAAATTTGGCTTATAGCTCCCCCGCCTACTAAAGATGCAAATAACATTGAGATAAAAATATTTAATTGAATAATACCTGAACCCAGTAAAGAATACAGAAATCTTCCAAAGAATTTTTTAAGCTCTTTAGACAAGACTTTTATACTCTTTAAACCGATACCCCAAAATATTTTTATTGTGCCTAAATTGATAAATAAAAGGATCAATTGAGTGAAACCAGCTATTATCATTGACCAAGCGAGTGCAAAATGAGAGTTAGACTTGAATGACACCAAAGTTACAATCATAAAAATATTTAGAATTACTGATAAGAAGGAAGGTAAAAAAAATTTTCCTCTCACGTTCAAAACTGAACTCAACACTGATGATAGAGTCACAAATATCAAAAAAGGAAAAGTTATAATCAGTAACTGATTTGCTAGTAAAAATTGACTTTTATTTAATAAAAATCCTGGGGCTAAAATTGATATGACTTGCTCAGTAAAGAAAAATATTAAAAAAGATAAAAATAAAGTAATTATAAAAAAAAAGTTGAAAACTATCCATATAAAATCATTTGCTGATTTTGAATTCATTTTTTTTTGATTTACATACAAAGGAATAAATACACTATTCATTGAACCCTCAGCAAAAATTCTTCTAAATAAATTTGGTAATCTGTAAGCAAAAAGGAATGCATCTGACATCAAATTGGCACCTAAATAATTTGCAAAAAGTATGTCTCTAATAAATCCGGTTACACGAGATCCAAAAATATTTGAAGAAATCTTTGAAAAATTACTGATTTTCATTGAGCTCAGGAAAATTCTTTTTCCAAAATCTCAGTAATTTTATCTGCATCGATAAAGCCTGGAATTATTTGATTTCCAATTATAGTTGCAGGTGTTCCAGTAAATTTAAATTCATCAGCGTAACTTCTATGAATAGATAGAAAGTCTGATACCTCTTGCGAGTCTAAATCATTCTTTAGTATGTCAAGATCAACACCCCTTAGAAATAAGTCGGCCAAAATATCCTCCATTTTTGATTTTCTCTCAGTAGAATATAAATAATTATGGACAACCTTAAATTGACCTTGCAAAGAGGAAGCTAATGCCAACTTAGTCAATTCTTCTGAAAAATTCCCTAAAATTGGCATCTGTATAATAACAAGTTTTAATGAATTATCTTTCATTACATTTATTAATTCTTGATGAAATTTTTGACAATAACCACAATTATAATCAACAAATTCATAAATAACTTTTGCGGAATTTGAATCGCCCAAGTACATAGGATGATATGCAAGATTTAAATTTTTTATACTTGAGATATTTTTTTGATTAGTTTTTTCTTGTTCTAATTTATTCTGCTCTAATTGATATTCTCTAAGAACACTTAAGATATAATCTGGATTTTCCTCTATAAATTTTTTTATATTTTGATCAAATTCCTTTTTGGTAAAATACTCATCAAAATTTACTTCTTCTTTTTTTAAATAAGAGCCTAAATCTGGTTCGATAATTTGATTTGACCCTTCTTCAAACTGTGTATTTTCAATATTTGGTAAATCAAAAATCTTTTTTTCTGAAAAAATGTTAAAAAAATATAAAGTTGTAAGAACTATAATTAAAAATAAAAAAATCAAAAAAAAATTTAAAATATTAAATTTCTTTTTTTTAACGTAAATTCCCATGAGCAAAATATATTATTTAACTATTACTGTAGTGTAAATAATTTTAGCATTAAGACTAATCGCTTTTACATATAGAGATAAATTTACTATTTAAGCTATCTTGTCTCATTAAGCTGATATTAGAGTAATTCAAAGATTTGATTGAGTTATCAAATATTATCTCTTTTTTGATATCTGATACTGAGATATGGTGATTGTTGAACTCAAATAAATAAGGATATCCCCATATTAAATAATATTCCATCTCTAAAGAAGTTAAATTACTGAAACGCTTAATATCTTTTTGAACTTCTTGTTGATTGAGGGTTTTTCTATATAAATCAAAATACCTCATTATATCATTGCAAAGAAAATTAAATTTTTCATTAGAATTCATTTCTAGAGCAAAAACATTTTTAATTTTCTTTAAGCCTAAAACATTAAATACTTCTTTATAAGATTTATTCTGATTAGATAAAAAGTATTCTTGAAATGAATTAATAAGTTCCTCTTCATTATAAAGATGACTTAAATAAAAAGGAGCTTTGACAGTATAATGAAGGCCATACTGAGATATTTCAATGTTATCATATTTTGCATTATTTTTTAAAAGTAATTTCTCAACTTGATCAATAAATAATTTATTGGGTATTAGATAAATTGAGTAACGAGGAAATTGAATATAATTATTCATCTGTAATTTTACTCAATATAAATTTTTGCATTTTTGTTTCTAATAAAACTTTCATAATAAGAATTATAATAATGGTATAAATAAATCTAAAAAATAAAATACCAGAAATATGACTACCTAATAACAAAATTAATATTGTATCTTCAATTATGCTATGACATAAGCTTAAAAAAGACAAAGACAGTAAAATATCTTTTTTCGATATATTATTTTTTCTAGACTCTTCTATTAAAAAACCCCCTCCAAACGAAATTCCTAATGTTAAGCCTATTAAAATTATATTAGCTACTTTCTCTGACATTCCCAAATAGGACAAAGGAATTTTCAAAATATTAATTATAAATTTCCAAATGCCAATTGCTTTGAGTATATTAATTGTCGATATAATAAAAAATATTATTAAGAAAATTAGGAAAAAATTTTGAAGTTGTGAAATAGCCCACTCTAAATTTGAAACATCTTTAATTGGGACTTGTAAGATTGAATTATTAGGTTCATTAAATAAATTATAATTAGTAAAAATTAAATTTAATATTTTTCCTGCAATTACAGCATTTACGAATCTAAAAGTTAAATTAAATACCCATGAAATTCTTGATTTTTGTGCAATAGCTACTTCAATTGGTAAACTATGTGCTATAAGTATAATTAATCCTAAAATTGTAGTTTCAGCTATTGTGTAATCGAATATTGCTTGAAGGGATGCAAAAGCAGCCAAGCCTGCGTATATATTCACTAATATAGCAGCCATCCAGACTAGTCCTAATGAACCATCTATACCAATAAAACTTGTTAATGGCTCTAGGAATTTAGCTAAAAAAGGGATTGCCCCGATAAGCTCGAGGATTCTAATAATTATGACAACGGGTAAAATAACTTTGAATAAAATCCAAAAAATTTTACTAGTTTCTTGAAATATATTTACTAGTATTTTTTTAGATTTTTCCATTATGATAACAATCGATTAATTTTACTTCTTTATAAAGAAATAAATGGCAAGGACAAATAGTTTTACAATAAAGGCATCACTAACAACTTTATTGTTTTTAATCAGCTTTTTTTGCTTTTATATAAGTTATTCTGATTTCGTAAAAATAAACAATGAATATGCTTATATTTATGATGATGTAAATATTAACTATTTTGATAAAAAAAAATTTCAAAAATATTATGATGTTATAAGTATTGAGAGTTTAGACGAGCCAATATTTGATGAAGAAAAATCAAAAAATTATTTTGAAAATATAACACTTGATAATTTATCAAATATTTTTGATAAAGACTTAACCAATAAAGAAGAGAAAGTTAATATAAAAACACCAGAAGACTCTTTACCTATTGAAAATAAGATAGATGAGAAATTAAAAAATAATTTTGATGAAATCATAGTTTCAAAGGGAGATAATTTTGCAAAAGTTTTAAAAAAAGGAGGCCTAAAAGGTAGAGATATAGACTTAGTAATACTCAACGGAAAAGAATATTATGATTTTTCTAAATTATATATAGGGGACACTGTAAAAATATTCAGCGAATATGATGCTGAGGGTTTAAATACTTTTGACCTAATTTATAAATATTCTGACACTAAAAAATTAATCATATCTTACCTAAATGATAATTTTATTTATGAAATTAATGAAATTCCTCTAAATTCTGAAGAAATTTTTGTAACTGGAGAAATAAAAACAAGTTTATATAAAGCTATGAAAGATCAAGGATTATCTGAAATAGTAATTAATGAAATTATCAGGATTTACAGTTTTGATGTTGATTTTCAGAGAGATATTTATGAAGGTGATAATTTTGAAATGCTATTTGTCAAAAAGGTAAATAATGACGGTAAGACAATTCAAATCGAAGATCCAAAATACCTAATGCTATCATCAAGAGGGACCCCATTAATTTACTATCTTTATGACAACGGAGAATTCAGCGAATATTTTGACGAGAAAGGTAAAGGAATGACAAAAAGCTTAATGAAAACTCCAATTAATGGTGCAAGGCTCAGTTCCAGCTATGGTATGAGAAAACATCCTATCTCAGGTTATAATAAAATGCACAAAGGAGTAGATTTTGCTGCTCCAACAGGAACTCCAATTTTTGCTGCCGGAAATGGCGTTGTAGAGTACATAGGAAGAAATGGGGGATATGGAAAATATATTAGAATTCGTCACGATAGCACTTATAAAACAGCTTACGCGCATCTTAATGGTTATAAAAAAGGAATATCAAGTGGTGTAAGAGTTAAACAGGGTGATGTTATTGGTTATGTAGGTTCAACAGGAAAATCAACTGGACCTCATTTACATTATGAAATTATTGTTAATGGAAAACAAATAAATCCAGCAACACTTAAACTGCCTTCAGGAAGAAAGCTTAATGAACAACAATTAAATGAATTTCAAATATTGGTTTCTAAAATAGAAGAGAAAGTTAAAATTTATAAAAATAAAATAAATTAAGCTAACTGACTAGCTAGATCGTCAAAATCGGAAGTTGGGTTACGTTCTGATTTATTATCTTTATCCAAATCGCTGTCATTATTTTCAGTTTTGTCTTTACTTATAACTTTTCTTGCAACAAAACCTCTATTTGTATTATCTGATTGTCTAAGATAATGTTCAGCATGTTGAAGGTAAAACTGCTCTAATACATCATCACCCTGGCCTTTAGCATCTTTTGCTTTGATAAGATAGTCGTTATATTGACCTTTTGGGTTTTTTCCATTTCTTTTAAAACCGTTAGAATTTCCATTAGATTGAAGATAAGGAGAGTCAGCAACACCAGATCTAGATGAGTTCATTTTTCTTTGACCGCCGTAAGTCTTTCTTTTAACAAAATTTTTCATAAATTTTTTTCAATTATCTCTAAAGAAGCCCATTATTTGTTATCCAGGGAATTTTAACTTTATCAGTCTATCTAAATTAAGATAATCTGTCTTTTTATAAACTATTTTCACACTTTTTTCTAACAATAATTTATACATGTTTTTGGTAATAATTGGATCAATTTCGAAATAAACGATCCCTTTAAATTTTACACTAATTAAAAAATTAATAATTTTAACATAATAATCCATACCTAATTTTCCACCATCAAGTGAAATTCTTGGATCATGTTGAGTCTCTTGATTTAGATTTAAATAATTTCTTGTTGGTATATACGGTGGGTTACAAACAATAAAATCAATATATTTTAGTCTATTAATTGGATAATTTTCAAATAAATTTGACTGAAACACTGTTGTTTTTTGTTGTTGTTTAAATTTTATTATATTTTTTTTACAAGCAATGAGAGCCTGTTTAGAAACATCAATAAAATCACAAAATCCATTATCAAGTTCATCTATAATAGAAATACCTAGGCACCCGGTCCCACAACACAAATCAAGCAACTTCAAATGTTTTTGATTTTTATTTTTTTTAAAATCAATTAAAAATTGTTCAACTAATATTTCTGAGTCAGCTCTTGGATCTAAAGTGTAATCATCTGTATAGAAAATTTTTTTCCAAAAACCTTTTTCGTTGATTATTTTTGCTAATGGCTTTCCTTTTACTCTTTCATTTAGGATCTTATTAATTAATTTTTGATCGACTTCACTATTATTAATATCTAAATTATTTTCACTTTTAGATGAAGAATATGAGATCATTATTTGGGACTCTTGTTCAGCTTGAGGTCCAGTAATTGAGTTTAAATTTTCAAGTAATATTTTTTTTATATCTAATTTATTTAAATAGTTTTTACTTAGCATTAAGTTGGGTTAATTTTTCTGCTTGTTCACTGGCTGACAAAGCTGATATCATTTCATCTAATGCCTCGCCAGTTAAAAACTGGTCTAATTTATAGAGCGTTAAGTTAATTCTATGATCTGATACTCTGCCTTGTGGGAAATTATATGTTCTAATTCTTTCTGATCTATCTCCTGAACCAACTTGATTTTTTCTATTGGATGAAACCTCTTCTTGTTTCTTAATTCTTTCAACTTCATATAATCTAGATCGTAGAATTTTTAATGCTTTAGCTTTATTTTTATGTTGAGATCTTTCGTCTTGTTGAGTTACTACTATGTTTGTAGGTAAATGTGTAATTCTTACAGCGCTATCTGTTGTATTTACCGATTGGCCTCCCGCCCCTCCTGATCTATAAACGTCTATTCTTAAATCAGTATCTTTTATTTCTAAGTCAACGTCCTCAGCCTCTGGCAAAACAGCAACAGTTGCAGCCGAGGTGTGAATCCTCCCTC
>CACIPV010000007.1 GCA_902588615.1 uncultured Alphaproteobacteria bacterium | reverse complement strand
CGTGCAGGAACTCATTCAACGATTCAAGACTTTGGAAGATTTCAATATCAGCACTTAGGAGTTTCACCAAGTGGAGCAATGGACCAAAGAATTATTACAGAGCTACAAAAAATTATACCCAATCATCAAAATCAATTTCTAGAATTTGCTTATGTGGGGCCTTCAATAAAAGTAAAAGAAGGATCTGTTAAGATTTGTGTTGGTGGTAATTGTAATATGAGTATTCAGAAAAATAACAACAGCCAGCTTGAGTGCCAGCCCTATAAAAGTATTAATTTATTTGAGGGCGATGAATTGATTATTCACAATACAATAGACTCAGTATATGGATACATAGCTTTTGAGCATGGACTTGGGTTAGAGCCTTGTCTTAATAGCTACTCTACTGACACAAAAGCAGGAATAGGTTCGATTAATCGACCTTTAAATGATGAAGATATATTTCACATTAGCAAAGATGTAAGCTCTTGGGATCTTATCTCTATACCAGAACCTGATTTAGAGAAGGTAACCAATTTCAAAGTTTATCCCGGTCCTCAACTTCAATATTTCTCAGACAATACACTACAATCTTTTGTTAGCGGCGTTTTTACAATAACTAATCAAAGTGATCGAATGGGTATCAGACTCAAAGGTGAGAGTCTCATTAGCTCTAAGTCTCATGATATTTTGTCTGAAGGAATATTACCTGGGTCTATTCAAGTGCCAAGTGATGGGCAACCCATTGTATTAATGCGGGACATTCCTTGTACTGGCGGGTATCCAAAAATTGCAATTTTAAATGAAGTGGATATTTCAAGAATCTCTCAGCTCCCCCCTGAAACCAAAATCACCTTCGATTTACAAACAATCTATTAGCACAGATTTAATGTATAATTAAAAGTGAAAATCTCAAGTGTTCAAGATCTAATACCAATATCGAGAAATTCGAATAGCTCCATGTTATCAAGAAATGATGCACTGGAAAAATTCAATTATTTTAATCCTGCTCTCTATGCAAAAACAAGAAACTTTTTGAATGGACAAATTTCTAGATTATCAGCCCATATAAAATATGGAATCATCACTAACAAAGAGCTCTATCAATATATTCGAGACAAATATAATTTTGTTGAGAGTGAAAAGTTTATTCAAGAATTAGCATGGAGAGATTTTTGGAGAAGCTATGCCTACCATCATCCTGATCAACTATGGAAAGATGTAGAAGAATATAAAACTGGATTTCAAGCTCAAGAATATCAAGATAACTTGCCTGAGGATGTTATGTCAGCAACAACCCCAACACAGATTATTAATATTTTCATCGATCAACTCACTAGCACTGGGTACCTTCATAACCATGCACGTATGTATTTGGCTTCTTACATTATTCATTTTAGAAGAGTGAAGTGGCAAACTGGAGCAAAGTTTTTTATGAGTCATTTACTGGATGGAGATATTGCAAGTAATAACTTCTCATGGCAGTGGATCGCGAGTACCTTTGCAGGAAAACCTTATATATTTAATTTAGAAAATGTTCACAAATACTGTCACAAAAGCATAGATATTATACCTGAGAAGAATAGAGAAATAGATGGCAGCTATGAAGAAATTAGCTCGAGGCTCTTTCCCAATTTATGAACTTAATTTATTTATACGACGAATTCATTAGAGTGCCAACCGGTATTGAGGGTAATCCCGTTTACATCTTTGATGATACTTTAACTGAAGGCTATGAGCTTAGTGACAAAATCATTGAAAATAGATACTTTTTAGCCAAAGAGGCAGGGGCTGAAATCTATAGAGGTAATACATATGAGGTATTGCAAGAAATTCATGACCAAAACGCCATATCCAAAATTATTACAAAATCTACTTTTAGACCTATTTACCAAAATTTATTTCAAAAATTAGGTGAAAAATTTGATTTAGAGCAGTTACCCGATTACTTCTTGTTACAAGAGAATTATCTTCATCCAGCAAAAAGATTTTTTTTCAGTATTGGAACAAAATTAAGAAAAATTTAAAATATTAGTCATGGCTGAGAAATGCAAATATTGCGAGGGAGAGTTATCAGTCATGGACAGTGTATATATTGAATCTGAAATTCGAACAGCACCTAAGAAAGTTCAAAATTTAATTAAAAGTCATCATAATCTTGTCTGTTACATGTGTTATAAAAAACTAAAAGCTATTAAAGTGATAAATACTGAAGATAAAAATAAAAAATTAAATTAAAGATTTTTCACTGTTTCTCTTAGCTCGTACTTTTGAATTTTTCCAGTTGATGTTTTTGGTAGGACCTGAAATACAAAAGTTTTAGGCATTTTAAAACCAGCTAAGTGCTCTCTGCAAAATTTCTTTAGCTCATCTTTTTCTACTGTTTGACCTTCAACTAACTCTATAAAAGCACAGGGTGTCTCACCCCATTTTTCATCAGGTCTAGCAACAACTGCTGCTAATGATACTGCAGGGTGCTTTGTAATAATATTTTCAATCTCTACAGATGATATATTTTCACCACCACTAATAATGATATCTTTTGATCGATCTTTAACTTGAATATACCCATTAGGGTGCATTACTGCTAAGTCGCCTGAATGAAACCATCCACTTTTCATAGACTCTTTAGTGGCTTCTTCATTTTTGTAGTATCCCATCATGACAGTATTTCCTCGGATCATAATCTCCCCCATAGTTTCTCCATCGGATGGGACAGGTTCGAGTGTTTCTGGGTTCATCACCGATACCATTTCTGTGTGTGGGTAGCGAACTCCTTGATAGGCTTTTAGCTCAGATCGCTTTTCATCTGCTAGATTATCCCAGTCCTTATTCCATGCACAATGAACAACATGACCGTAAGTTTCAGTCAGTCCATATACATGCATAACCTCAAAGCCTAATGACTCCATTTTCTGAAGAATTGAACTAGGAGGCGGTGCACCAGCAGTCATAACATAAACCTTACTTTTCAATGCTTTTTGATCATCTGCAGGGGCATTTGCTATCATATTTAACACGATAGGAGCACCTCCAAAATGAGTAACCTCATATTCATCGATTAATTCGAAAATTTCTTTAACAACTATATTTCGTATAAATATTACACGGGCATGGAGCATCGCCAAAGTCCATGGATACCCCCAGCCATTACAGTGAAACATTGGCACTGTATATAAATAGGTGAGCCGGTTAGGCATATTCCATGCAGTGATACTTCCCATTGACATTAAATAAGACCCTCTGTGATGGTACACAACACCTTTTGGGTTTCCTGTCGTTCCGGATGTATAGTTAAGCGAAATAGCCTGCCACTCATCATCAGGTCTTATCCATTCAAACCCCACATCACCTGTTTGTAGGAAACTTTCATACTCTAATTTTCCGATTGATGGAATATCTCCTAAACCTGCTTGTTTGTCATCAATATCAATAACGATGATCTCTCGATTGACTTGAGCAATAGCATCAATTGCTACATTGTGAAATTGTCGATCCACTATAAAAACTTTACAGTCACTATGATCTAGTATGTAGGCGACTGTTCTGGTGTCTAAACGAGTATTAATTGTGTTAACAACACCTCCAGTCATGGGAACAGAATAATGCGCTTCAAATAATTCAGGTGTGTTTGCTGCCATAATAGAAACAACGTCACCTTTACCAATTCCAACCTTTGTTAAGGCACTGGCAAATCGAGTACATCGATCGTAAACCTGTCTCCAAGAGTATTTTCTCTCTTTATATACTATGGCTTCATAGTCAGGGTATACGTCTTTTATTCGATCAAGGAAACTGATAGGAGTCAAAGGAACAAAGTTTGCATCATTTTTATGCATTCCCTGTTCAAAATTATTCATTAGTTTTTTAGTCTTCTCCCCGTAGACAACATTGCATGGATCCTATCCCTCGTCTTATTGGATTGTATTAAATTTATCAAAGACTGTCGCTCTAAATCATATAGATCAGCTTCTAACAATTCTTTTGATTTAGTTGTATCACCACCGCTAAGAACGGTTGCTAAATGAAGACCAATATCAACATCATAGCCAAAAATGATCTTTTTTTGCTCTAAATCCAATAAAACTTGGTGCATTTTCTCTTTTACCTCAGGTCCGCTTAGTGTGAACTTTGGCTTTTCAGGAGCTGAATATCCATTCTTTAATAATGATACTTGATTAAAGGCCTCCACAAGAAGATTATCTCTATTCAATACAAAAATATCATCATCTAGAAAAAATTTATGCTTTTTGGCTTGCAATGGGGAATGGGCCATTAGGCCATATCCTATAATGTCAAATACTTGAAGAGCTGCTTGATCATGGTCATTTATATATTTTTTGTCTTGCACCCATCTCCACAATAATTCTTTACAACCACCACCACCTGGAACAAGGCCAACACCTGTTTCTACTAAACCTAAAGTACTATTCATGTGAGCAACCATCTTAGAGGTTTGACATGCCACTTCAAAACCACCACCAATAGCTAATCCAGCTACGGCACTGACTGTTGGTTTCGATGCATATTTCATTTTCATACATGCAGATTGAAAATCAGATAGGTATTTATCGATACCTTTCCAATCTTTTACGTCAGCTAAACCAATCATAGTATTTAAATCAGCTCCTGCAGAAAAATTCATAGCCTCATTATAAACTACAAGCCCTTGATAATTATCTTGCTCAAGACGATCTACTGACTCCTCTAAAATTTTCATGGCATCTGCGTTCAAAGCATTAGCCTTAGTGTGAAATTCACAACATAGTATCTTCTGTTCTCGTGGCTCATCATTAAATTGCCATATAGTGGCAGCAAAATTTTTAGATAAAGGGTTAGCATATTTCTTGTGATCACCTAATCGGCGAACACCCTCTCCTCTAGAGATAAACTTCATACCTGCCTCATGATTATAGGCTCGTGAAGAAGCTGAGTCGTAAGGTTCTTGTTTTAGCTTAATCATAGTTGTTAACAACTCAGGAACTTCTTGTTTTTCATCTTGAAGTCGTTGGACAAATTTGTTGAGCCCGTACTCATTTAACAATTCAAATGGCCCTTCATTCCAGTTAAATCCCATACGAAGAGCATCATCTATGTCTGTCACCTTTGATGAAACTTCAGGAATGCAAAAAGCGCTATAATTAATAATTTTTGCTAAAACTGCAAAAGCATATCGACCATACTCACTATCATCATCAAGGAGTGCTTTGATGCCCTCTTTCTCAACTCTTCTAGCGATTTCCAAATCCACTTTATCAAAATCATAATAACTCATGTCTGAAGTATTCATGGCTTTAACATGTTCGTCACCCTCAACAATTGTTGTTTGATAAAAACCACCAGGGCCCTTATTTCCATTAAAACCTTTTTCAAGTAACTGCTCGACTAGAGGGTGAGGTTTAACCACATCCATAAAAGGATCATTTTCTTGTAATTCTTTTTTAAAGCTCGCAAGCACATCTTTCATCAAATCAATTCCTATGAGATCATAGAGTCCAAAAACGCCTGTTTTAGGAATTCCTAATGGTCGGCCAAACAAAGCATCTGCAATTTCTACTGGAAGACCTCGCTCTAATGCTTCATACATCGCAACCTGCATTGCATACACACCAATTCGATTACCAATAAAACCAGGAGTATCATTACAATTGACAATTCCTTTACCTAGCTCATTTTTACAAAAATCACGAAGTCCACCCATCTTATCTTTATTCATAGTTGGTGTTTCAACGATCTCTAATAATCTCATAAATCGGACAGGATTAAAAAAGTGAGTGATACAAAAATCTGCTTTCATGCTATCAGACATCTCTTGTGTCAAAATTGAAAGAGGAATAGTCGAAGTATTAGATGAAATAATAGAGTTGGGGCTGCGAACTTTATCAATTTGGGAGTAAAGTTTGTGTTTGATATCGATGCGCTCAACAATGGCTTCGATAACCCAGTCTGCATCTTTAATCTCATTAAAATCATCATCAAGATTACCTGGTTTGATATGATCAATTCTAGATCTTTCCACCAATAGAGGCGGATCTGACTTTTTGATTATATCTATGGCATTTTCAGAAATTTGGTTGGGTTTGTCTTTCCCTTTGAGATCAAGCAAAACTACCTGGCGGTTAGAATTAGCCAAATGGGCAGCAATACCTGAGCCCATCGTACCAGCACCAATTACAACAACTTTACTAAACTTAGACATTTTTAACAAAAATGGAATATAACAAAATCTTTGAACAATCATAATAAAATAGTTTTTTTAAAAAATTAAATAGATTTCAAATAAGTATTATTATTAGATATATTTTTTATAAATGAACATATCCGAGAATGATAAAAGAGATTTAATAAATCTTTTAGAAAAGAATAAGTACTTACCTGAAAAGTTTAGATATTTACTTTTCGAAGAGTCAAAACATGTTGAGTTGATCTGGGATCAAAAATCTAATTTTATATCCAACCTGGTGCTTCCTTTTCAAGTGATTGAACATATAGATGAGCCAAGATCGGAGAAAGTAAAAGATGCACAGGTTTCATTTGATTTTTTATCAGGAAGACAGCTACATGGTTGGACTAATAAGTTAATTTGGGGAGATAATAAGTTTGTTGTTTCTTCGCTAAAAAACGGACCTATGTATGATGAAATACAGAAACAAGGTGGTGTAAAACTAATCTATATTGATCCACCATTTAGTGTGGGGATGAATTATTCAATTCCAGTAAAAGTTGGTGACGAAGATGAGTATGAAAAAAAACCTTCAATAATTGAAAATTTTGCATACAGAAATATTTGGGGAAAACAAGGAAATAGTTTTTTTACAGATGCTATATGAGAGAATTTTAATTATGAAAGATTTACTTAAAGATGATGGTGTATTTGTATTAAGAATAGATCATCATTGGGGACATTATGTTAAAATAATCCTAGATGATATTTTTGGTAAGGAAAATTTTAGAAATGAAATATTTATTAATAGAACAAAAAAGAATCCACAAAAAAACGTCAAGCAAAGAATGTTAACTACTTCAATTGAAACCTTATTTATTTATTCTCTAACTGATCAATTTTATTATGAGGATACTTCATTTAAATTAAAGGAAATGAGAGAGGGTTACTGGAGGGCTGCTGATGACTCAGCTGGTGATAGATATCCTCCAGAGAGGAAACTTGAGGGGAAAACTTTTTTCCCACCAAAAGGTAATCATTTTCAATTCAGTCAAGAAAATTTAGAAAAAAAATATAATGAAGGTAAAGTTAGAATTAACCAAAAAACTAATCGTATACAATATTATGTTGAGCCGTCTAGCACAGGCCTCCTAGATACAAATTGGACCGATATACCTGGTTATGCTTTTTCAACAGGATACCCTACTGAAAATCATGAAAAGCTTTTAGAAAGGGTTATCAATGCATGCTCAAAAGAGGGAGATTTGGTTTGTGATTTTTTCTCAGGTAGTGGAACAACTGCAACTGTTTGTGAAAAACTAAATAGAAAATGGATTGCTTCAGATATAGGCAAGTTTTCAGTTCATACAACAAGAAAAAGATTGATAGAGACCCAAAGATTTTTAAAAAAAACAAAAAAAAATTGGAGAGCTTTTGAAGTCTTAAATATAGGAAAGTATCAAATTGAACATTATATAAATGACTCCTACAGAGGAGATGATAGATCTTCTAATTCTGATCAAAAAATAAAAGAGATTAAATTTGTTGGATTAATTCTTGAGGCATTTGAGGCGTCAAAAGTCGATGGGTTTAGAACAATTCATGGGAAGAAAAATGACACATTTGTCTCTATTGGTCCAATAAATCAACAAGTTTCTCGACTGCATGTAGAGGAGGTAATATCTGAATGTTTAAAAAATAAAATTACTAATGTGGATATATTGGGTTTTGAATATGAAATGAATTTATTTCCTACTATTCAAGAAGAAGCAAAATCAAAAGGGTTAAGACTTAGGTACAAACAAATTCCAATAGATATCTTTAATTACAAAGCTGTAAAAAATGGTGATGTAATTTTTCATGAAGTTGCCGCGATAGAATTTAAACCTCATATTAAAAATAAATTTGTACAAATTCAACTAACAGATTTTGCAGTTTTTTATAATGAGGATAATTATAAAATTGATGAAAATCTAAGAAATGGATCAAAAAAAAATAATAATTGAAAATGGAAATATAATAGAAAAGATTAAAAATAAAGAAGGCATAATATCAGAAAATTATATAACTAAAAATTGGTATGATTGGATCGATTATTGGTCCGTAGATTTTGACTATGAATCAAAGCCAGAGGTAATTAAATTTAAGACAAACGATGGAAAAATTGAGGAAGAATGGACTGGTAATTTTGTTTTTGAAAATGAGTGGCAATCTTTCAGAGATAATAAAAATAATTATATAGAGCTTATGTCGGCAAAAAGAGAAATACTTTCTGATAAAACTAAAATAGCTGTTAAAGTTGTAGACATCTTTGGGAATGATACTGTAAAGGTCTTGGAGGTTAAATTGTAATGTCTCTTAATAAAAATTTTCCATTAGATCCAACATTAATACTTGATCCAAACATTAGATGGTTTCCTGGAGACAAAGCACTAGGAGATAAGGGAAGAGAGAAACTACTTCCACCTTTAGTTAATAATATTAGAAAGGGAGTGTTTGACTGGAGATTAAAAGGATACCCAGGTATATCAGATGTTACTAAATCTCTATTGAATTTCTGGTTTAATTTTGATCATAAAAATAATTTTAAATATTATTTTGCACAAAGAGAATCAGTAGAGTCAGTAATTTTTCTATATGAAAATCAGAAAATTAAAAATTTATCTGACTTATTGAAATTTGACTCATCAAATATGGTTGTTGAGTCAATGTTTGAGGAGGATTGGCTTAGATTTGTAATTAAACAAGCCACAGGTACAGGTAAAACAAAAGTATTATCATTACTAATCGCTTGGTGTTATTTTCATAAGAAGTTTGTTGAAAAATCAAATTTATCCAACAACTTCCTTGTTATTGCTCCAAATACTATTGTTCTTGATAGACTTAGAGCTGATATTGATGGCTTAAAAATTTTTTCTGAAGATCCTGTTTTACCTCCTGAGGGCTATGATGGCAAATCATGGATTTTCAATCCAAAAATTCATATTCAAGATAATGTCAGTTCACTATCTAATACTGGAAATATTTTCCTTACAAATATTCAAAGATTTGTAACCAGAAAAGAAAAAATTGATGATACATCAATTGATTATTTTTTAGGGGAAATGCCAAACTTAAAAAATATAGAAAGTAACAAATTAGTAAGAAATGTCGTAACTAATCTTGATGATATAATAATATTAAATGATGAGGCTCATCATATTCATGACTCAAAACTTGCTTGGAATAAAACTATAGAAAAAATTAATAATAATTTAATACAGAAGGGCTCAAAAATATCTATTCAATTAGATGTGACTGCCACACCAAAAGATCAGAAAGGCAATATTTTTCCACACACAATATCTGACTATCCCTTAGTCGAGGCTATTGCACAAAATGTTGTTAAAACTCCTGTATTACCTGACGAAGCAAGCAGAGGGAAGTTAGAAGAGAAAATATCCTCAAAATTTTCAGAAAGATGGAGAGATTATATTGATTTAGGAGTTACTGTTTGGGAGCAAGATTTTAAAGTTCATAAAAAACTCGGTAAAAAAGCATTACTTTTTATAATGGTTGATGACACAAAAAACTGTGATGACGTAAGACTTTATCTTGAAAATAGTTATCCTATATTAAAGAATAGTACCTTTGTAATACATACTAACAAGGAAGGAAGAATCGAAGAAGGTAATTCCTCAAAAAGTCAGAGCGAACTATTAGCCCTGAGAGAACTAGCAAATAAAGTTGATAATGAAGATAACAAAATCAAAGCTATTGTTTCTGTTTTGATGCTAAAAGAGGGTTGGGATGTGAAAAATGTTTCAACGGTCGTAGGACTCAGACCTTTTGTTGCCACATCCAATATTTTACCTGAACAAGCATTAGGTAGAGGGCTAAGAAGAATGTATTTTGGGGAAGATATAACAGAAGAATTAAATGTGGTTGGTACACCAGCCTTTATGGAATTCGTAGAGAGTATTAAATCTGAGGGAGTAATACTTGAGAAAAGATCTATGGGTAGTGGCTCAGATCCATCAGGGCCAACTATAATTGAAATAGACAGAGATAAAGATCAAAATAACCTTGATTTAGAAATACCAATTTTATCTCCCAGTATAATTCGGGAAAAATATAACCTTAATGAGTTGAATGTTGATAAATTTGAATTCGAAACTATTGAAGTTTTTGAGTTTACCCCTGAACAGCAGAAAAATATTCTTTTTAGAGAAATTATTGATGAGAAAGTAGTAAAAGAGGTTCAAATGAAAGATGCTTTAAATATAAACGCAACTTCTATTATAACTTTTTTTACTAAGTCTATTATGACAGAGTTAAGACTCTTCCAAGGACATGACATATTATACGGAAAAATCAAATATTTTTTGAAAGAAAACTTATTTGGTAAAAATGTTAACTTAGAGGACTCAAATATAGCAAGAAATTTAAGTGAGACAAATACTAGAGTCACTATTAGAGAAACTTTCAAAAAATATATTAATATGTTGACCGTTAGAGATACTGGAACAACAGAAATTCTAAATTATATTAAAGTTTCCAAACAAAAAACATTTAGTGTACCAAGAGCAAAAGAGTATCTTGCCCCAAAAAAGTCTATTTTTAATAAAATTATCGGTGACTCTTATTTTGAACTTCAATTTGCTGGTTACTTAGATGCTGCAGTAGATGTAAAAAAATTCATTAAAAATTATATACAGTTAGGTTTCAAAATGGAGTTCATTAATAATGAAGGAGGTATAAGTTACTATTATCCTGATTTTGTTGTTCATTTAAATAATGATGAAAGATTTATAGTTGAAACAAAAGGAGCTGAAAATATGGATGATCAAAGAAAAATACAAAGACTCAAAACTTGGTGTGAAGATGCTTCAAGATCAACAGGTAAATCTTATAAATGTTTATACATAAAACAAGAGGATTGGGATAGGTTGGGACTAATACCAAATTCATTTAGTGAAATTATTAATGTATTTAAAGTTTAATTTCCTGTAAATTTTATTAGATCTAAACAGAAATTTATTATATAGATTTTGGTGCAGCCGGATCAGGAGTCGAACCTGCATCTTCCCTTCCCGCAAGAAATCTCAGTGTGGGACGCTTTTCCATTTAAGCTAAGGCCGCATAGGTAAATTTTAATTTCATCGAAAGTGTTATTTCCCATATTTAGGAATGACAGGAGGCTCGGGCTCCTCTGGCAATGTACATTGCTCTTTGTTAGCCGGTAATTCATCAAAAGGGCGTGTTACCCAGATGTGTGAAAAAATTATATCCCCGTTTTCATTTTGAAAGCATTTCTTACCAAAATGAAGTTGGCTGTGATTTTGTTCATCTGCAACATACAAGAATAAAACTGCTGCTAAAAAATGTAAAAAAGTCATGTTTTTAGTCCTTTCTGAGAATTGTTTAGGCTAGCTGAAATGGGATCAGGTATTTTTTTTTGCAATGCCTATGCGCTCTATCCATGGCTTCCTCTACTTGAGGCATAGCCCACTGTATTGTAGGTAAGTCTATAAATGTTCTTAAAGCCACTGGTTCCTCGAAAGGGACATCAGTGACTGTTAAGCGGGAGCGTTTATGAAAAGTATAATATTCTTTAATCGTTTCATGATTGTAAGAACCCATGCCTATTAAAATCATGTGTCCGTTCTTATAAGGATATATTTCATGCACCATTCCGGTGGTTGAATGACCATTTTCCTGGAGCTCAATTTCTTTATCTAATAATTTTGTAAGATCTGGGTGAACCGATAAAGTGAATAATTCAAAGAATTGAAGTACGCGATCGCAATTATTTTTGGTCATAACAAAAATAATATTTTCTGAGTCTTCAACATCGCCACTACGTTCAATTGCAATCATTTCCTCTTCCAATAATTGAATATTCCAACCGTGGAATTTTTCTAAAGTCATCGCTGAGCTTAAGGAGACAATAAACAGAGAGGTAATTATTAGTATTAAGTATTTTCCTCTTTGCACCACGGCTAATGTACAGGAGGATGGGATTAGCCGTAGCACAGAAAGGAACCATGAAAAAACCACCTCAATTTTTCCTCTCTCTTTTTTTTGTTTGTCATTTATTAACCTGGTAGGAAATGACTTAGAGAAGGAGTAACTAGAAAACAGAAAGGAAGAGAGAGGTCTTTGCACTAAAGACAAAGATATTAATTTTTAAAAATAAAGATTGGGGAGAAATTAATAAATTTTAGACAGGAATACTTGTCCCATAAAAATTCCAATTTTTTGTAATCCCCCACCATAAAATAACCAAAAAAAGATGGTAGGTTATTGGGACAAACCACCGAAGTTTACTATCGATTGTGTTATAGAGACCAGTTTGTTTATCCCTATGATAGTCCCAATAGCTCCATATAGTTATCATGGTAGATAAGCCAGCAAATAAATATGAAAGTAAAATCCAAGCATCTAAAATAGTGATATAGTTTAATTTTGGAACATCGTCTCCAAATACAAAGTTGTAGGCAACCAAAGTTAATAAACTACCCATTGAAACAGCCAGTTTCGACTCTAGCTCTCTTGCCCTGATGTAAAAAACACTAAAGGATAGGTAGACTAGGAAGATCACTGGAAGAATGATCTTTAAAATATAGTAAAAAGATTTGCGATTGAGATCAAAACTGTATTCGAGTGTTTGAAGCACTCCTTGCCCATAAAGTTGAGTATCACAACAGTTTAAACGGTGGTCATTAATTTCCCATTCATACAAAATTTCATTGCCCTCCATCATACTAAACTCTGGGTTGTATCGAGGAGAGGTACTTAAATCAACATCTTGAAATATAAAATCGGCAGATGTTGAGATATTATCAAAAGGGAATTTTCTAAAATCGGAGGAGTTAGTTACCTGATAATTAATTTGTTGTTTGAGAACAAAATTAAAAGGATCAGATTTATCATTTGTAATAAGTAAGCTTTTAAAAGTAATATCATTTATGAAAGATCCTGTTTGCGTAGTTTCAAATGTAGGATACCAAATTTTTTGTAGGATATTTTCAAGTTCAGCTGATTTTCTGAAAATACATTTGATAGGTGACTTATTAAGATCTGTTAAATTGAAAAAATTATGTATTAAATCTTCATTTTGCCACTGCAAATTCACCTCTAAATTCAAATTTGATTTACTACTTTGCTGAGTTACCTCAAAATCATTTAATATTATATCTGCCTCGACTATAGGGTGACCTAGATAAGGAATTCTTTTTAGATCAACTATCTCCTCTTCCCCATCTAAATGTTGAACAGTTAATGAGAGATCTCTCATTGCTGAGGTTTCTAGTAAGTTGGATAAATACAAGTAAGCATCGGTATCATTTGAGGCAACCGGTTTTTGATCAACAGCTAAAATACGATCTCCCACCTTAAGTGGGGTATTAAAAGCGAAGGAACCAAAGCGTTTTTTTTGTTGATAATAGGTTGATTTTGCTCAAGAACTACACCACTGTCGTTATAAGCAAGCCTTATGTTAGACGTTTCCCTGAAGTCTTTTTTTTTAAAAGTCGTTCACAAATTTCTGCTCCCCAGCTAACACTGGAAAAGAAAACCCAAAATCCTAAAATTATCCCCCTTAAAAACAAATTAGAGTGATTTTAACACACTCTTAATTTTACTCAACTGATCATCTAGTTTTTGGATGTCTTGGTAAATTTTTTCTTTTTCATGAGGGACTATTTTTTTGTACCTCCTGAACTTTTCTCATCCATTGACTCACGAACAGCATCCATTAAATCTCCCAATCTTCCGCCAATTGCTAATATCTCTGATTGTACTTCACTCTCACTAGCAGGTTTTTCAGGTTGGGCGGTTGCTAGATAATCTTTCAAAAAATTGCTAAAAGGAGTTTTTTGGTAAATTTTATGCATAGCATGCTCTAACCGAATGACAGTTCTAAATTGTATATTCCTATCACTATCATCAGGATCAGCACATTTGTATATATAAGACTTAGACTTCCCAGTGATATCTTGAATGTCTTGATCACTTAAATTTTTAAGAACTTCCTTTAGAGTATGTTCAATGGTGATAATTTCTTTTGTTTTAGACATACCTTACTATAGCAATTTATGTTAAGCGGGTAATCAATAATCTATGTCCAAAAGTAAAAAAGCTTTGGACTATTTGTAGAAATATTATTCCTCATTATTGTTATCATGAAGTCTAATTATATTACTCCTACTTTAGGTAGAAAGTTGTCCTCTAATAAAAAAAATGAACCCCAATCCCTAAGAGATATTGAAGAGTATTTGCGTTGTTTAGCACAAATCAGACAAGAAAATAATATTTCCATTGAGGATGTAATGCAGCATTTGAATTATTCTCGTAGCACTCTTGATGCTCTTGAGAATGGTAATCTAGAATTTATCCAGTATCCCTTAAATTACTTTTTTACTAGGCAATATGCCTCTTATCTTAAAGTGCCCTTTCCTCAGCAATTTTTAATGAGCCATTTCAAACCAGGAGAAAAGAAGTAATGAGAGCATTATTATTGTTATTTATCAGTGTTTTTTTTAACTAATTGTTCTCTAAAAGCAGAAGGTAGTCCTATGCATCATGAATTTGATAATTGGATACATATGGAGGCTAAAGAAGAAAACTTAGACTTAGTCTTTAGCTTGGAAAACCAAGATCAAATGATTATTTTTATTGTCGATCCAAATTTAAGTTGTGATGCCCGTTTAGTTTACACCAATCGAGAATTTGAGCCCAAAGATTTTGATGTTATGAGTGGTGAAACTTTTGATTGGAAGCTCTCAGGTCAATCTTATGAAGGCGAAAATGCAAGCCGATTGAATGCCGATGGATACGTTCGTTGGGAGTTAATGAGTTTTTATAAACATCACTTCTCCAAGCTGGAAGAGCTATTATCCAAAAGAGGACAAATTTCATTTTCTATTAATGATCCTCTCAATAGGTTTGAAAAACAAGAGATAGAAATGAAAGCTAACGGACTCAGTTCTGCTCTTAACAGTGCTTTGGATACGTGCCAGGGATGGACATGATTAAAAAATTATTATTTGTGGTCATATTCCTAACCTCTTCTTTACAAATTAAAGCAGAAATTAATCAGTCAACGATTTTTGTGCTGGGTAGTTTAGATAAAGAAACAAAGCAATTATTTAAAGAGACAATTTATAACCAAATACACAATTACGCTCAAACAATTAGTATAGAAACACAGTCGAACATATATGTGTTTCC
Organism: uncultured Alphaproteobacteria bacterium; assembly: GCA_902588615.1. Taxonomy (GTDB): domain Bacteria; phylum Pseudomonadota; class Alphaproteobacteria; order HIMB59; family HIMB59; genus HIMB59. The sequence goes on along the minus strand of CACIPV010000007.1, from coordinate 40,399 downwards.
CTATCAAAATCAAAATCAATGGCAGGTTGTGAGTTTGCATGTCCAAGGAAATGAGAACCATTCATATCTTCTCGATCTCTCTTTAGAGGGTCACCCTCTTCGGTCTTTAGATGAAATCCGCAAACTAGTTGGTCTAGATGGTTCTCTGAAATACATCGGTTGGAGCAGCTATGATGAGCTCCCACCAGAAAAGGTTTTTTATTGCTTCAAAAATTATCGCTCAAGATTATCTGTATTTGTATTTTTAAAAAAAGTTCTATGAGTGTTCTAGTCTTTGTTTCTTTGATGTCTTATCAAAGCGGTTTCATCCCTCTAGTGGTAATAGTAGGTGTCTTATTATATGCGTTTATAGTCTTATTTTTTTTCTTAACCTACGACCATCAAAGGTCGTCAACTCCATCAATAGCAGAAACCACCATTAACGACTCAATATAGCGCTTTTTGCTACAATCGTAGCAAATCGTAATCATTTCATCGTTGATTTTATTGATATATTTCTTTGAGACTTCCTTGTAATCACCACATTCAGAACACTTATTATATGGAATTTCATTATTTTCAAATAACTCCTCTTTACCATTCCACCAGCCCATTAATGATTGATATCATACATATAGATCAGTCTTTGATAGAAGTTACGCATAAATAAAAAAAGTTGTTAATAAATTATTTGGTTAATTCATTAATTAAAATATTTAGATCGCTTATGAAAGTCTTTTGATCAATAGAGGTATCAAGATACATAGTGCAATGATGATTGACGAAGTGATCTGTGAGAAATTTCATTGCATTGTCTTCACCACTCCAAGATTGACTAAAATCCTCTGAGGCTTGAAAAAAAGACTTCAATGACTCCTCACTGCAATTATCCCAAAACGCAGGACAATAGTTTATTCCATCTCCCTTAAATAGATTGATATATGCATCTAATACTAAGATTTCAAAATTAGGATAATTGACTTTTTTATATTTACTAATATCTACACCTTCTAAATCAATTAAAAACTGCTTTGATTGGGAGTCATAATACAAGTCATAGTTTAGGTTTTCTGCACCCTCAAAATTATCATCAAAAAATTTAATTATTCTTTCTCGAACATCAATCTCTTCAATAGGATCTAAAGACCAGTAAACTTCTTCTAAGTAGCCAACGCAGTAATCTTGATCTGATGAATATAAACTTTGATAAAAACTTAGATTAATAATAAAAGTTGTAATTAAGAAATATATTTTTGACAAAACATTTAATTATTTTTTCGAAAGTCCCATGGATATTCAAATTTCATGGACCACATTCCAAGTTTGTTAGATTTGGCATACTCCTCATCTAAAATATATTTATCTGAATATTTTCTATAAGCAAACGCAAAACCCTCTCTGACTAAATAACTACTTAATGACTCTCCATTGACAAAGCACTCACCTAAAACTCTTCCATAAAAGTCTTTTCCCTCATCTGTACAACTAATTTTATTATTTGTAACTTTTGTAAGTAAAATATCTTTTGATATTTTTCCACAAGCAACCTTCCCTTCACTTGCAACACACGTCTGATTAATTTCAGGAGCATCTATTCCATTAAAACGTATTTTAACATCACCTAATTTAATTGTGTCTCCATCAACTACGGTGACATGAGAAGCAAATAGGTTATTTACGAGTAAAAACAGTGAGGAAACTAGGTAAATAATAGAAAATTTTAGTGACACGCAATATTGTAATTTTTTAAACGCCAATAATTATAGGGCCAAGGAGTAATAAAACCAACAAAAAGCATTATAGGAACAACCCACCAAGTAAGCATTGCCCCTCCTGTTAAAATTACATCTGTAACATTCATAGCTATTTCCATTGATATCATAGATATAAAGCTCATTCCAAGAGCAGTGCTAATTGCCTGCCTTAGAGAAAAATTTTGTCTTAGAAGAATTATTGTTTCAAGAATGATGCTAGTTATCAGTCCATTAATAATTGCTAAAATCATTATATTTAAGGTAGGCCAAGCAATTTCATTAATTTGAAAATAGAATATCGTACCAAGATCTCCTATAGCACATCCAATTAAACACCACTTAGTATTATGAGCACTTTTTTTTCCAGGTGTGTTTACATTTCCAATTAAAGTTAGTGAGGGTTGAAACAAACATTATTTTTTTATTTACTATATACTGGTATATAGTATATTGCTAATATGTCAAATATAATTAAAATAAATAAAAATCCAGATCATATTAAAAATATTCATCGTATTAATCGAATTCATGGTCAGCTTAAAGGTGTTGAAAAAATGATTGTTGAAAAACGATATTGTCTTGAAATTTTACAACAAACAAGAGCTATAACTTCGGCAATAAAATCTCTGGAAAATAACATACTTAATAAGCACATTGACCACTGTGTTGTTGATGCTATGAAAAAAAACGACAAACAAAAAAAACAAAAAATAGAAGAATTACAAGATTTACTTAGAAAATTTAATAATTAAAAACATTGTCGTTTCTTTTAAAAAGAATTTTAATATTTATTATTGGTTTCGCAGCGATAATAGTTTCTCTTCTGTATTTTTTAAACCCTAATAAAAAAGAAAATGGCAATATTGAAATAACTAATGTCGAAATTGATGAAAAATTAATTAGTCAAATTAACTTAGGTAAATCTCTTTATGTAACTCATTGTGCGTCATGTCATGGGGACAACTTACAAGGCCAACCCAACTGGAGTACTAGAAAAGATAAAGATGGTCATAATCTCTCCCCACCCTTAAATGGTACAGGTCATACATGGCATCACAGTCAAGATCAGCTTTTCAACATAATAAGATATGGATTTAAAATTTATAATGAAAACTACGATGGTAAAATGCAAGGCAACGACAAATTAAATGATGATGACATATGGTCTATTTTAGCTTACATGAAATCTGTTTGGCCTGAGTCAATTCAAAAAAAATACGACACTATAAGTAAACATTAATTTTAAACATAGCTGAGTATATAAAACCCCTTAGAAAGTGGATTAAATATGAATAAAGGTTGATAATACTGATCTTTTGATATCAGCTAATTGCATATTATTTAGGCTTTTAATGTGTTTGAAAACATATTCATTTTGTTAAATTCATTCTCACACATTTTTATAGGAGGAGGATTTCTATGAAATTAATTAAGACAATTACAGCTTTGTTAGCTATTTCTCTATTTGGAGCAAGCTATGCAAATGCTGGTTCTCACGCATATACAGGCCCTGACCTGTCGGGAGAAAAATTAACAATCTTTGGTCCTTGGTTGGCACCACAAGATGATGATTTCAGGGATGTCATATCAATTTTTGAAGCAGCAACAGGAGCGTCCGTTGAGTATGGTGGTTCTGATGAATTTGAATCAATTATTAATATTGACTGTCAAGCAGGTAGTCCAGCTGACATAGCTGTATTCCCTCAGCCAGGATTAGCAGCAAACATTGCAGCTACTGGTTGTTTATCTCCATTAGGTGATGACATCAAACAAATGGTTCTTGACAATTATGCTGCAGGACAATCTTGGGTTGATCTGACAACATACAAAGACCCAGTTGGCTTTGATAAATTTTACGGTGTCTTTTATAGAGTGAACGTGAAAAGCTTAGTGTGGTATTCACCGGATAACTTTGAAGATAATGGTTATGAAATACCTACAACTATGGAAGACTTATTAGCATTGGCCGATCAAATGGTTAGTGATGGAAATACTCCATTTTGTATAGGATTAGGTTCTGGTGGAGCGACTGGATGGCCTGCAACTGATTGGATGGAAGACATTATGTTGAGAACACACTCACCGCTAACTTATGATCAATGGGTTTCTAATGATATGAAATTTAATGATCAAAGAGTGATTGATGCAATGGAATTTTTTGGTTCAATTGCGTTAAATGACTCTTATGTTAATGGTGGAACTAAAGCTGTAGCAACAACAGACTTTAGAGACTCTCCAAATGGTCTTTTCACATCACCTGCTGAGTGCATGATGCATAGACAAGCTAGTTTTATTCCTGCGTTCTTCCCAGAAGGTGCAGAAGCTGGTGTTGACTATGATTTCTTCTACTTCCCGCCATTCGCCTCACAAGACTTAGGTAAACCTGTACTTGGAGCTGGTACTTTGATGGCGCCTACAAATGATAGACCGATTACAACTGAATTCATGAAATTCTTACTTCACCCTGAAGCTAACGAGAGATTCATGGAAAAAGGTGGTTTTTTAACACCTCACAAGTATGTGGATACAAGCAAATATTCCAGCGATACTTTCAGAGGTCTTCATGAAATCTTGATGAATGCTACAACATTCAGGTTTGATGGATCAGACTTAATGCCTGGTTGGGTTGGAGCAGGGTCATTCTGGACTGGAATGGTTGATTATACCAATGGTAAATCAGCCAAGGATGTTGCTGACGAAATACAAGCTAGCTGGGAAGCTGGCCAATAAATAAAATAGTTAATTTCTAAACTAAGGGCGAATAGTGTATTATTTGCCCTTAGCATCTTTGTAATACAATGAGTATTTTCTCCCTTGCAATTACTGTTCTCATTGGAGTTCTCTTTTTTGTGCTATTTTTTCATATATCAAATTTTTTACTGGATTATTTTAGAGTAAAAGCATCAAAAAATTTTGCTTTTGAAAATTCTATAAGGGTTATCATTTTTATAGCACCTGCTTTTATAGTATTATTTGTTTTTATAATTTATCCTGTATTTGAAACTATAAGATTAAGTTTTTACGATAAAGTAGGTGAAAACTTTGTGGGACTTTTCAATTATACTTGGGCTATAAATGATCCTGATTTTAAAAGAAGTATCATTAATAATTTGGGCTGGTTGATTGTTGTTCCGACGTTAAGTACTTTTTTTGGTTTAGTTATAGCAAATCTAGCAGATAAAATTTGGTGGGGGTCAATTGCAAAGTCAATAATTTTTATGCCTATGGCAATTTCATTTGTCGGAGCAGGTGTGATATGGAAGTTTATGTATGACTACAGAGGGCCTGGTGATCAACAAATTGGACTATTAAATGCAATAGCAGTTGCTTTTGGTTTTGAACCGCAAGCATGGTTAACAATTCCTATATGGAATAACCTTTTTTTAATGGCAATTATGATATGGATACAAACTGGTCTTGCCCTAGTTATTTTTAGTGCAGCACTAAGGAGTATTCCTAATGAAACACTAGATGCAGCTAGGATAGATGGTGCCAGTGAATTGAAAATTTTCTGGTCAATTATCATTCCATATCTAGAGCAAACTATCTTGGTGATTTGGACAATAATTACAATTCTAGTTTTAAAAGTTTTCGACATTATATATGCAATGACCAATGGTCAGTGGCAAACGGAAGTTCTAGCAAATTTGATGTATGATTGGATGTTCAGAGGTGGCGGTGACTCAGGTAGGGGAAGTGTACTTGCTTTTTGTATCTTGATTGGAGTTATTCCAATATTAGCTTGGAACCTATACAGACATAAACAAGAGCAAAAAGTATGAAAAAACTAAGCTTTACCTCTGTATTCTCGCAACTTTTATTATTATTGTTCGTAATCGCATGGATTGTTCCAACTTTTGGGCTATTTATCAGCTCTCTAAGAGATAAAGATGTTTTAGCTATAAGTGGGTGGTGGACCTCGTTTACCACTACTGAGGTCAATGAAATATATCGTACAAAAGGTAAAGAAGACCAAATCAAAGAGGGAGATCACTATTTTATAAAAAGTAATTTATTTGATGAAAATCAGGGTAAAGAAATTTTTCGGTTTGGAGTTACCTCTAAGAATATTGACGAATATGAAGTTGGTAAGACTGCATTATTTAAAGATGAAACAGAAATAACAGTTTTTGAAAATGGTGATTATATTTGGAAGTCAAAAGAAGAATTTAAAAAGAAAAAAGGCAAAAGAATTTTTGTATCAGCCAAGAGCCCTCCAAGCTTTACACTTGATAATTATAAAGAGGTGCTTCTTAAAGAGGGATTAGGGCAGGCATTCTTGAATACATTTGCAGTAGCACTTCCTGCAACTTTAATACCTTTAATTATTTGTTCATATTTTGCGTATGCACTTACCTGGATGAAATTTTATGGTAGAGATCTTTTACTAGCTACTATAATTGCCTCTCTTGTTGTTCCATTGCAGATGTGCTTGATACCTGTACTAACAATATACAATGACTTTGGGGCATTATTCGGTGTCTCTGCTAAATCTTATCCGGGTATTTGGATGGCACATACGGGATTTGGTCTTGCATCAACTACTTTTTTATTATGGAATTTTCTAAAAACACTGCCTAGCGAAATGATAGAGGCAGCTAGAGTTGATGGAGCGACACATTACGATACTTTTATAAAAATAGTAGTGCCATTATCAATACCTTCTTTTGCATCAATTTTCATCTTACAATTTTTATGGGTGTGGAATGATTTGCTTGTTGGTTTGGTTTTTTTAGACAAGCATCCAAGTGAAATTATTTTGACAGCAAAGTTAAAAGAGCTTCTTGGATCAAGAGGAGAAAATTGGGAAATTTTAACAACAGGTGCCTTTGTATCAATGACGGTCCCTTTATTTATTTTCTTTTCCCTTCAAAGATATTTTATAAGAGGGCTTGTAGCTGGGTCAGTAAAAGGCTAGTTTTAGTAGTTAAATAAATTATGGGAAAGAGAATTGTAATAATAGGAGCGGGAAGCACTAACTTTGGTTTGAAGATAATAGGAGACTTTTATAAATCTCAAATCCTTAAAGGATCCACTATCGTCCTCCATGACATAAGACCCGAGGCAGTTGAAAAAACAAGAAAAATTGCTGAATATTATAAAGAAAAACTTCAGGTAGATTTTCAAATTGAAGCTACTACTTCTAGAGAAGAGGCTCTCAAAGGTGCTGATTTTTGTTTAATCTCAATTGAAGTTGGAAATAGATTTGAACTCTGGGAACAAGATTGGGGGATACCAGTTGAATATGGTTTTAAACAAATTTATGGAGAGAACGGAGGTCCTGGAGGTCTGTTTCATGCTTTAAGAATTATACCTGTGATAATTGAAATTTGTGAGGATATAGAAAAGATTTGCCCCGACGCTTTTGTATTTAATTATTCGAACCCAATGCAAAGAATATGTCATGCTCTTACAACAAAATTTCCAAATCTAAATATAATTGGCTTGTGCCACGAAATTCATTCTATGGAAAGACAATTACCAATGTTGCTCAATACAGACCTCGACAATATAGAATTTGAAGCAGGTGGACTAAATCATTTTAGTATCCTATTGGATGTCAAGTACAAAGATACCAAAAAAGATGGATATCCAATTATTCGAGATAAATTTAATAGCTACTACTCTAACTTAATTAATGATCACGAAGGTTTTGAGTCAGACCCTGGAGCTGAAAGAGGAGTCTTCTTTGAGTTATTTAAAAAATATTCTTATCTTCCCATTACAACAGACAGTCATGTAGGAGAATACATGCAATGGGCTTTTAGCGTGGCTGATCACGATGGAATTTCAGATTTTTATAAAAAATATAAAAATAGATGTTTAAATTTTTATGAAGATGACTTTTTATATGGGAGGTTTTTTGATAATAGCAAACCAAAACTTGATGAAAGAGTTGTACCAATTATTGAGAGTATTATTGAAGATGACAATAGACTTGAACATGCAGTAAATATCCCAAATAATAATTTAATTGAGTATTTACCAAATGATATTGTAGTAGAGGTACCAGCTGTTATAAACAAGAAAGGTGCGAATGGTAAGAAATTAGAAAAATATCCTAAGACAATTGGGGCGCTTTTAAACTCGCAAACAGGAGTCATACAATTAACGACAGAAGCGATTTTGAATAGATCAAAACATGGTGCGTATTTAGCCCTTTTATCAGATCCAATTGTTGATGATACAATTAAGGCTGAGGAACTTTTAAATACTATGATACTTAAACAATCAAAATTTTTAGGATACCTAAACTAATGGCGGATATAGAACTAAGCTCAATTAATAAATTTTTTGGAAAAACCCATGTTATAAAGGATTTTTCGCTCAATATTAAAAGTCAGTCATTCACAACACTAGTTGGGCCATCTGGATGTGGAAAGTCTACTTTATTAAGAATGATTGCTGGGTTAGAGGAAACTAATTCGGGTAAAATATCGATTGGTGGAGAAGAAGTAAATAACCTCCCTCCCAAAGAAAGAAATATCGCCATGGTTTTTCAATCATATGCTCTTTATCCCCATATGACTGTATTTGATAATATGGCATTTGGACTAAAATTAGAAAAAAGACCTAAAGATGAAGTTATAGATAGAGTGCATGAGGCTGCAAAAATTTTACAAATTGAAGATTATCTTCTAAGAAAGCCAAAACAGTTGTCAGGAGGTCAAAGACAAAGAGTTGCTATCGGTAGAGCAATAACTAGAAAACCTAAGGTCTTTTTGTTTGATGAACCTCTATCTAATTTAGATGCCGCTTTGAGAGTTCAAATGAGAATTGAATTAGCAAAATTACATGATCACTTGGATGCAACAATGGTTTATGTGACTCATGACCAAACTGAGGCAATGACCTTATCTGATGAGATTGTTGTGTTAGATCAAGGTGAGATTTCTCAACAAGGTAAGCCTATAGAATTATATAATAATCCTAAAAATTTATTTGTTGCAGGTTTCATTGGCTCTCCAAAGATGAATTTTGTCAATGCTAAAATTTTATCAGTAGGTAAAGATAAAGTTGAAATTAATGTTTTAGGTTCAAAGATTACAATTTCAAAAACAATTAAATCAAATGAGAGTTCTGATATAATTTTTGGTATTAGACCTGAGGATATAATTATTACTGGTGACTCAGATTATGATTTCCTGGGTAAAGCTTTCGTTGTGGAGAAATTAGGTTCAAACACTTTTATTTATTTAGATAACGAGGGTGACCCAATAGTAGTTGAAACATCAGGAGATAGCTTAATTAAGGTTGGTGATGATGTTAAAATTAAATTTGATTTAAACAAAACTAATTTATTTCATAAAAGTAACAAAATTAGAATTGATTAACTTATCTCTTCTACAAGAGTTGCCTAAGGATTTTAAACTAGGAGTAGCTACTTCTTCTTATCAGATTGAAGGAACGATATACGGCGATTGTGGTAAATCAATTTGGGACGATTTTGCTGAGAGAAAGTTGAATGGCATTGATGGTAGGCTTGCCTGTAATCATATTGAATATTTCAAAGAGGATATTAAGCTTATAAAGGACGCGGGTTTTAAGGCCTATCGTTTTTCATTTGCTTGGCCTAGATTGTTTCCAGACAGCAACAAAGAAATAAATTTAAAGGGTGTAGATTTTTACAAGCGATTATTAGAAGAGATAAGTAATTGCGATTTAGAGGCTTTTCCAACAATCTATCATTGGGATCTTCCCATAAGATTTCAAAAAATTAAAGGTTGGGAGAGTCAAGAAACCTGTAAGCATTTTGGAGATTTATCTTTTTTCATATCAAAAACATTTGGGGATCAATTTGAAAAAATTTCAACCATTAATGAACCTTGGTGTGTTTCTTGGTTAAGTCATTATCTTGGAGAGCATGCGCCAGGAATTAAAAATATCCAATCAGCTGCTAAAACTATGCATAATATTTTATTTGCACACTCGCAATCTGTTGAAGCAATAAGGTCCTGTGGTACTCATCAGATTGGTATAGTTTTAAATAATCAGTTCGGTCAATCAACAGATAGTAATGAAGAAAATATTCAAGCAACAAAACTCTTTGATGAAATTCATAATAGATGGTTTTCCGATGCCATCTTTAAAGGTAAATATCCAGAATTAGCTTTATCTATTCTAGAAAAATACTTACCAGAAAATTATAAAACACAATTAGAATTAATATCTTCACCAATTGATTGGATAGGATTGAATTATTATACCCGCTCATTAATCAAATATAAAAAATCAGAGGATGGTGTTAATTATGAGTGTAATAGTGGAACGCTAAAAAAAACAGATATGGGATGGGAATTTTATCCTGAGGGATTGAGCTACTTTATTAAAAGAATAAACGAAGAATATGATAATAAAATTCCAATTTATATTACCGAAAATGGGATGGCAAATAACGATAAACCAACTTCAAAAGGAGAAGTTTATGATGAAGATCGAATTGAATTTTTCAATTTACATTTAAAACAAATATTAGGTTGTTTAAATGAAGGTTTGTCTGTTAAAGGATATTTTGCTTGGTCATTGCTTGATAATTATGAATGGGCATTTGGCTATTCCAAGAGATTTGGATTAGTCTATGTTGATTTCGATAGCTTAAAACGAATTCCAAAAAAATCTTATTATGAATTCTCAAAGTATTTAGCCTAAATTAAAACTATAGTCACTGATGTATATTTATGCAAAAAATGCTAAAGTTTTCAGGGTATTATGGCTAATTTAAACCTTAAAAATGTAAAAAAAACTTATGATAAAACTGAAGTGATCCATGGTGTAGATCTTGATATCAACTCTGGTGAGTTCATTGTTTTTGTTGGACCATCTGGTTGTGGTAAGTCTACGCTCCTAAGAATGATAGCTGGACTAGAAGATATAACAGAAGGAGAAATATCTATAGGTGGAGAGGTTGTAAATAAAATTATTGCAGCAGAGAGGGGTGTTGCAATGGTTTTTCAATCATATGCATTGTATCCTCACATGACAGTTTTTGACAATATGTCATTTGCATTAAAACAAGCTAAAACTCCTATCGATGAAATCAAAAGTAGAGTTTTAGAGGCAGCAAAAATTTTGCAAATTGAGAGTTTGTTTGAAAGACTACCTAAACAATTATCAGGTGGTCAACGACAACGTGTTGCTATTGGAAGAGCTATAGTAAGAAATCCAAAAGTATTTTTATTTGATGAGCCCTTATCTAATTTAGATGCAGCACTTCGCGTTCAAACGAGAATAGAAATAGCTAAACTTCATAATCAATTAACTGCAACTATGGTTTATGTAACTCATGACCAAGTTGAAGCGATGACCCTAGCAGATAGAATTGTTGTTATTAATAAGGGTATTATTGAACAAGTAGGGACACCTATAGAGCTTTATAATTCTCCAAAAAATCAATTTGTAGCTGAGTTTATTGGCTCTCCAAAAATGAATATGATTAATTTGAAGGAGGGGCATAAATTAAATATGATTAATTTGAAAGTTCCAAATGGAGCAATTAAAATAGGAATTAGACCTGAGCATCTTAGTTTGTCTAACGATGACTCATGTAAGCTCAAAGGAACTGTTAGACATATAGAAAATTTAGGCGAGCACTTATTATGTTATATAAACTTAGAAAAGAACAATGAGATTGTAGCTAAACTTAATGTAAATAGTAAAATTAAAATTAATGAAAATATTCATCTAGAATGGCATCAAATTCACCAGCATTTTTTTGATTCCTCTGGTTTTTCAATCGACTAAAGATGTCTAAGAGTCCCGAATTAGGGGTATGTTATTACCCTGAACATTGGCCTGAAGAAATGTGGATAACAGATGCTGAGAATATGCGCAAAAATGGTATCACTTGGGTAAGAATTGCTGAATTTGCTTGGTCTCGTATCGAGCCAAGTTCAGGTGTTTTTGACTGGAATTGGCTGGATAAAATTGTGGATATATTAGGGAATAATGGTTTACAAATTGTAATGTGCACTCCAACAGCCACTCCTCCTAAATGGTTGGTTGACCAAATGCCGGACATGGTTGCCATAGATGAAAATGGTCAGGCTAGAAAATTTGGATCTCGAAGGCACTATTCTTTTTCTCATATTGGTTATCAAAAAGAAAGTCATCGCATAACTAAAGCTATAGCAGAGAGATATGGAAAAAATAAATTTGTGAAAGCATGGCAAACAGATAATGAGTTTGGTTGCCATGAAACTACATACTCTTGGTGCTTGTCTGCCTTGCGAGAATTTAGAATTTGGCTTGAAAAGAAATATCAAAACATACATGAATTAAATAAATCTTGGGGAAATGTTTTCTGGTCTATGGAGTATCGCTCCTTTGAGGAGATTGAACTTCCAAATTTAACAGTTACAGAGGCAAATCCTTCTCATAATCTTGATTTTCGAAAATTTAGCTCAGATCAGGTAAAAAATTTTAATTATCAACAGGTGAAGATATTAAATGATTGCTCTCCCGAAAGGCCTATTAGCCATAATTTTATGGGTCACTTTACAGAATTTGATCATCGTGAAATATGTGAAGATTTAAACATTGCTGCTTGGGACAGTTATCCTTTAGGTTTTCTTCAAAATATGCAAACAATCGCTAGAGAAGATAAAAAACTTCTTGAGGACTGTTACAATATTGGCGATCCTGATTTTCAATCTTACCATCATGACCTATATCGAGGGATGGGTCGTCTTTGGATAATGGAACAACAGCCTGGTCCAGTTAATTGGGCTAGATATAATCCTATTCCTGTAGCTGGTGCTGTAAGGATGTGGACGTGGGAAGCATTTGCTCACGACGCTGAGGTTGTAAGTTATTTTCGTTGGAGACAAGCACCTTTTGCGCAAGAACAAATGCATGCAGGACTAATGTACCGTGATAACACACCAGCAATAGGTAGTCACGAAGTCATGCAAGTAAGTCATGAGATACGAATGTTCAATTTACCAGAAACACAAAAATCCGAAATTGCATTATTGCATGATTATGAGGCTTGTTGGATAACTGAGCTGGATGGACAAACAGAGGATTTCCACTACACGCGCCTGTTGATTGATTTTTATAAATCGGTCAGAATTAATGGTGGGTCTTTAGATATCGTTGGGAAAAAATCTGATTTTGCAGGTTATAAATTAATTATTGTTCCCTCTTTTGTGCATCTTGAAACTGACACTTTTAAAAAAATGGTTTCTTCTGGAGCAAAAATTTTAGCTGGCCCTAGGACGGGAATAAAAAATAGAAATTTTCAAATTCCACAAAACTTAAGCCTAGAGGGACTTGGTTATAAAGTTACAAGAATAGATGCCCTACCATATGAACTTCCTGTTGAAGTAGAATGGAAAGGCCAAAAGGGAAAGTTACATGTATGGAGAGAGCAAGGAGACAGTTCAGGTGTGTCTGAGGGTAAATCAGAGGATGGTTTTCCTGTTATCACTAGTGGGAACCAAGGAAGTTATTTGTGTGGATGGCCAGATGAAGCATTGTTAATTTCAATAATGAAAGAACAAATGACTATGGCAGGTTTAAAACCAATTACACTTCCGGAATATTTAAGAGTAAGGCAAAGAGGTGATCTATTATTTTTTACTAATTATGGAAAAGAAAATGTTGCTATACCCGACGCTTTTCAAGGCGAAATTCTCTTAGGATCAAAAAATATGAAACAAGCGGATGTAACTATTTTAAAAATTAATAAATAAAAATTATCTTATGCTTCTTCCACCATCTACAGGGATTGTCAATCCTGTCATGAAAGTTGAAGCTTCACTTGCAAGAAAATAAATTACACTTGCTACTTCTGCTGGTTTTCCAATCCTTCCAATAGGATGATTTTCTTGCATCCTTTTTTCAAATTCCTTTTTTGTTAAATCCTTTTTAAAAGAGGCTAGCATTGGAGTATCAATAGCACCAGGAGCAACAGCATTGACTCTAATATTGAAATTAGACAAGTCCAAAGCCAAAGATGCCGTAAAAGATATTATCGCACTTTTTGATGTTGCATAAGCCAACATATTTTTTGCTCCTCTTATGCTATTTATTGAAGCTAAATTTACTATGGAAGATTGCTTACTTTTTTTGAGCAATGGTAGTGCATATTTGCAAGCTAAAAAAGTGCCAGTCACATTGTTATTAAAGTGATAAGTCCATTCACTCATCGAGGTTGTCTCTAGATTTCCGCTTAGTCTCACACCGGCACTATTAACTAAAACATCAATTTTTCCGTACTTTTTTTTGATAGTGTTCGATAAACTTTTCCAATGAGAATTATTGGTTATATCTATTTGAAAGTATTCAATGTCTTTAATTTTTTTGTTAATTTTTTTGAGTGAAGTTCCTAGTACTCTGTAACCATTATTGGCAAACATTTTAGATGTACTTTTTCCAATACCAGATTCAGCCCCGGTTATCAGGACAATTTTTTTTTTAGAAATCAAGATTAAACGCCTTTACGTTGTTTACTCTTTCCCGTTTCAAAGTCACTTAATGCATTTTTGTTTTCTTCAGTTATTGGATCTTGAAGTGTTGGGCTTTCCCAAAAAGCTGTCCCATCTAACCATTCATAGCCATGAGTTTTTATAGCTATGACATATGTTTTATCAGACTCTTTAGCTCTTTTGAAAGCAGCCTCTAACTCTGAGGTCGAACTCACTGTCTCAGCATTCGCTCCCATGCTTTTAGCATGATTTTCAAAATCTACGAATTTAAGATTGGTAGCTCTTGCAGCACGAAGATTACAAATGTATTCCTTACCTCCTTTAGCTAATTGAAGACGATTGATAACCATATGTCCGCCATTATCACAAATGACAATAATTAGTTTTTGATCATAGAGAACCGAACTATATATATCGCTATTATTTAGTAGATAAGAACCATCTCCAACAAATACAACGACATCTTGATCGGGTTTAGCCATTTTAATTCCCAGCGCTCCTGATATTTCATATCCCATACAGCTAAAACCCCATTCAGTCTCAAAGGTGTTAAGCTCCTTTGGCTTCCAAACTTGAACGACCTCTCCTACAAGGCCTCCGGCTGCTGTTACCACAATATCACTTGGATCTGAATTTCTATAAATTGCTCCAACTGCATGAGCGTAAGATGGCTCTTCTTGATTTGTAGGGCCACTTTGTTTTGCAACATATGCCTCCCATTCATCTCTCTCTTTAATTGCTCTTTGATACCATGTATCAGGCGCCCTCCAATCACCAAGAGCTTCCGATATTTGTAGCAATCCAACTTTTGCATCACTAATTACAGGAGTGGCTAAATGCTTAGTGGTGTCATAACGGGCTGTATTAACTGATATTAGTTTAAAATTAGGATTTTCGAAATTTGCCCATGAACCTGTTGTAAAATCTGCAAGTTTTGTACCCACAGCTAGAGCTAAATCAGTGTCTTTAGATAAATTATTGGAGGAGCCCTCTCCTAGAGCGCCAATAGCACTAATGTAATAAGGGTCATCTTTGGTCATACATCCAATTCCCATCACAGTTGAAGTTACGGGGATATTTTGTTTTTTTGCAAAATTAGAAAGTGTTTGTTCTGCCTCAGAATATAGAACACCACCCCCAGAAATTATTATAGGTTGTTTTGAATTTTTTAATTTATCAGCTGCTTCTTGAATTTGATTTGGATCAGGATAAACCCTTCTTAACTGATGGATTTTTTCTTCAAAAAAAACTTCAGGATAATCAAAAGACTCCCCTTGAACATCTTGAGACATAGCAATAGTAGCAGGACCACAATCTGATGGGTCAAGCATTACTTGAATTGCTTGAGGAAGAGATGCAAGAATTTGCTCTGGTCTAGTAATCCTATCAAAATATTTGGACACAGACTTAAAGGCATCATTTGCGGTTTCTATAGGAGAGTTGAAATTTTCAACTTGTTGTAATACAGGATCAGGAAATCGGCTTGCAAATGTATCTCCTGGAAGAAGTAAGATTGGAAGACGATTACTCATAGCTACTGCTGCCGCTGTAACCATATTTGTAGCTCCAGGACCAACAGATGAGGTAGCAATAAAAATTTGCTTTCTTCTCATAGCTCGTGCATAGCCAATACCAGTCAATGCCATGCTTTGTTCATGATGTCCTCTGTAACCAGGGAGATCAGTCTGAAATTCTTCCATTGCTTGACCCAAACAAGCCACATTACCATGACCATAAATTGCAAATGCTCCAGGAAATAATGGTAGTTTTTTACCATCAATAATGGTTTTTTGTGCAATTAAATATTTAAACAGTGCATGTGCACAAGACAATTTGATGGTTTTCATTATTCCTCCAAAAAATAAACGTATTAAAGATATTACATGATAGAAAAATAATTTGAATGAAAAACCTTTTAAAATTGACACTTTTTTGACATAACTTTTAATCAGAGAGTAAAATGAAAATTGCAATATTAGGAAAAGTTCATCAAAAAGGGTTAGAATTTTTAAAAGAAAATGAGCTAGAAATAGTAGAAGTAACAAATTTTAATAATCAAAACCTACAAGAAGAATTAAAGTTTGTTGATGCAATCCTACTAAGAACATCAAGGCTAGATCAAAATGTTTTAGAACATTGTAAAAATTTAAAAATTATTTCAAGACATGGTGTTGGTTATGACAATGTTGATTTAGATTATTTAAATAAGAAAAAAATTGCTCTTTGTATTACATCAACATCTAATGCCGTAAGTGTTGCGGAGCATGTAATGTCGTTCTTTTTGTATTTAACGAAAAATTTATCTCTATCTGATAAATTAGTGAAAGGCGGGAATTTTAATCAAAGGTCTGAACTGCCAAACTTTTTTGAATTATATAAAAAAAAATTACTTATAGCTGGTTTTGGAAGAATAGGAAAAGAAGTTGCAAAGAGATGTCTCGGTTTTGATATGGAAGTATATGTTTATGATCCATTTTTAAACAGTGATTTAATAAAAAAAAGTGGCTGTATACCCATAGAAAAAAATGATGGTTTAGTATTAGCCGATTTTGTTAGCATACATTTACCATTAAATGAAGACACAAAAAATTTCATATCACAAACAGAATTAGATCTTATGAAAAAGAAAACAATTCTAGTAAATACATCTAGAGGTGGGATAGTAAATGAAAATGATTTATATCAAGCCCTTAACTCAAAAAAAATCTTAGGAGCAGGAATGGATGTTTTTGTCGCTGAACCTCCAGAGTCCAATCATCCTTTTTTTAAGTTAGATAATATTTTATTAACGCCGCATAATGCTGCTTTAACTTTGGAATGCAGAGAGAGAATGTCTCTAGAGGCATCACAAAATATATTCTACTATTTAAAAAATATGACGAAATTAAACATGGAAAATTTGGTTAATAAGAAATTTCTTTAAAATCAAATATCAGTTAAAAGTTGAGCACGGCCTTGAGTACTAGTTTCAATTTTATGAAGATTTCCACCTTCATTATCAGTAGTTGGGTCTGCTCTCAAAGATGTAATGTAAAGACTGTTTAAATTAGCACCACCAAAAGTTATACATGTGGGTGTATTGGTTGGAAGACTAATTTTTTCTATAATTTTTTCATCTTTTGTATCAACACAAATAATGCATTTCCCTCTGACTCTTGCTGACCAATAATTATTATCTATATCTACAGTAGCTCCATCGGGTTCACCGACATTTTTAAAGATCATATTTGTTTCTAATTCATAAAACTTATTGAAATTTTTAGTGTACTCGAATTTTTGTATTCGACCAGTTGGAGTATCAGCAAAATACATGATATTTTCATCTTCTGAAAAGGCTATTCCATTAGAAACTGTGACGTTTGACAAAAGTTGTGTTAAAGATAAATTTGGCGCAAGTCTATAGAGATTTGCAATAGGCTTTCTTTTTACTTTATCCGGATCTTCATTATAAGTACCAAATACTATGCCTCCATAAGGATCTACTTTTGCATCATTAATTCGAGTTTGATTATTTGTGATTTCAACTTCGCATATTTTTTCAAATGAAGAAAAATTTTTATCACAGATAGCAATAAATTTGGGAAATCCAATAATAAATCCCTCTTTTTTCCTTGGAAGAATAAACCCTGCCCTATCTGGTAAATTAAAAACAAAGCTTTGATTGTTATCATCAAGCATCCATGCCTTCTTTGCTTCTATGTCTGTCCAAACTAAGCAGTTATATCTTGGGTCCCAAAAACAACTTTCGCCAAGTAAATTTTTGCATTTAAGAATTGTTGTAACTTTAGATTTATTCATTTTTACTAGGTGCAATATTTTGCCCTATATTGGTAACTAAATATGATTTAGGACAATGTTCTAATATTTTTTTGATAATATCATCTCTTCGAGTATTTGACGACAAAACCACAGTGCAACCTCCAAATCCAGCTCCCGTAAGTCTTGCGCCTAAAGCACCGTTTGACTGAGCAGTTTTAACAATATGATTTAATTCAGGACTAGATATTTCATAATCTTTGTCCATGGAAATATGACTTTCGTTCATTAAATTTCCAAATGCTTGCGCATTATTATCTTTTAAAAATTGTACAGCCTTTAGTACTCGAACGTTTTCAGTAATGACATGTCTAGCTCTTCTAAAAATTTTAGGATCTTTAATAATATTTAAATCAGAAATTTCTGCATGGCGTAATGACGAGATATTAAGAAATTTAGTAGCTATTTCTGTCTCTCTTTTTCTTTCATTATACAATCCTTCTGAAAGTTTTCGTGTACTTCCAGAATGAATAATTATGAAAGTATAATCTTCAAAGATGGGTACTATTTCTGTATTTAAATTTTCACAATCCAAGAATAATACTTGTCCAAATTTAGATTTTGATGACGACATTTGATCCATAATTCCACAAAAGGTTCCTATAAAATGATGCTCTATCAGCTGTCCTATTTTTGCTATTTTAGTTGATGATAATTCATGTCCAACCATTTGGCACAGGGCCCTCAAAATTGCTATTTCAAGTGCGGCTGAAGAAGATAATCCAGACCCTGTTGGAATACTAGAGACAACCGCAATATTTAAACCTTTAATTAGTTGTCCTTCCTTTGCCATATAATATAAAGCTCCTCTGACAAAATCTATCCAAGTACCATCAGTATTTGAGTCAGATAATACGGTCTTTTCACCAAATTCTTCAGAAATCCCAACTATTTTAGAGTCTAATCGAGGACTTAGACTCACTTCAATTTTCTGTTTGATTAATGTTGGAAGTACGAAACCTTTATTATAATCGGTGTGCTCACCAATTAAATTTACTCTTCCATGTGCCTCTGATGATGATACTGCGGAATAGTTGAAGTGCTGCTTAAATAAAGACTGACTATTCATCAGGAAGTTCTTCACCTCTCAAGATACGAGCTGAGCGTTCTGGAGGAAGATCTACTAAAAAAAAACCTGTAATTTGCTCAACACTAGCTAAATATTTTAATTTTGTTTTTGATCTGCGTATAGGTTGAAAGCATACATGAAAATGGTGAGAATTCTCATAACCTTTAGGAGATAGTTGCCATGCAAGAGTATACGGCATAGGATCATCAAATACTTTGTCTAAACTTTTAGAGGCATCAAGCATAAGTTCAGCAAGATCTTTTTGCTCATTTTCTGAAAGTTCAAAAATATTAGATTTCCTTCGGTAAGGTACTATCCAAATTTCAAAGGGGTATCTAGCCCAACGAGGCACAAAGGATATAGCAGAAGAATTTTTTTTTAAAATTAATTCTTTAGGAATATTCGATAAATACTTTTCGAGAGGATTTGATTTTTGTACTATAGCTTGCCTTTTAATCAATTCTGGAGTGTGTCCAAAACTATATATTTGTCCATGAGGATGATCTAAAGTTACCCCGATATCTTTTCCTTTATTTTCAAATGGTAAAATAAATTCAATTTTTGAATTATTATATAATTCTTCAGAGCGGTTAGATAGTGCTTGAATAATTAGCTCAATTCTCTCGATAGGTAACTTAGAGAACTCATCATTATGTTTTGAACTATAAGAGATTACATCACAAGTTCCTACTGCCTGATTAGTTTCTACTTCTAAATGAGGTATATCAGACTTAACTAATTTGAATGAGCTAAAACGATTTGTAAAGATGGCAACTTCATATTGGTCAACAGGAATGTCACTCGGTGCTTCATCATTTATCATTGGACATAACGGACATTCAAGGGCCTTAGGAAAAAAGGTTCTGTTTTGTCTTGATGTTGAGTATCCTACCCATTCAGAGCGAGTTGGGTGGTACCTAAGATGAGTTTTGTTATCAGAGATTGGGGGTAAGCCTTCAAAAACTTTGTATTTTATTGGGTTTTGACTAAATAAAATAAGTTCTTTTCCATCACCCCTGTCAATTCTTTTTATCGATAGATTAGACATCATTTGAAAACAGGTAACATTGAACCATGAGCCTCAAGTAGCTCATCAACCATTTTCCAAATTTGATCTAAATTAAGCTCACCAGCGGTGTGTGGGTCTAGCATGGCAGCATGGTAAATACTCTCTTTCTTAAGAGTTTTAAGAGCCTCAACTGTTAATTGTTGAACAATAATATTGGTCTGAATTAGATTTGCTAAGTGCATAGGTAATGGTGGTACTGATTGTGGGGTGAGGTTATTTTTATGAACAGTACAAGGAACTTCCACACAACAATTGTTAGGTAAATTAGGTATGAAATTTTTATTAAGAACATTACCATAAATAGTGTCTTGATTTCCAGTTACCATTGATAAAATTATTCTCGAAGCATACTCGATAGATTTATTATATTCTTTTTGAGGTTTGCTAATTAACTCTTTTTCTTGGATTTCCCATTCTTGAATTTGTTTTTTACAGCGACGAATGTATTCATTAACTGGAATATCAAATTTTGAAATTAATTCTTTTTGGTGATTTTTTATAAACCAAGGCGTATACTCTGCGAAATGTTCCGACGACTCTGTAACAAAATAACCAAGTCTTTTCAATACTTCATATCTTACGTGATTTGAACAACCATCCCAATTGGTGCCAAAATTCCCCTCATCTCCTGCCTTAAAAATTTTAGGGTAAAGATCTTCCGTTAAACCATTATCTAATTTTTTTTCAAACTTTGTAAAAAAAGACATATGATTTATTCCGGAGCACTCATATTGAATTTTGCTTAAATCTTCATTTATGTCTCTCGCTAAATCAGCAGCTGTACCTTGGACAGAATGACAAAGTCCTACATATTGTAGCTCGGGAACAAAGTCTGAGA
This sequence comes from uncultured Alphaproteobacteria bacterium, assembly GCA_902588615.1. Taxonomy (GTDB): domain Bacteria; phylum Pseudomonadota; class Alphaproteobacteria; order HIMB59; family HIMB59; genus HIMB59. Next base: position 19,446 of record CACIPV010000007.1, on the reverse strand, counting down.
GAGCTAGACAATTGATTGCCATAGGATTTACATATTGAAGCATCCATGCTTTAGGGCATTGTTCTATTATATCTTTGGCAATTTCAACTAAAACAGGAACTGTTCTTAACCCACGCATAATGCCTCCAATACCTAGTGTGTCTGCAATTGTTTGTTGAAGTCCATACTTGGCCGGTATTTCAAAATCAATAACAGTTGAGGGTTCATAACCTCCTACTTGTATCATAACTATAACAAAATCAGCGCCTTTCAGAGCCTCTTTTCTATCTAACGTGGTTTTTATAGATGCTGAAGCTTTTAGCGACTTACATATATTATTAGCTACTATTTGTGATGTTTTTAATCTTTTTGGGTCTATATCATGTAAGGCAATATCAAACGAGTTTAATTCCGGCTCAAGTAAAATATCTGCCAAAATACTTTTCATGAAGACAGTACTGCCCGCACCTATAAAAGTAATTTTAGCCAATTCTATCCCTTACTAGCGCCTAGTGTAAGACCAGCAATAAAATGTTTTTGCATTAGAAAAAACATTATCACAGGAGGAACTGCTGCGATTATTGATCCAGCAGATAGAAGATGATAGACAGTAACCCATTGACCATTTAAAGATTTCAAACCTGCAGTAATTGGCATTGCGTGTTGTCCTTGAATTAAAACAGTTGCCCAAAAAAAATCATTCCAAATAAATGTAAATATTAACACAGACAATGCAGCGATGGCCGGTCTTGTAAGGGGAACTACTATCTTCAAGAATATATTAATCTCCGAAGTACCATCAATCCTTGCGGCCTCAAATAACTCATTTGGTAAAGCTTTAATAAAATTTCTCATAAATAAAGTACAAAAGCCAGTTTGAAAGGCAACATGGAATAAAACTAAACCTGTAACTGTATCATACAAACCCATTTGGAAAGTCAAGTCTCGAACTGGTATCATTAAAATTTGAAAGGGAACAAAATTTCCAGCGATAAACGTGAAAAAGATAAAAAGATTTGCTTTAAACTTATATGATGCTAAAGCAAAACCTGTCATACAGCTTATAGCAACAGCACCTAATACAGTAGGGATAGTTATTTTAAAACTATTAATTATGTAAGACAACATTGGGGTATTTTGAAATACATCTTTAATGTTACTAAATAATAAAAATTCACTAGGTATGCCCCAATAATTTCCTGCGGTGATATCTCCTAGACCTCTAATTGAAGTAAGCATAATCCCTATTAGAGGGATCAACCAAATGAACAAAGATACAGGCACAAGTATTTTGTATGAAATCCTGTTAATTAAAGGTCTTTTTTGAATTGGTATGGGAAACATTTAAAGTCCTTTTTTCTCACTTTGATACATCCGATAAATAAAAAATAATATATAGAACATCATTATGGTGAATAAAACTGCTGCAATAGCTGAACCATAACCCATTCTATATCCATATTCGCTTAAAGCAGTTTCAAACATATAATAGGCTAAAACATTAGTTGAACCATATGGGCCACCTTGTGTCATGATAGCAACCATGTCAAAACTTCTCAGGGATCCGATCACAGTTACAACAATTGCTAGAAAAGTGGCTGGCTTCAATTGAGGTAAGATAATATTTTTAAATAAAGAGAAACCTTTTGCACCATCCATTCTACCTGCCTCAATTTGATCTGTATTAAGATTGTTTAAGCCCGTTAAATACAAGATCATACAGTATGCAATTTGTGGGTAAATTCCTGCAAAGATAATTCCATAGGTAGCAAAATTCTCATCTGCTAATATGGCATAATTACTGAGACCTAATTTATCTAAAAAAGGCCCAATAACACCTCTTGGATTGTAAAACCATGAAAATATAATTCCGATAACAACTTGGGAAATTACAAAAGGGAAAAAGAAAAGAGATTTTATGAGTCTTATACCAAAAATAGTTTGATTTAAAAATATTGCTAAGCCTAATCCTATTGGAACAGCTAACATAAATAAGATTAACCACTTAAGATTATTCATTAACGAAATATAAAAATACTCGTCGTCCAATAATTCTATATAATTTGATAATCCAACGTAAATTGCTGGAGATAGCCCGTCCCATTGTAATAAAGAAATATATAAAGAATTAAAAATTGGCCAAATTACATAAACTAAAAATAGTAATAAACCTGGAAACAAAAAGATCCATGGTGTTAACCTTTGTTGATTAAGTTTCCACCATGATGACTTTCTATATGTAATTTGTGTTGAAACAGGCACGTTTAGAAATGGGGTGGTTGAAAACCACCCCAATTGAAATTGATTATTTATAAACTCTTTGGCGTACTTTTTCTAATCGCTCAAGAATTTTATCTCTTCTATCAGGATTAACCATATATTCTTGAAAACCCTTCATTCCTTCAGAAGCCATTTCGGCTGGAGCATCCCTGTCGTAGAATTGCGCCATTGCATATGCGTTATTTAACATATTCAAACCTGCTTCTAAAAATGGATCTGGATCAACTTTAGAGCCACTATTGACTGGCAGTTGTCCTAGAGTTTTATTCATCTCCTCTTGAACATCTGCTCTGCTTAAAAAGATCAAAAATCTTTTAGCATCTGTCTTATTTTTGGCTCCAGATGCAATGTGCATCGTATCCGTTGGTGCCTCTTCAGCCATAGGAATACCAGGAGTTATTTCTGGGAATTGGAAAAAGCCGAGATTGTCATTTGTTAATCCACCCTCTTTGAATAATGCAACTGAGAAATTACCCATAACATACATCGCTGCCTCTCCATTAATCATTGGAGGAATTGCTTCTTGCCAAGCAAGTGAGGCATGATTTTCGAGAAAATATCCTGGTTTAACTAACTCATCCCACTTGTCAAATACGGCATGCACTCTAGGGTCAGTGTAAGGTATTTCACCTTTTGTCAAAGCCATGTGGAACTCATAACCATTTGTTCTTAAATTTAAGTAGTCAAAGACACCTGCTGTTGTCCAAAGATACTTTGATCCAATCGTAATTGGTGTAACACCTGCGGCTTTCAATGTTGCGCAGGCAGCAACAAATTCATCCCAAGTTGTTGGTACTGAAATTCCGTTGGCCTCAAAAATATCTTTTCTGTAATAAACACCCCATTGGTAATAGGTGTATGGAATGCCCCACTGTTTGCCACCGATAGTCATTGGTTTCTTAGCGTGAGACATACCCTCTGTTAAGTTTCCATCAACCCATCCAGTATCTGACCAGATATCTGATACATCCTCAACAAGTCCTGCTCTAACAAATGGAAGCATTCTGTTTCCTGCATACCAATTGAAAACATCAGGGGGACTTGTAGTTAAAAAATTTCTAATTGCTTGTTTGTATCCTTCATGATCAAAGTTATTAACTTCAATTGTAACGTCAGGATTTTCCTCTTGGAATTTATTAAAAGCCCATTCAAACGCTGCTTTAGGAGCTGGATCAGTTAAATCGGTATTAATGACTAATGTTCCTGCGAATGAAGAAGAAAACCCCATAGCTAAAATAGCTGTTAAAGTAGCTATGATTTTTTTCATTTTATCCTCCTACTAATCTAAATTAGATCGTACTTAATTAAGCACTCTTATTATTACAATAAAATCAATCTATTGATACAGTAAAATAGCTAAGTAATTGTGTCATTTATAAGCTTATTTTATTTAATATTTTGAATACAGTTTTCTAAAATAGGAGGAAGGAAATCAAAATTGTTCGACCAAGCATAGTGTATTTCTGTTTTCATAAATTCTATATCTTCTAATGGAAAATGACCATCCTCGTATTTATCTAGTAATTCTTGTTTTTTTAAAAACATCTCCTGTGAGGTTTTTTCATCTTTCATTGATGAAAAAAAATCTGTAGCTAATTCATAAGTTGCTATACAAATTATTTCATCTTCATTATATGCATACAAACTAAAATTAAAAAATATGAAAATTAAAAGTAAAATGTTTCGCATTTGATTAGGATAGATTAAAGCTATGGTTTTAAAACAAATAAATTTGTGCTATTCTCGTCAGCAATAATATATATATTTCCCAATCTATCTATTTCCATATCTCTGACTCTCCCAATTTTATCTTGAAATATAATTTCCTCTTTAACAAATTTATTATTTTCTCTATGCAATACAGATAAATATCTGAATTTTAATGAAGACACCAAAAGAGAATTTTGCCATTCTGGAAAAGCCTCTCCTTGATAGAATTTGATACCACTAACTGCAATTGAAGGTACCCAAATAAATTCTGGTTTTAAAAAACCAGGTTCCCAAGCATTGCCATCTCCAATTTTAGTTCCAGAGTAATTTGTTCCTCCCCATCCTATTTTTTTCCAACCATAATTAGTACCTCTTTCAACTTTACCAATAAAGTCTCCTCCTTTAGGTCCATGATTAGATATATAAATAGATTTAGTATGCGGATCCAAAGTCATCCCTTGAGGATTCCTAACACCAATTTGAAATAACTCAGGAAGCCAATCATTACCCGATATGAAAGGATTGTCTTTAGGGTGCTCACCATTTTTATGTATTCTGATTATTGAGCCAATTGAATTTGAAAAGTCCTGAGCAATCATGCCTTTTCCTCTTTCACCAATACTTACATAAAGGTAGTCATCAAGAATTTCTATTCGAGAACCAAAGTGTTTACCATTACCAAAATATGGTAAAGCCTCATATATGAGATTTTCATTAATGAGCTTATTTTCTCTAAGCTCTGCAGAAAACACAGCAGTTGTGTATTTGCCATTTTTCTTAATTGAGCCAGTAACCCATATAAAATTCTTTTCACTTACAATATCTAAAAGACCTCCTTGGCCGTGTTGAACAAAAGGAATGTTGTGATCAATTTTAGTTTGTGAATAATCGTTTGTATTTACAAGGAAAATTTCACCTGATTTTTGAGTGATCAATAATTGATCATCTATCCAACTCATTCCCCAAGGATTTTTTAATAATACTGATGTCTTTTCTAAAGTTATGGGGTAAGTATGAGTACTAAGAAATAATAAAAAAATAGTATATAAAAAAAATTTATTAGATAAGCTTATTGTTTTCATATATACAGCAATGTTCTGCTGGCAATTTTAAAATAACTTTTTCTGAAGGTATATCTAATTCTCTTTTAACTTTAGCTTTAATTTTTAATGAGTCAAAAGATGCTGTGATAAGTTTATAATTTCCAAAATCTTCAACTTCAATTACATCAGCTTCTAATGAGTTATCACTATGTTCACTCTCAACTGTAATATATTCAGAGCGAATTCCTAGTTTTAGATTATCTGAATTAGAATTAATATTTGTTTTAACTTTGAATGCTTTTGCACCAATACTAATTTCGTTTTGAGAGCTTGCGGAGCATTTATATAAATTCATTGCAGGTGAACCAATAAAATAACCGACAAATGTTGTTTGAGGCCTCTCAAAAAGATCCTTTGGTGATCCTGCCTGTACAACTTCACCTTGATCCATGACTATAATATTATCTGCAAATGTCATTGCCTCATTTTGATCATGGGTTACATATATCAATGTTGTCTTGTATTTATCATTAATTTCTTTTAGTTTTCTTCTAAGTCGAAATTTTAAATCAGGGTCAATTACAGTCAGTGGCTCATCCATTAATATAGCAGCTACATCCTCTCGTACTAAACCTCTTCCAAGAGAGATTAATTGCTTTTGATCTGCTGTTAATCCTTTTGCTCGATTACTCAAATAATCCTGTAAATTCAAAATTTCTGCAACTTCTCTAACTTTTCTTTCTATTTGATCCTCTGGAAATTGTCGACATTTTAGAGGAAAGGCAAGATTTTCATATACAGTCATTGTTCCATAAATTACTGGGAATTGAAACACTTGAGCAATGTTTCTATCTTCGGTAATCATAGAGGTTACTTCTCTTTCGTCAAAAAATACTTTTCCGTGAGAGGGCCTAACCAATCCACTCATAATATTTAACATTGTAGTCTTTCCACAACCAGAGGGACCAAGCAACGCATAACGTCCACCATCTGCCCAAGAAAGAGACATTTCTTTCAGAGCAAATATTGGATTATTTGCATTGGGTTCATAAGTGTGTGCAATGTTGTCTAAAATTATTTTAGCCATTATTATTGATAAGGAGAATGCTGCAGTTCCCCTGACTCCTCAAACAAATAAATTTTTGATTTATCAAAATTAATTTTTACAACCTCATTTGTATTATAAGTTTTTACCTCTTCAATTGTAGCTACACATTTTAAGTTATTATTACGCAAGTGGAGAAAGGTCTCTGAGCCTGATATTTCTGAAATTTCTACATCAAAAGCAAAACCTTGATCATCAAGGTATATATCTGTGGCTCTAATGCCTACAAGATACTTTCCATTAGGTATTGATTTAAGTTGATCAGGGATTTGGATTTGAACACTATCATTCATAATCAAAGAATTATCTTGTATAAGACATTTATTAATATTCATTGCTGGGTCATTGGTTATTTCAGCAACTTTAGCAGTTGCAGGATTTTCAAATACATCTTTAGCTGTACCTGATTGGAGTATTTTACCTTCATCAATTACAATAATATTACCGTTGAGTTGCATCGCCTCCAAAGGATCTGTGCTAGCATAAATTAAAATTGAGTTTGACTCATCAGAAACATTAAAAAGTTTTTTAAACTCCTCTCGAAGACCTTCTCTTAATTTGTAATCAAGGTTAACGAGAGGTTCATCTAATAAAAGTATTTTTGCTTTTTTTGCCAAAGATCTTGCAAGAGCTACTCTTTGTTGCTGTCCTCCGGATAGTTCTTGAATTTTTCTTGACTCAAAACCAATCAAACCAACTTTCTCCATTGCTTCTTTGACTTCACTTTCAATCAAATTTTCATCCATTTTCCTTTGTTTTAAAGGGAAAGCGATATTATCTCTGACATTTAAATGTGGGTAATTTATAAATTGCTGGTAAACCATGGCTACGTTTCTTTTCCAAACAGGAATTGACAAAAAATCTGTATCATCAAAATTTATAGATCCCGAGTCAGGTGTTTGAAGGCCAGCAATAGTTTTTAAAAGTGTAGTTTTTCCTGATAAGGTTCTACCCAATATTGTATACATTTTTCCTGATTCAAATCTCAAACTAATATCATTTAAATGATATTCCTCTGTTGGTTTAAAAGAAATATGATTGAGCATTAAAGACATTATTTTAAAGCTCCAGATAAATTGCCCTTTGATAAATAACGCTCTACAATAAATGCTACGATTATTAACGGAGCGACTGATACGAGTGCTGCTGCAGATAAACTCCACCATGGTGTAATTGAAGAGTTTAATGCTACAATTTTAACTGGTAGTAACTGTACCTTTGTAAAAGTTAAAATAAAGGCAAAGAAAAAATCAATCCAACCAAAGATAATACAAAACAAACCTGCTACTAACATGCCTGGAACTGAATTTGGAAGAACTACTTTAAAAAAAGCTTGAAATGGGTTACATCCATCAATTAAAGCTGTTTCATCAATTTCTCTAGGAACACGATTAAAAAAATCAACCATAATCCAAACAGCAATTGGCATTAGTAAAACGATATAAACAAGGATTAAACCAGCGAGACTATCTAGCAGCCCTAGCGAACTTAAAAAAATAAAAAAAGGAATTGACAATACAACAGGTGGCATAATTCTTTGGGATATAAAAAAAAACGTAATATCATTATTTTTAACAATACCAGCTTTGAATGTATATCGAGATAAAGCGTAAGCAGCTAATGTGCCTAACACAATACTGATCAAACTTGCTGTTAATGTAACAAAAATACTATTGAAATATGGTCCAATAATATTTATGCCGCCTTGAGAACCAGGCTTAAATAAAACACTCCATCCGTCTAATGTTGGCTCAAACTGCAACCAAGGGATATATGTCGCTCCACCTGTAACTGAATTAAAATCCTTAAAAGAGGTTGATATAGCCCAAAGAAAAGGTGCTATAACAAAGCAAGCCCAAAGTACAACAAAGAAATATTTCAAAAATGTGTATAATCTGGGCATTTTACTCTCTCATCAAAACTTTCGTTAAAACTTTAACAATAACAGTCAAACTTATGATCATAATAATAAGATACGTAAAAGAGGCTGTTGCAGCATATCCCATTTGGAATTCTCGAAGCCCTTTTATGAAAATGAAAAAGCTAGATGTCTCCGTCGATGTACCTGGGCCTCCACTTGTCAAAACAAAAACTGTATCCATAATTTTAGAAGCTTCAATAAGTCTTATTATGATTGCACCAATAGATATAGGTGCCATCAGTGGAAAGGTGACGTAGATAAATTTTTTAAATGGGGAAGCGCCATCAACAGCTGCTGCTAAAAAAGGCTCTTTAGGCAAACTTAAAAGTCCAGCCAACATTAATAAGAACATAAACGATGTCCACTGCCAAACTTCTACTACAATAATAGAGACTTTTGCTAAACCAGGACTAGATAACCATGGTGGCTGTAGACCGAAGATACTCAGAAAATCATTCAAAGGCCCTAAAGACTCATGAAAAAAAGTTCTCCAAATAACAGTCATAATTACTGGAGTAGTCATCATTGGAATGAGAAATAAAACTCTAAAAAATCTTTTAAACTTAATGTCCTTCCAGACCATATGAGCCAAAGCAAACCCAATTATATATTGAAGAAAAACAGTAGTTATTGCTAAAAAACTTAATCTAAAAAAAGACTGCCAAAAACGAGGATCATCAGTAAATAATCGAATATAATTTTTTAGACCTATGAAATCTAATCCAGGATTAAAACTATTCCATCCTGATAAACTTAATCTTACCGTAAAAATTATAGGAAAAATTAATATACCAATTAAAACTATTAAACCTGGAAGCAAAAATACATATTTATGTTTAAAGTTCATTCAGTATTAAATATTTTCTAAAATTAATCTTTGGAGTGATCGCTCAATACTATGAGCGATCACTAATTAAAACGAAATTATAGTTTATAATTCGTTATCTTCCATTTTAACACCGACAGCATATGCATCTCTTACGTTATCAGCACCAACTCTATCGAGAATTGACACCCACTCAGCATAAACTTCGTCAAGTGCTTCTTGAGGAGATAGTTGTCCTGCTAGAGCTTTTGCAGTTCCAGTCGCTAGTGCACTGTTGAACTCAAAAGTACCAGGAACTCTTAATGGAAATACTCTGTTAGTGCTTTTTTCCATATCAGCAAGTGTGTCGACATATGATTGAGCAATATCTTTGTCCCAACCAATTTGTGTCCAAACATCAGCCTTGAAGTCCTCTTCCATAAATGGATTCACACCAAATCGACCAATTCCGATATCTGCTTGGTGATTGGCACCATTTGCAAAAAAGCAAAGATAATCAAAGGCGACGTCTTTATTTTCTGACTTGCCTGCAACACCAACTGCCCATCCCCAAACGAAGAAAGGGGCTTGGTTATATTTAGCATCCCACATTCCATTATCTCTGTTCCATACTTTATCAGCACCAGGAAGTTGTGCGGCACCAACTTGGTTTGCAATTGGGCTATCTGGTTGCATTGCAGCAACAAAAGCATCATCCCATGAGAAACTAAATAAGGTCTGGCCACCACCAAAAGAATTAATTTCGTCTCCAAGACCAAAGTTAATTCCACCAGGTGGTACATAGTTAACTGCATCAACCCAATCTGTAAGGGCTTCAACAAATCCAGGGTTATTAATTAATGGTTCCATGGTTTCTAAATCAAAGAAGAAACCTCCTGGGGTTCTCTCATTTTTGGCGTAAGCAACTGAACGCGAATAGAAAGCAGCATACATAAGGTCATCTTTTTTCATAACCTCAGCAGAACCATATTCTAGTTCTCCGTCACCATCCCAGTCCCAACCATTAAAATAAGAAGCCATTTCTCCGTACTCTTTCCAAGTTGTTGGAACTTTTAATTCCTTACCTGTATCCGCTTTATACTTAGCTTGCATCTCAGGATTATCGATGACGTCTTTTCTATATTTTAAATAGTGTCTGTCACCATCAACAGGATACTGATACATAACACCGTCCCATGAAGCGATAGCCTTGTGTGAGGCTGATACGCCATCCATTTGGTCCACATACTCTTGTGGCACGGGCGCTAAATATCTTTTCCAGTCATTGATAAAGTTTGAAAAACCAAAGACGATATCATATGGAGCCTGACCAGCTTGGAAAGGAACCATTGCCTTTGAATATAGGTCACCAGCAGGAGTATGTGTTACTTCTACTTTAGCACCTGTTAATTTTTCAAACTGCTCAGCGTGAAGAGCGGTTGGCTCTCCCATAACAGGGATAGCGTGTGTATTTATAGTAAGTGTTCTTCCGCTATAGTCTTTTTGAGACATAGACTCATAAGAACACATTCCAGGAATGTCTCCTGTAGCAGCGATGTGTGGAAATTGATCTCCCCACTTGTCTGCATGTGCAACTTGGCTGCCTATCAAGAGGACAGACGCCAAGGCGCTTATCAAAGTTTTAAGTTTCATATATTTCCCTCCCTTAATACTTCGTTTTTTGCTCAGAACTTAATCTGATAACAAACTTTTTATGGTACTAAAACTGCTCTTCCTTTTACAAGACCGTTATTAAGATCATGCAGAGCTTTATTGGCTTCACTAAGCTTGTACTCCTGCATGGATAACCTTACTAGGTCTTTATTTGCCAATTCCATTAGCTCATAAAGTTCGGACCATGTACCAATTAAATTTCCTATGATATTTCTCTCAGAAATAATCATATCAACGGATTTGATTTTAATATCTTCTCCGTAACCAACTATATAATAAGACCCTGTATTTTTAGTCATACTAAGACCCATTGAAGTTGAACCTTTTTCTCCCACCATATCGATGACTGCCTCTGCACCAAGACCTTTGGTTAATTCCATAACTCTATCTACTTCATTACCATCAATTAAAACACCATGATCTCCACCAAGAGGCATAGCATGCTTAAGTGCAGTTTCAGATTTTTCTACAATAATTATATTTGCAGCACACATTGCTTTTAAACATTGGATAGCTATGTGACCCAAACCACCTGCACCTATTACAACACAGTTCTCACCTGGTAAAAGATGTCTTGTTGCTTTTTTTGCAACACGATATGCGGTTAAACCCGCATCAGAAAATGGTGCAACATCTTTAGGGGTTAATGTGTTCGGAATCTTGATAAGATTTCTTACACTTGTTTTTAATAATTCAGAGTATCCACCTTCTTTAACATTTAATCCTGGAAAAATTCCGTTCTCAGCGTGAGTGTCTAAACCTTTTCTACAACTTAAACAAGTGCCATTGGTTCCAGAGATAATTGGATGGAGAATAACTGAGTCACCTTTTTTAAATCCCTCTACATCACTTCCAACTTCCTCAATCCATCCAGCATTTTCGTGACCCATTACACATGGTAAAAGTTTATCATCAGGGTCCTGGATATGTCTCCACTCACCTTCGATGACATGTAAATCTGTTCTGCAGACGCCTGCTGCTCCAATTTTAACAATGACGTCAGATGCCTTTTCAAGTTTTGGGTTTGGAACTTCCTCTTCCTTTACCCAAACGTCCTGTTTCATCTCAGGGTCATAGCTATGTAATACTTGTGCTTTCATCAATTCCTCCCAAAATTACATTTATTTAACTATAAAAAGTCCACAGATCCAATGTTCAAAATTGATGCATACTCTTGTTTAACAGAAAAAAATCAAAAAATTGTTCATTTTTTGAACAATCTTAGAAGTTGTAATAATTTTATGAAATTGCTAATTTTCAAAAATGCAATCTTACAGACAGTTAATTGAAAGGACTCGTCTTTTGGAAAAGGATAGAAACATATCCTTAAATTTTACAGATAAAAAAATTGTTGATAGTTGGATAAGATGTTTTGAAAATGGTTTAAGTCCTGAGAGAAACTCTATTGAAAGTGTAATAAGTTCATCAAAATTAAATGAACTCCAAGATGAGTATAATGATATCAGAGGTTTTATTTTACCAGAATTAGAACTTCTTCATTCTCAAATTGCTGGAACAAACTTTATGGTTGCTTTTGCGAACAACGAGGGAGTTGTTCTCGACACACTCTATGATAATGAATTTTATAATAGTAAAGCAAGAAAGGTTGTGATACCTGGCTCAGTTTGGAAAGAAGAGTATAGAGGAACGAATGGATTAGGATTAACACTTAAAACAAAGTCTGCATCAATAGTTGCTGGAGGTGAACATTTTTTTAATGAACATTGTCACCTTTCCTGTTTTGCAAGTCCAATTTTTGACCATAACCAAAATATTGTTGGTATTATAGACGCTTCAACTGACACATCATCTAGACAAGATCATACTTTGGCTCTTGTTAAACTATCTGCAAAATCTGTAGAACAGAAATTATTTTTAAATTCATTTCAGCACACTAACATTTACTCTTTTCACCCAAGAAGCGAATACCTGAATACAAATAGTATAGGTTTGATTGCTGTTAATGATGATGGAGAAATAGAAGGAGTAAATTCTAACGCAAGAGTTATGCTAAGTGGTATTTTTAAAGATACAACTAATGATTTTTTTAATATCTTTACTACTCCATATCATAAAATTGCTTATGATTTAAATTTAGATAAAGTTTTAAAAGTAAAAGATTGGTTGGGGTCAAGTCTTTTTATCAAGCTATTTCAAAGACAAGTATCAAATTATAATAGGGTAAATAATAATTTAAAACAGCCATATAAGCCTTGTGTTAATTGCGAAGGATCTGCAATTAAAGAAAAGCAGTGTATCCTTATTCAAAAAACATATAAGCAAACTGGCGAAAAAGTTAGCAGTGTTTCAAGAACTTTAAATATCTCGAGAACGACTGTTTATAAGCATTTATCTTAGTTATTTTACGCCAAGTTTTTTTTGTAAGTCACTAGAAGAGGTAGTGTATCTAAACACATATTTTTTATCACTATGGCAATATTCAAACATTTTTTTTGCTGCAAGAGCTGCTTCATGAAAGCCACTTAAAATTAACTTTAATTTACCAGGATAAATACAAATATCTCCAACAGCAAAAACTCTTGGAACAGAAGTTTCAAAATTCTCAGTATTCACTGATATTAAATTTTTTTCTAAATTTAAGCCCCAATCTGCTATTGGGCCTAACTCTATTTTTAATCCAAAAAACGGAAAAATTGCGTCAATATCACTTAGTGTTGTCTCATCATCAAGTGTCACTAAGACTTTACCGTTATCATTTTTTTCAACCTTTTTTAAACTTCCCATGTTGAAGTTAACATCGCCTTTATCAACTAAAGACATAACTTTATTTACAGAGTCTTGAACTCCTTTAAATTCTTTTCTTCTGTGGACCAAAGAAACTTTTTTGGCTATTCCTTGAAATCCCATAACATAATCAAGCGCAGAGTCACCACCGCCAATTATTAAAATATTCTTATCTTGAAAATCAGATCTTTTTTTAACAGAGTAAAAAATATTTTTATTTTCTAGCTCCTGAGAGCCCTCTGCAGGAAGCTTTCTTGGAACAAAACTACCAGCGCCCGCTGCAATCACTAAAGACTTGCATTTAATGGATGTGCCCTTATCGGTTTCAACTAAAATATCATTATCATTTAAAGATATTTTAGAAGTTAATTGATTGAGATGATAAGAGGGATTGAAAGGCTCAGCTTGTTTTATTAAATCATCAGTTAGTTCTTGGCCTGTGATAGCAGGCCTACTTGGAATATCATATAAATTTTTATCAGGATATAATTCTGCGCACTGCCCTCCTATTTTATCAAGGTTGTCGATTAAATGAGCCTTCATATCTAAAAGACCCAATTCAAAGACTTGAAACAGACCACATGGACCAGCGCCTATAATAACAACGTCTGTTTCGTGGCTTCCGCCTGATTTAATAATATTGGTCATGTCTTATTATTATAATAAATGTTACTTGAGTTAGATTATTTGTTTCTTTTGTAAATATCAAAAACCATTATCGCTATTGCTAAAACTGCGCCAAATATACCCAATAAAAGCGAGGTTTCTAAAGTCATATTTATAATCTAACCAGTTAACTCTATTATGGTAATCAATGCATTTCTAGTTTAAAAAAAAACTAGGAGAAATAAGGTGGGTGCAAAAAAGTCAGATTTTTTTGATTCAAGAGATAAATATTTATCATTTGTAAATTCTACCAACGAAAAAAGTCGAATAGCTTTTCAATTAGCGAAGTATTTAAAAAATTCTAAAATTACTAAGGATGCGTTTAGAATTTTTGATGCTGGGACAGGAGATGGCTCAGTCATCTGCACATTGCTATCGGCTGTTCATGACAAATTTCCTGAAGATCCAATTATAGTTGTTGGAAAAGAAATTAGTATCGATGATATTAACAGTCTTCTAAATTATCTTGGTTATAGATTTTTTGAACATAAGAATTTAGTTTTCTGTATAACTAATGCATCCTACAGAGAAATTAATGATAATCGTTTCACAGATTGTAAGTTAATAAAAAAAGAATTAGTTGGAAATTCAAGTTTTAGTTTCAATCAGCAACTCATGAATATGGGTGAGGTTATAAGAAAAAATTGGGATATAAAAGAAGATATTTCTTCAACCATATTGAGACCGAGGCAAAAGACACTGATGGTTATTTACAGGAGGGATCAAAAAATTGCATTAAAGCATTTGATACCAAGTAAGTTAGAGAGTATTCCAAAGTTTTACGACTATATAATTGCATCGCAAGCTTTCAGGCTAAGATCTCCTTACGACAGAACACTTAAGCTAGTACTTATTCCATTATTAAAAATGTTAGATGTAAAAGGTCAGCTATTTTTTATTTATTCATCCGGAAATGATTTTTCAAAAAAGCTTCTCAAATTATTCTTTCCAAAGATTAATCCCTATCAATTTAGTGATCCCAAAAAATTTGTAGAAAGCCTGAATAAAAAAATACCTCATTTTAGAAAAAAATTTAAAGTATCCGCATCTTCATTTTTATTTTCATTTATAAACCTATCGTTATCCTCTAAGAAAAAATTTTCCCCGATGAACTCTCTTGGATTATGGAATGCTATCACCTATGTTGGTCAAATATCCGAAAATGAACAAAAAAGTATTAAAATAAGTATTAATTTTCTTGATAAAATTAGCAATAGTGCAAAAAAACTTAAATTGCAATTTAGTGATCATCTTTTAAGGTTTGAAAAGAATAATTTTAAAAGTCATTTGGATGAGTAATTTTACAAGTAAATTTGCAGGCCGTAAAATTGGCCCAAAGTTTTTCGAAACAATTAACCAAAATTTTGAAAATCAAGTTTATAAACCTAGGCTCTACGAAGAAAAAATAGACTTCGACCGTTTACGTATGTATCGACTCAATAGAGTTTTAGAGCAACTACGATTAAATAATGTTGGTGCTTGCATATTATTTGATCCGATCAATATAAGGTATGCAACCGACAGTAGAAATATGAGTTTATTTACAATGCATGAACTCGTGCGATTCGTATTTATTTCTGCAGAGGGAAAAGTAATACTATTTGATTATCCAAAGAGCGAGCATCTCTCAGAACATTTATGCACGATTGATGATATTCGAGCAGTTGATAGTTGGGATTTTTTTTCAGCAAATAATTTTGTTGATAAAAATGCAAAAAAATGGGCTGGCACTGTTCAAGATTTAATGAGAGAGCATTCACCTGATAATAATTGCCTTGCAATAGATGTTTCCGATCCAGTTGGAATACAAATGTTACTTAAACAGTTTAATGTTAAACTAGTGAACGCCCAAAAGTATATTGAGCTTGCAAGATCTATTAAATCTGATGATGAGTTAATTTGCATGAAAGCTTCTATTGAGACTGCTGAAAAGGGAATGTGGCTAATGAGAGACAAACTTCAGGCAGGTATGACAGAAGAAGAACTTTGGTCATACATGCATAAAGTCAATATTGAAAATGGTGGGGAATGGTTTGAGACTCGTCTTTTAGTATCTGGACCACGAACAAATCCTTGGCTTCAAGAATGCAGTAACAGAGTCATTGAGTCTGGAGATTTAGTTGCTTTTGACACAGATATGGTTGGACCGTACGGTTACTGTGCTGATATCTCTCGAACCTTTGTTGAGGGCAATCGTCTAAATGATGAACAAAAAAGGCTTTACTCAATGTCTTTAGAGCATATTAATCATAACAAATCTCTGATTAAAGCTGGTTTAAATTTTAGAGAATTTGCAGAAAAATCCTGGAAATTGCCTGATAATTGCTACGATAATCATTATCCATGCATTATTCATGGTGTCGGTCTTTGTGATGAATGGCCACTTGTTGCTTACCCAAATAAAGATTTTAGCAATGCGGATTACTCAGCCAATTTTGAGGAAAATATGACTATCTGTGTAGAGAGTTATATTGGTGAAGTTGGCGGTAAAGAAGGAATTAAACTTGAGGATCAGTTCGTTGTAACCAAAGATGGCTTGGAGCAACTAAGCTCATTTCCTTATGAGATAGATATCTAAATTGATTGGATATTTTTATTTAGCTGCTGCAGTCTTCTTTGGGATACTTTCAAATAATTTTGCTAAAATATCAAATGGATACGAGAAATTCATACCAACTTCACTAAGTGCTATTTCCATAGTAATCGCAGTCTTTTTTATTTCTAAGGTAATGAAGTTTTTACCAATGGGAATTGCCTATGCCTCTTATGCTGGTTTAGTGATTTTTGGAACGTTCATATTAAGTATAATTAAGTTTGGTCAGAGTCCAAACTTATTTGGAATACTTGGTTGTGGTCTAATTATACTTGGTATTGTAATGGTAAACGCTCTGGGTAAATAATTACTTCATTCCAGTCATAGTGATACCTTCAACAAATCTTTTTTGAGCAACTATGAAAGCCACAATAAGTGGAATTGTAACAGTAACAATCGACGCCATCATAGGTCCAAATTCATCACTATCAATTCCGCCTCTAAATTCTCTAATACCAAGTGGTGGTGTAAATAAATCACGATTACCTGTGATAACAATCCTAGGCCAAAAATAATCATTCCAGTGAGCAACAACTGAGAAAATTGCAAAAGCTAGTAACGCTGGTATAGCTACAGGAAGCATGACTTTCCAAACAATAGAATATTCTCCCATACCATCCATCCTTGCAGCATCAATTAGTTCATCTGGTACTGTCATAAAGAATTGCCGCATTAGAAAAATTCCAAACACAGATATCGTCCACGGTATTATTAAGGCTGCATAGGTATCCACCAGTCCAGCTTTTGCTAACATGACATACAACGGTAAAGCGATTGCATGCACAGGTATTAATAAACAGAACAGAACCATCGAAAAGACAAATTCCCTGCCTTTAAACCTGAGCTTGGCTAGTGCATAAGAACATGGAAGTGCAATCAATACTTGTATTAAAAAGATTGAAACAGTCACAATCAAACCGTTCATTAAATACCTTGGAATTGGAGCTTTTTTGAATGCAAACCAGAAATTGTATTTATAAGGTCGCATTGTGCATACCTCTTCAGTATATCCGTGCTTAGTACAAACTGGAAAAGTTTGGATTTCCTGCGCTCCGACTAAACCTCCAGATATTGACTGAATTTCTTGTTGAGATTTAAGTGACATTGAAACCATCATGTAGAATGGGATTAACACAATTAATGCTCCAATAATGAGCAGTCCGTGCTTCCATGACTCACCAATATAATGTCTAGCTAACATTTTAGTAATGTACCCTTTTCTCAATCACATATCTTTGGAAGAATGTTAGCAAGATTATAAAGATTATAAAAACAACAGTAATCGCTGCACCAATACTTGTAATATTTTGTTGAATTGCTTTTTCAAAAATTGCGTACATCATTACATACGTTGTTTTAGCAGGACCGCCTTTTGTAAGAATTTCAATTGTATCGAATACTTGAAATGACCTTATTGTCGTTATGGTAACCACAAAAAGAGTTGTAGGACCTAACATTGGCCAAGTTACAAGTTTAAATTGTTCCCAAGTTGACTGAGCGCCATCCATTTCTGCAGCATGATACAACTCTCTTGGTATGCTTGTTAAACCAGCTAAGTATAACACCATATTAAATCCAAAGGCTTGCCATACTCCAATAAAACAAATTGTCCAAATCGCTGTTTTTTTATCTTTGAGCCAATATGGGAAATCCATGTTGTTAGCACAAGCAACACTGTACCAACTGTCCTCGGAACTAACCCACGGTAGCCAATGAAAACCTAAAATAAATTCTCTAATACCTCCGCATCCATTGGCAAGAAAAGAATTAATTATTCCAAGAGTTGGATGAAGAGTAAATTCCCAAGCAATAGCCATTGCCAATAAAGTAGCCATCACTGGAAGAAAGAAAATTGTTTTATAAATATCAGCTCCAAATCGAAGAGAGTTGAGCATAATGGCTGCAACTAAACCTAATACCACTGAAACAGGGACAACGATTAACACGTAAGTTGCCGTTGATATAATCATTTTTATATAAGTTTTTCTGGAGAACATTTTTTCATAATTCTCCGTACCTACCCATTCGAAACTAGAATTCCCAAGATTGTAATTAGTAAATGAGATACCTCCGGCTAAAAAAATTGGAAGTATTAATATGACAATCATTAGTATGATTGCAGGCCAAACAAACCAAATATGTGCTTTAGAGTGGTGCATATTTATCGGATACGCTCACCGGATGTTTCAAAAAGCATAGCCTCTGCATGAGAAGGACATATTCTAACTGTTTCCCCATTTGAGATCAGTCCAGCTTGTGGTGAGCCTCTGACTATGATTTTAGATTCAGATTGATCAACTTGAACATGGTAAAATATATCAGAACCAAGGTTTTCTCGGTATGAAACTGTAGCCTCAAATGCAGGTTTGTTTGAGTCTTTTGTAATTTCTAAATGTTCTGGTCTCACAGCAACTAAAGCTTTTTGACTATTAGTATTAAATTTTCTTTCAAGCTTAATACCCATAAATTCAACAGAACCATCAGAGCTAATCTGAGCAGCAAATGTGTTAATCTTTGGGCTGCCAACAAATTCTGCAACTCTTAAAGATGATGGATTATTATAAACCTCACTTGGAGTATCAAGTTGCAAAAGTTCCCCATCAATCATTACCGCCATTCGAGTTGACATTGTAAGTGCTTCAGCTTGATCATGCGTCACATAAATGAAAGTGGTCTTTAAAGAATTATGGAGCTCAGATAGTTCAGATCTCATATGAACTCTTAATGCAGCATCAAGATTTGATAAAGGTTCATCCATTAAGAATGCGACTGGTTCTCTTACCATCGCTCTTCCTAGTGCCGCTCTTTGTCTTTGACCACCAGATAGTTGACCTGGCTTCCTATCAAGTAGTTCTGTTATTTTCAAAGTTTCAGATGTTTTGAAAACAAGGTCATCAATTGATTTCTTTTTTTCTTTTCTACTTG
>CACIPV010000006.1 GCA_902588615.1 uncultured Alphaproteobacteria bacterium | reverse complement strand
TGAGTTTATATCTCCTAATGCCCCGGAGCCCTGTGAATTCAATTATTTTGGGTATCAGTGGTTTCCATTAAAAGAGAGATCAATTGAAGAATTAAAAGAAGGCCTAAAATCAGCCTTCTTTCATCTTGAAAAAATAATTGAAAAAATAATTCATGAACACTCAGTTGATGAAACTCAGATTTCTATCATTGGTTTCTCTCAGGGCTCTATGTTGGCGACATATTATGCTCTACAAAAAAATTTAAATTTTCACAGTATCATTTCATTATCAGGATCATTACCAAAAGAAATTTTAAATGATTTGAAAATATCTGAAATCAAATCTAGTTTTTTAATTTTTCATGGAAAAATGGACGATGTCGTACCATTTAATAGGGCAGTTGAGACAAATTCGTTTTTGGAATCAAAAAAATTTTCTAGTAAACTGGTTTTAGATGACAACTGTGCACATTCAATTAGCCCAATTGCTTTAGATGAAATTAACAAGCTGTATGAACACTGGAATTAATAAACTATTAAACATACTCTTTTTTAGATATGTTAATATTAAATCATGATCAACTCGAATCATTGCCCATCTTTAGTATTAAATGCAGACTACCGGCCTCTTAGCTATTTCCCCTTATCTATATGGAGTTGGAAAGATACGGTAAAAGCGGTTTTTCTTGATAGAGTTAATATAGTTGAAGAATATGATCAAAAGGTTTCATCCCCATCTTTTGAAATAAAACTCCCTAGCATTATCGCACTCAAAGATTACATACCACATAGTCATAAACCTGCATTTACAAGATTTAATGTTTTTTTGAGAGATGATTTCACATGTCAATATTGCAATGATAAATTTTCAACAAAAGAATTAACTTTCGATCATTTAATACCTCGTTCAAAAGGTGGATTGACAAATTGGGAGAACGTTGTGACTGCATGTTCAAAATGTAATTGGACCAAAGGAAGTAGGGATTTAAGTCAAGTTGGTTTTAAATTGCTTAGAAAACCTAAAGAACCCTCTCAATATTCTTTAAGATTAAAAAGTAAAAATTTCCCCTCTGATTATCTTCACTCAAGTTGGAGAGATTATTTATATTGGGATAGTGTCTTAGAGAAGGATTAATATTTTTTAGTTATTTTTATCGCTGTATAGCATAGCTGTTTTATTGTTTTAGACAAAAGAACATACCCAGTTGTCATTTCTGCCTGGTGTTCGACGCCTGTATCATGGTGTTCTAGCTCATCTTCTCTAAACTTTTTTACAGTATTCAATAAATCTGGTTTTAATTTTCTTTTTGATAGTTCCTTGGCTTGTTCCTCATAGTGTTGACCAATAACCTCCTCAACAGCAACGGTGCATGCCATTGCAGCTTTTTTTCCCATTAATGCAGTACCTAATCCAAGGGCATAACCTGCTAAATTCCAAAATGGAAATAAAGCGGTTGGTTTTACGTTCTCTTTTACTATGTATTCATCAAAAGTTGATTTATGAATTTCCTCTTGGTCAGCCATCTCCTTAATTTCTTTACCAAATTCTGTGTTTTCTTTAAAAATAGCTAATTGTCCACGATATATTTGTGTTGCTCCATGCTCACCTGCGTGATCCACTCTGATAATTTCTTCGATCAATTTTTTATCTTCACTGCTTAGTGATTTATTTTTCTTTTTTGTAGGCATTGAAAATAATTAATAACAGAAAAGTCATTGAAAACAAGAAGTTATAAAATGATAATGGAATACCAAAGTAAGGTAAGTTTGCATCAGAGCATGTGGTAATTAATGTATTAGACATTAATTCTTCTTTTAATTTTGTAATATCATTTGGAAGCGTGGCAGCTTCACATCCGGTGTAATCAATTATTCCAAATGTTGTAAGAGAATGATAACCGGAAATTCCTAATTCAACAAGAAGCAAGATAGTTAGTAATATATAAATTAAATTGAAATATCTCTTAATAAAAAAATAAAATACACCTAATATCAAAATTGAGTAATATGGAACTCTTTGATATACACACAATTTACATGGGCTATGACCATATGCATATTGTAATATTAAAGCAAAAGACATAGCTACCAGCGAAAATAAAAAAACAATAAATAAAATATTAGTTTGTTTAATCATGATAAATAAATAAATAAATAAAAAAGACTATTCCAAGAGGTATGATTATAAAAATTAATAGTTTATTTCTTTGTAAAATTTCCATACCTAATTTCCCAAATTGTTTAATGATAAAAGCAATAATAAAAAACCTCAACCCCCTAGATAACAATGAAAGGAGTATAAAATAGATAAAATTAAATTGAGCATATCCACTTGTTAAAGCTATAACTTTGTAAGGTATAGGTGTAAAACCACCCAAAAAAACCGCAAAAATACCCCAATCTTTATAAAAATTCATAAATTCACCCTGCTTGCTTATATCAAAATAAGATTGGGCAATATCAAAAATGAAATACCCTATGATATATCCAAAAGCACCACCGATGACTGAAAATATCGTACAATTCAGTGCAGTTGCTAAAAAATTTTTAGGATTAAAATAAACAATCGGTATTAAAATTATATCTGGAGGAATTGGAAAAAAAATGCTTTCTATAAAAGCAACTAAAGATAAAAAATATTGTGAATATTTTGATTTAGATTTTTTTTCAACATATATATGTAAATTCTTCCAAATCATATCGATTAATTAATATTTAGTATTTAACCTATAAGGTAATACCAGAGATAAGCAATTATAATAGCTGGGATCGCACTGTAGAGTGTTGCAACTATTGCTGCCTTTGCAGATATGGCTATCGCAGGGAAAAGTGCATCACCGTCGTTAGATATAGAGTTTCCTATTTGTGCGGACATAGGAATTTGACCACTCACATACATGGATGTGATCATAATTTGAGGACCACAGCCAGGAATAAAACCAATTAGTATAGCCATAAGAGGAATAAATGGACCAAATAGTATTAATGACTCAAATATTAAACCATTAGTTGATAGATCTATTAGCTCGTAGACAACAAATGAAATAATGACCCAAACAGTAACAAAGCAAGTTGTATCTACAACTTTTCTATAGGAGTTTTCGTGAATTGAAGCCATTTGAATATCTGTTAGCGGATTCAAAACCCACAACAAGACACAGTATATCGCCAAAATAAATGCCATTACTTCAACCACATTAATTCCAATAAAATTAAAGTTTAGTTCAATGTTAAAAGCATTTAACATTCCCAAAATAAATCCAGGAGCTAAAAATAAAAACCAAATATAATAAAATTTATTTGATATTTTATTTTTAGGTAAATGGGTTGTATTTACATTCTTATTAATTTTATTTTGTAAAAAATTTTTTGTAAAAGGTTGAGCAACATATCCAGATATTATACCTACTATAAAAGTAACTGGTAGTATGATTAAAGCAGCCTGGGGTTTTGTTGCAATGAGAAGAAAAGCTGCATCGCCCATAGTGCTAATAAGTGCTGCGAGCACACCTCCAAAAGAAACTACCTTTCTAGTGAATAAGCTCATTACCATTATTGCTCCGCCGCAACCAGGTATAACTCCTAACATAGAGCATATGGGAATTTCAAATTTCTTATTTTGTAAAATTAATTTTTGTAAATTAAAATTTCTCTTTTCAAGAATAACAAATAGAAGAAGTGTCACTCCAACAAAGCTAGATACAGCTATGTAGGCGTCACTCGATGACGAAATTAAAATATTTCTAGTCTGTTCAGAAAATAAAAGAAGGAGAATACATATAAAGAGGAAAATTTTTGATAATCTTAAATATTGAAATTTTCTACTTAATTCTAATACTAATTCTGTCATATTTTTAGCCTAGGCTAAACAATATAGATATAACTAAATATTAGTCAAACAATTCTTTACTTTTAATTGTTAACAAAATAGATTGAATCCGCTATGAAAAACACTAGATCTAGTGAGCCATATCAATTTTCAAATATCAGAAGTCAAAATAAGAACGAAATACTAGAAGATTATGTTGAGGCTATTCAAGAAATTTTAAAAAATAAAGGTGATGTTAAAAATGCTGATTTAGCTCAACATTTTGGTGTGTCACAAGCCACTGTTAATAAAAATTTGAAGCGTTTAATAAATTTTAATTTAGCAAAATCTGAACCATACCGCTCGATTTTTTTGACAGAAAAGGGAGAAAAATTAGCCACACAGTCAAAACAAAAGCATGAAATTGTTTATAATTTCTTAATTAAGTTAGGTGTTTCCAGAAAGACTGCAGAAAATGACAGTGAAGGTATTGAGCATCACGTTAGTGATGAAACATTAAAGTTAATGAAAAAATTTAAATAATTATTTTTTTGTCTTTGACAACATTCTTTTTTCTAGCACGTTATCGAATAAATAAATTACGATAGAAAGAAAACAAATAATTGTTAAAGCATGCAAACTTCCGTACTCAAACATTTCATTTGATGAATATTCGTAAAGACTAGTAGCAAGTGTATCAAAATTAAAAGGTCTAAGTAGTAAAGTAATAGGTAACTCTTTTACAGTATCGACAAATACTAAAAAAAATCCTGCTAATATACTCAACTTTACCTGAGGCAAAATTATTCGAAAATATGTTGTTGAAGATTTTCTTCCAATTAATCTTGAGGCATCATCAATTGATTTTCCAATTTTCTCCATCCCTGAGTCTAAAGAATTATTTGATAAAGCAATTAATCTAATTATCAGAGCTAAGGACAAGCCTAATAAAGTGGTAGATAAAGATAATGTTGTTAATCGATCAAAATAAAATAAAAAGAAAAGCACTCCTAATGCTATTACTACACCTGGTATTGCATATCCAATGTTTATTATTTTTTTATAATAAATAATGTGATTTTTACTAGTGAATCTTGAGTAAAAACTAATAAATACTGAGATTATAGCACATCCAATTCCAGCAATAACTCCAAGCATGATTGAATTATATAGTGAGGTAAAATAGTTATTAAAATCAATAAAATTTAAATTATTAAAAAATGTATAAATTATAAAAATAAGAGGCAGAATAAAGCCAAAGAAAATAGGTAAGACTCCTAAGATTAATGCAATTATTCCAATGAACTTTCCTAATTTATATTTTGACCACTGAATATTTTCATAACTATTATTATTGAATTTCCTTTTACCTCTTAATTTTTGCTCAAAAAAATATAACAAACCCATTACTAAAATAATAATTAAGGCCAATAGGAAAGCTAAAGGTAAGTCATTTAATATTGCTATATAATGAAAAACTCCAACTGAAAGTGTTTGTAAACCAAAAAAATCTGCAACACCAAAATCATTTACTGTTTCCATCAAAACTAATGCTAGTCCTGCAGCTATTCCAGGTAGGGCCATGGGTAAACCAATTTTAAAAAAACATTGATAGGGATTTTTACCAAGAGTTTTTGCAGCCTCTATATATCTTGTTGAGAAATTTATGATTGCAATCCTAGTTAGGATATAAACATATGGAAAAAAAGATAAAGAAATTATTAGCGAAGCCACAATACTATTTCTTATTGAAAAACCATCATAAAACAAAAATTTGAGAGTAATAAAACCACCTGGCTCCAAAATTTCGGCATAAGTATATGCTGAAATATAGGCTGGAACTGCTAAGGGCAGTATTGCAAATATTTGTAGAAATTTTCGCCCCCAAAATTCGGTCATTGTATTTATCCATGCCAATGGAACACTGATGATAGTTGTAAAAATACTTACCATTACTATGAGTTTAGTAGACCCAATTAAATATCTATTAATGTAAAGTTCATTGGTTAAAAAAATTGCACTCAAACCATTTGTTATAACTAAGGCTATAGGGGTAAGTAGTAAGAAGCTAATTAATAAAAAGAAAAATAATTTAAATAAATTTACTGTCATAAAATTATATAAAAAACACAGCCTAGTAACAATAGAGCCATGACTCTATTAAAATAAATAATTTTTCTTTTATCATTAAGATATTTTCTAAATGAGTGTCCAATAGCAGCCCAAACTACAGCACTGGTTGATGTTGAAATTATAAAACAAATAAAGATTAAAATAAATTCCTCTAAATATGAGAATTTATTTTGTATAAAAATTGCAGAACTAGACATGGAAACACTTACAGCTTTAGGATTTATTAATTGAAAAAAATAAATATCTCTAAATGTAAATCTTCTTTTATTATTATTGTCTGAAAATTCAGTTGAAATAAAAATTTTATAAGCCAGATAAGTTAAGAAGATCGTGGCTACAATTTTTATAAAATTCTTAAAATTTGGATAGTTTTCATAAATCTCTCCAATCCCTAATAAGCAAAGAGTTAAAACCGATAAAAATCCAAAAAAGACACCTAACATAAGTGGAATTGTTGCTTTAAAACCATAATTAACAGCGTTTGTTGAAAGAATTATATTATTAGGCCCCGGTGTAATGGCAGCAGTCATTGCAAAAGTGAGTATAGGCGCCATAAAGTAAATGTATTCCAAAGTATCGAGATATTATTCTTAAATTTAAATAAATACACAATTAGTTATCAATTTGCCTAATTTGTCTTAATAATATAAGAAAATAAGATTATTTTAAGGCGTTGTGGCGGAATGGTAGACGCGCCGGATTCAAAATCCGGTGAGGGAAACCTCGTGAGAGTTCGAGTCTCTCCAGCGCTACCAAAAACAAATAAAACTATGAAAAATATTAAAAATTTAACGGCCGTTTTCTCATTATTTTCAACAGGTATTACGATTGTAACAAATGGAACAAATAGAAAACAATTTTTTGGTTGTACAGTCAACTCTTTCTCAAGCCTTTCTCTTGTCCCTCCAAAGTTTTTATTTTGTCTTGGAAATGAAAATTTAAATTTAAAAAGTTTTAAATTAAATAGTCCTTTAAATGTAAATTTTTTAGCTAAATCTCAACTTAATTTATCTAATAAATTCGCTGGATCATTAGAGAAGAGGTGGGTGAATACAAAATATAAAATTGCTAATAATAAGGTTCCTTTCTTCCCGGAGTCTTTGGGGCTATTAGAGGCAAAAGTTGAAAAAAAAGTCATTTCAGGCGATCATACAATAATCATATGTTTAATAACAAACTGTATAAAATTAAATACCAAAAAACCCCTTATCTATTATAAGAGCAAATATCACACCGTTTAATTCTCTCTATGAAATATATCAATAGTAGTTTTGAAGAAATTAATATCGATGAAAAGCTGTGTTTAACAATAGGTAACTTTGATGGTATTCACAAAGGCCATAGAGGGATAATTAAAAATTTAATACAAAAAACTAAAATATCAAAATCTAAATCTGCAATTTTATCATTCACACCACATCCAAAAATTTATTTTAAAAAACAAAATAATTTTATGATTAATTCTCAATTAAAAAAAAAAGAGATTTTAGAGAGCTTAGGCTTAGATTATTTAATTGACTTACATTTTAATGAAAAATTTACTCAACTAAATCATTTAGAATTCGAAGACAAAATTTTATTAGGAAAACTTAATGCCAAAAGAATTTTAATAGGAAGAGACTTCCAGTATGGGAATCAAAGAAAAGGAAACATAGCGACCTTAAGAATATTTTGTGAGAAAAATAATATTCAACTAAACGAAATTGATCTCATTTTCGATAAGCAAAATAATAACAAAATTTCTTCAAGTAAAATAAGAGAAAATCTTAATTTAGGAAATATTGAATTAGCAAATCAAGATTTGAAAAGAAAATTTAGTATTTCTGGTAAAGTTATTAAAGGTGATCAGAGAGGTCGTTCAATTGGTATTCCCACAGCCAATATTCAGTACCCTCTCAATACAATTATTATTCCATATGGTGTCTATGCTGTAGAGACCACGATTGATGGAAATACTTATTTTGGTATTGTTAATTTTGGTGTAAGACCAACTTTTAATAAAGAAAAGCCAATTGTTGAGGCCTATTTGTTTGATTTTGACAATAATATTTATGATAAGAATATAGAATTATTTTTTTATAAACAAATTCGACAAGAGAAAAAATTTAATGGTATAAAAGAATTATTAAATCAAATCAATTTAGATATCGCTGAAGCAAAAAAAATATTAAATTATGGAAATTAAAGACTCTATTACTCTCCCAAAGACTGGATTTTCTATGAAAGCTGACTTGCCAAAAAAAGAGCCAGGAATTCTAGATGAATGGCTTAAAAATGACATATATAAAAAATTAAGAGAACAATCCAATTCTAAAGAAAAATTTATTCTTCACGACGGACCTCCTTATGCAAATGGTCATCTTCATATGGGTCATGCCCTTAATAAAATTTTAAAAGATATAATTGTAAAATATCAACAACTTCTAAATAAAAACTCTATTTATGTTCCAGGATGGGATTGTCACGGACTACCTATTGAATGGAAAATAGAGGAGGAATACAGAGCTAAAAAGAAAAATAAAGACGATGTACCTGTGATTGAATTCAGAAAACAGTGTAGGGACTTTGCTAATAAGTGGATATCTATTCAAAAAAAAGAATTCCAAAGATTGGGAGTAATTGGCGATTGGGATAACCCATACACAACTATGCATTTTCATGCAGAGGCACAAATAGTAAGAGAATTAGGAAAGTTTCTCAAAAATGGTGGTATTTATAAAGGACACAGACCAGTTTTATGGTCAGTTATAGAAAAAACAGCACTTGCAGATGCAGAGGTTGAATATCATGATCATAAATCAACAACAATATACGCTTGTTTTCCAATTTCAAAAACTGATAACGATAAATTAGAAGAGCACTCTATTGTTATTTGGACAACCACTCCTTGGACAATACCAGGGAATAGGGCTCTGGCAGTTCATAACGATATTGAATACAAATCTTTAAATTTAAAAATAAATGATGGAAACAAAAACATTATTATAGCTGGCGATTTGGTTGAGTCATTTATTAAAGAAAATAAAATTGAAGAATATAAAGTTAATTTTTCCATCAAAGGTCATGAATTAACAAATACTTTTTGTAAACACACTTTATACGACTCTGGATATAATTTTGAAGTTCCTATTCTTCACGGTGATTTTGTAACTACTGAACAAGGTACTGGCATAGTTCATATTTGTCCAGTACATGGAATGGATGATTTTATTTTGGGTAAACAACATGATTTAGAACTACCCATGACAATAAATGAAAGTGGAATATATTATGATCATATTCCTGTATTTAATGGCCAACACATTTTTAAAGTTGATCAAAATGTTTGTGATGAAATAAAAAAAAACAATAACCTTATATCACAAGGTATCTTAGTTCATAGCTATCCTCATTCTTGGAGATCTAAAGCCCCCTTGGTATATAAAAATACATCACAATGGTTTATCTCAATGGACTCAAACGATTTAAGAACAAAAGCACTTAAAGCTATTGATGAAACTGATTTTTTCCCAAAACAAGGACAAAAAAGATTAAGAAGTATGATACAGGACCGTCCGGATTGGTGCGTGTCGAGACAAAGAGTTTGGGGAGTGCCTTTACCAATATTTGTTAATAAAAAAACAGGTGAACCTCTACGCGATCAAAATATTATTGAAAAAATTGCAAAGATTTATGAATTAGAGGGAGGCGATGCCTGGTTTAATTCCGAACCCTCAAGATTTTTATCACCTGAATATGACCCAAATGACTTTGAACAAGTAAAAGATGTCGTTGAAGTTTGGTTTGATAGTGGTTCAACCCATTCTTATGTATTAGAGGCTAGAGAGGATCTTCACTGGCCAGCATCGATGTATTTAGAGGGCTCAGACCAACACAGAGGTTGGTTTCACTCCTCATTACTTGAGTCGTGTGGAACAAGAGATAAGGCACCTTTTGAAAGTATTTTATCTCATGGCTTTGTTGTGGATGGTAAAGGTAGAAAAATGTCTAAGTCAGTCGGAAACGTTATTTCCCCAGATGAAATAATCAATAAATATGGCGCAGATATATTGCGTATTTGGGTTGTTGCATCAGATTATTCTGAGGATTTAAAAATTGATAATCAGATTATCAACTACCAAATAGACTCTTACAGAAAAATAAGAAACACACTAAGATTCCTTTTAGGAAATCTTAATAACTTTAATAAACAAAATTTAGTTGACCCAGAAGAAATGCCTGAATTAGAAAGGTATCTCTTAACACGAATTACAAGCCTTAATGAAAAACTTAAAGAATTAGTTTCAAAACATGATTACCATGCGATTTACACTGCTTTACTAAATTTCTGCACTCTTGAGCTATCAGCATTTTATTTTGATATTAGAAAGGACTCTTTATATTGTGATGATATAAAAAGTATAAAAAGAAGATCAACTTCAACATGTTTACATATAATATTTGAGTTTTTAACAAAATGGCTTTCACCAATAGTTTCATTTACATGTGAAGAAGCATGGAAGTCTAGGAGCTATAGTAACGAAGAAAGTATTTTATTACAAAATGTTAAAGATGATGAATTTACTTATAAGGATATTTCACTTGAAAAAGTTTTTGAAGAACTAAAAAGAGTAAGAAAAAGTGTTACATCCGCCCTAGAGCTAAAAAGAAATGAAAAATTAATTGGCTCAAGCCTTCAAGCCAAAGTAATTTTATTTTTATCTAAAGATACACAAAAAATAATTGCAGATTTAGATTTGGCTGAGATGTGCATTGTCAGCAATGTTGAAACACACAATATTTCAAATAGGTCAAAGGAATCTATCAGTATTGAAGATGAGAAAATATATGTAGAGATAAAATTAGCTGATGGAAAAAAATGCGAGCGATGTTGGGCTGTATTGCAAGAAGTATCATCTAGTAAAAATAATTTATGCAATCGATGTGATGATGTTTGGAAAACTTTTCAAAAATAAGTTTAACTTAAATTTATTTTTTTTATTTTTATTCCTTGTATTTTTGGACCAATTCACTAAGGCTTTAGTTATTAATTTCTTTGATCTTTATGAGTCAGTGTCTTTATTCCCAATTATAAATTTAACATTTATTGTAAATTACGGTTTTGCATTTGGACTATTGAATGACCCATCTCTTAATCAAATATTAGTTTCAATAGTAATATTGCTAATTATTTCATATTTTTTATATTTACTCATAAAAACACAAGATAAGGTTTTTCAATTTACTTTGACTTTGATTTTGTCTGGTGCATTGGGCAATTTTATAGACCGAATATTTAGGGGTTTTGTTATTGACTTTATTGACATATACATAGGAAAATATCACTGGCCAGCTTTTAATATTGCTGATAGCTGTATTACTGTTGGTTTTGTTATTTTGATGATGAATATCTTGTTTTTGAATAAAAAATTATGAAAAGTATATTTTTAGTCTTATTGGTCCTTTTGGTCTCTTGCCAAAGAGAAATAAAAAATGAACTTGGCGTTGGATATAATAAAAAACTTATTATACCTCCAACAAACGATTTACCCTTGCCAAATAGTGCAGATGAAAACACAACGAATTCTGAAATCTCAAATAATCCAGTGATAGAATCAATACTTAATCAGACCCAGGCCAATGAAACGAATCCAAATATTATTGAACAAATTGATAATGGAAACGAGATTATAATAGAGGAAAACGATACTGAAGAAGAAGAGGGAAATTTTTTTCAGAGGCTTTTTAAGGGTAAAAAAAATTAATTAAAAGAATTTTTATTATTGAGTCAATTATTTCATGAAAATAAAAAATAATTCTAAAAATTTAAGATTTATTAAAAAGTCAAATATCAAATATTCAATAAATGAATTCTTTTCATTAGATATGTTTAATCCAATATTACAAAAAAATTATTTTAACAGGTATGATCTAAGTATATTTAAAAAAAAAAAATACAGAACTCACGTATTTGGAATGGGAGGATCATCATTAAGTACTAAATTACTTTGCCAATTCTTAGATCCCTATAGCCTTGATAAAAATATTTTTATTTATGACAATCCCTCATTAGTTAAGATCGAAAAAACACTATTAGATTTAAATATTAATAAAAATGACAAATTCATATTCATTTCGAAATCAGGTAACACTATTGAGACTAAATATTTTCTTAATTTAGTTATAAAAATTTTCAAACAAAAAAAAATTTTAATGCTTATAAAAAAATTTATTTTTGTAACTGAAAATAAAAATAATTATATGAGAAAATTTGCTTTAAAAAATAATATTCTATGTTTTGATCATGACACAAAAATTGGTGGGAGATTTAGTATATTTTCAATAACATCACTTCTCCCACTTTTATCGATAGGACATTCATTACCTTCAATCATAAAATCATTTAATAAAGCAAAAAAAATATTTGAAATAAACCATAGCAAATTATCAAAGTATATTAACTTATCTATTGACTACGAAAAAAAATTTAATTTAAATATCCTTGTAGGACTAAGTTATCACGATAAGTTAAATGCTGTTAACGAGTGGTATAGGCAAATTTTTGCAGAAAGTTTAGGTAAAAATAAAAGAGCAAAAAATTATATATCCTCTTATGGCTCTATTGATCAGCATAGTCAATTTCAACTCTACATAGATGGCCCTCATGATAAACATTTTTATTTTTTTAAAATTGAAAATAGAAATAAAAAAATTGTTTCTAATGCCAGTTTAATTAAAGGTTACAATTTAATGAGCACATTAGAGGAGGGTGCTATAAAAACCCTAAAGCAAAAAAATTTTTTAGTTACACAGATTTCAATAAAAGATGATTTTACTTGCTATTGTTATCTTATCTTCTTTTTAATTTTTGATATTTATTTAAGGTCTAAGTTTGAAAAAATTAATTTTCTTGATCAACCAGCTGTTGAAATTTTAAAGAAAAATACGAAAGCATAAATTGATAAATAATTTGATTAATTTTTTTGGTGCAAATTCTAGATTACATTTATTAAAAATATTTATAATTTTTGGATTGGCAGGTTCTATTTCAGTTTTTTTGTCTGAACCATTACTTCAACTAGTATCAATAGAAAGCTTTATTTCAAATAGATTTTTCTATTGGTTAATTAGATTAATATTAATTTTTCCTATTTATCAATTTGTACTAATTGGTGTTGCTTTAGTATTTGGTGAATTTAAATATTTTAAAAGATTTTTTATTAAATTTATTAATTATTTCAAAATTTATTAAGTCCTAAAAAAAAATATATTTTTATTTTTGTATTGCTTTTTTAATATCAGATTATCTACATTAATTAAATTTGAACTTTCCAATAATACTAAAATATTTGATTGAAGATTAATTAATATTTTATTTTGAATTGATACAAAACTATGATCATACGGAGGATCAATATAAATTACGTGGCAATTATTTAAAATATCTATTTTTTGTTTATAAGGATCAAAATTAGTTATTTCATAATTTATTTCATTAACTTCTTTTAGAAACTTTTCAATTTTATTAGTATGATTTTTTTCGATATCGTTAAATATTACTTTTTTAACACCTCTAGATAATGCCTCTATACCAATTGAACCTGTTCCTGCAAACAAATCACATAAAATAACCTCATTAAGGTCTATATTCAGATCATTATTATGTAATAATAAATTAAATATATCCTCTC
Organism: uncultured Alphaproteobacteria bacterium; assembly: GCA_902588615.1. GTDB lineage: Bacteria > Pseudomonadota > Alphaproteobacteria > HIMB59 > HIMB59 > HIMB59. The sequence goes on along the minus strand of CACIPV010000006.1, from coordinate 48,796 downwards.
TAATTCTTGTTAAGGTTGGTCTGTAATCGCTTTTAGACTCAACTAGTATCTTTCTTCCCTTATATTTACCGCTGATAACTCTCATTAACCTCCACTTCTTTGTATTCACCATAGGTTATAGACTTTAATAGGAAACGTCCGTGAGAGATCCTTTTAAGCTTTTCTACCTTTAAATTAAATAATGCACAAATATTTCTGATTTCTCTATTTTTTCCCTCAGTAAGATTAAATCTCAGTACATGTTTGTTTGTATTAGAGTGAACTAATTTTACATTAGGTTTTTTATAAATTTCTTTTCCATAAATTTTTTTATTCATTGATTTAAGCTTATTTTGATCAAAGGTACCCATTACACTAACAAGATAAGATCTTTTAATATTTGATTTAGGAAGTTCCATATATCTTTTAAAAGAGGTATCTTTTGTAAATAGTAATAAACCCTCCGAATTGTAATCTAATCTACCAATATAGTGATACTGGTGATATTTCTTAGGAAGAAAATCATAAACAATTTTTCTTTCTTTTTCATCTTTTTTGGAAGTGATACAACCTCGCGGTTTATGAAATAGTATTATATTAAGTTTATTTGATTTAAGTTTTTCAATTTCAAAAATATCTTTATCAGTTACTGATATAAACGGTCTTGTTTCAATATTACCATTTAAAGTAACTTTTTTATTTTTTATTAAAATTTCTGCCTGGTTTCTCGAAATTTTAAATTGAATGGATAATTTTTTACTAAACGTTATTTTTTGCATGATCTGTAAACAGCTTTATAATACTTTTATCAAAATCTGTTATTAAAAATTCAGGATGCCATTGAACGCCCATGCATAATGGATGTTGATTATGATGAAAAGCTTCAATTAGATTATCAGGCGCATGAGCATCTACTATTAAATTTTGACCAATTTTTTTAATACCCTGATGATGAGCACTATTCACAAAAATTTTTTGACTATTTTTAAATATCTTTAGATTAGATGTATCTCTCAAAACTATCTCATGACTAGTCTCATCTCTTGGATTGGGTTGTTCGTGTTCAATAAATGACTCAATATTTTGGATTAAACTACCACCAAAAAATACATTTAGAAGTTGGCAACCTCCACATATTCCCAGAATAGGTCTATTAAGGGTAAAATATTTTTCTAATAATTTTAATTCAAATTTAGTCCTATCTTTAATGGTTTGAATTTTATCTGACTGTATATTTTCACCGTAATATTTTGGATCAATATCAAAGTCCCCTCCCGAGATGAGTAAGCCATCTAAAAAATCAATATTTTCTAAAGTTTCTGTTATAGGTAATATTATTGGTGTACATCCATACTGATATAAACAGTCTGAATAATGGCGCCTTAAAGCAAACCAAGGATATTTAGAATATGTGTTTTCTTTTTCCTTATAATCAGTTGTAATACCAATGACTGGGGATCTATTCACAATGAACAACCTAACAAATTTTATACGTATTGTACTTAGTCAAAGTAAATTAGCTATGGAAAAAGGTGAGATTCCTATAGCATCCGTAATTGTCGACCCGATCTATGAGAGAATTATCGCTAAATCTTTCAATCAAGAAATTGCATTAAATGATCCAACTGCACATGCAGAGATTTTATGTATAAGAAAGGCATGTAAAAAATTAAATCAAAAGAGATTAGATGGTCTCATAATGATATCTTATTTAGAACCATGTCATATGTGCAAAGAGGTTATAAAATCCTCAAGATTATCTGAGGTTTATTATTTATTTAAAAATGTAAATCCTAGTCGAAATACTATATCGAAGGTAAAGTATAAATTAATTAAAAATAACGAAGAAAATCTAATAAAAAAATTTTTTAAAAATAAGAGAACTAAATATTAGCACCAATATCAGATCTATAATATTTTTCAGGCCAATCGATAATATCTGCTATTTCATATACTTTATTTCTACATTCAAGATAACTATCTCCACATACAACAATTGATAGAACTCTACCTCCATTAGAAAAAACTTTGTTGTTTATTAATTTAGTCGCCGCATGAAAAATATAAAATTCATCATTATTTTTTAATTCATTTAAATTTCTGATTTCAGTATTTTTAGGGTAATCTCCCGGATATCCTTTCGTTGCCAAAATTAAACAAATTGATTTTTTGTTTTCAAACAATTCAATATTAGCATATTTTAAATTTTTTGTTGCAGTTGAATGAAGTAAAGATAAAAAATCTGACTTTATCCTAAGAGAAATACTTTGAATTTCAGGATCTCCAAATCTAGTATTGTATTCTAGCAAATATGGTTGATTGTGTTCATTGACGATTATCCCAAAAAATATAACGCCTTGAAATGCTATGTTGTCATGCTTTAAACCCTCTATAGTTTTTTCTACTATTTGATCCTGAATTATCATATCTAGATTGTTATCTAAAATAGGGGCAGGGCTGATAGTACCCATTCCTCCAGTATTGGGTCCAGTATCGTTATCTCCAACTCTTTTATAGTCTTGTGCGGAACCAATATTTAAGTATTCATCACCATCAGTAATAGTAAAAAAACTCAATTCTTTTCCCTCAATGAATTCTTCAATAACAACTTTATTGTTTTCTTGATTAAACTCCTTTTTTATAAAAATCCTTTCACAAGCCTCTATTGCTTGATTTGTATTTGTGCATACAAAAACTCCTTTACCAGCAGCTAATCCATCATATTTTACAACAATGGGCCCATTAAAACTTTCGAGATAGTTTTTTGCTTTATCAAAATCAACAAAAGTTTGAGACTTTGCAGTTGGAATATTATGTGATTGACAAAATTCTTTCATGAACTCCTTGGAAGATTCAAGTTTTGCGCCTTCAGAGTCAGGCCCAAAAACATTTAAACCCTTATTTCTAAGTTCTCCCGCAAGATTTTCTGATAAATAGTTTTCCGGACCTACAACAACTAGGTCTGGATTAATTTTAATACATTCTTCAACAATATCCTCTTTGGTTGAGATATCTTTACACTCTGCAATTTGGCTAATTCCATAATTTCCAGGAAAACAGAATACTTTTTCACAAAGGTAGGACTTGTGAAGAATTCTACACAAAGCATGTTCTCGGGCACCAGATCCTACAACTATGACATTCATTTATATAACATAATAAAGTATATTTATTTTGTGAATAATATTCCTGAGTACACTGTATCACAACTGAATAAGTCAATAAAAGATTTATTGGAGGAAAGCTATTCTTATTTGAAGTTAGTTGGAGAGGCAGGATCAATAACTATAGCTAGTTCTGGACACGTATATTTTTCAATTAAAGAAAACGATGAGGTCATATCTTGCATATGCTGGAAAGGAAGCTATGAAAATTTGCAAGTTCAAATTGAAGAGGGAACTGAATACAGTTTTTATGGCAGGATAACATCTTACTCTAAATTTGGGAGATCTGTTTACCAACTCATTATTGATCAGGTTGAGTATAGTGGTACAGGATCAATATTAAAGCTTATTGAAGATAGGAAAAAAGAATTATCTTTGCTGGGTTTGTTTGATGATGATAAGAAAAAAAAATTGCCTAAGTATCCAAAATCTATCGGTGTCTTAACTTCATCCTCTGGTTCAGTAATTCATGATATAATTCATAGAATTTCCGAGAGATTTCCAGTTACTCAAATAAAGGTTTTCCCTATTTCTGTTCAAGGTAAAAATTCTCATATTGAAATTATAGATTTTTTAAATCTCATTGAAAATCATGACTCAAAGGACTTTTTAAAGCCAGATTTAATCATATTTGCTAGAGGTGGAGGTTCTTTGGAAGAGTTAATGCCTTTTAACGAACCCGATTTAATAAAAAGAGTTTTTAAATTAAAAATTCCTAATATTTCGGCTATTGGTCATGATACTGACTATACCTTATTAGATTATGTCTCAGATTTGCGTGCACCAACACCTACTGCAGCAGCTGAAATTGCAGTTCCCGATAAAAATTATTTATTAAATCAAATTCAGGATTTACAATTAAAACTCAATCAATCTATCGAACAAAAATATTTATCAATAGAACAATTATTATTGAGATTCAAAAATTCTGTAAATTATTTTTCAAATTCAATCAAAGATATTGAAATCAAATTAAGTAAAATAAACGGTGAGAATTTAAAGATAATTAATAATTGCTTTTACGATAAATCAAATTTATTTAATGATACATTGATTAGACTACAAAACAATAGCCCAAAACAAAAAATATTAGAAATACAAAGCAAGATTGGATACATCAATAATAATAACAAAACTTTAATTTTAAATAAATTTAAGATTTTTTCCCAAAAATTATATTTACTAAATAAGATACTTAATACCTCTTCGATAGAAAAAAACTTAAAAAAAGGCTATGCTATATTGAAAACAGAAAATCAAATTATTAAAAGTATACAAACTTTAAAAAAATTGAATAATTTTAATGTTACTTTGAAAGATGGAGCAATGAGTGTTAAGAAAAAACTATAATTTCCATCTTTTATGTACCCATAGCCATTGTGATGGAGATTGTGTAATCCATTTTTCAAAATATTTCTTGTGAATCATCTCAACTAGGCCTTTTACATCATAGTTTTTATATTCTTCATAACGTAAAGGTTTTTCAAAAATTATTTGAAATTTGTTATTTTGATTTCTGATGGAGTATACTGGACATATCATTGTTTTGTATCTAATTGCCAAATTAGCAAAACCATCTGTTGCAAGTACTTTCTTTCCAAAAAAATTTATTTCTAAACCACTACTATCTCTTTGGTCAATTAGAAGAGCTAAGTCTTCATTTTGTTTGAGGGCCTTAATCATGGATTTAGCACTCTCAGAGCCTTTTTTATAAAAAAAAGCATTATTTTTCATTCTATTTTTTTGTATGTAGTTATCGATCTTCTCATTATTTGCGTGTCTATAAACTGAATGTAATGTGAAACCATGACGTAAAATAAAATTTCTTGTTAGCTCCCAGTTCCCAATATGTGCTGATATAAAGATTTTAGGACCTTTGTGATTTTTTATCTCGTCCATGATATGGATATTATCAAAATCTATATTTTTCCAATCAAATTTATTTAAGTTAAAAAATTCAAAAAAAACTTTACCTGTCTCTTTTAAATTTTCCTTTGCTAATCTTGAACTCTTTTCATCATTAAGTCTTAATACTTTCAAATTGTTTTTTATAATTTGCTCGTATTTTGTAAATTTTCCAAAAAAACCAACTAAAATTCCTCCAATATTTGAGGCAAAATTAAAACTAAATAATCCTAATATATTTTTAAGTATAATAAAAAATACAAACTCACTATAATTTCTAAAAACTTTAAATATATTTTTCAATTTCCGTAGTAAATCCTAAATTGTTATCAGATACTATTTCTCCATGTATTATTCCAACAGAGCTTTTAAATTCATTAGGTATCCTGACATGATCTTTCTCTGTTGTTATTAAAAAAGCATCATTTTTATTTGCTTGATCAAGTAATAAAAAAATATCATCGACAGTATATTGATGATGATCAGGAAACTCTTTTGTTAATACTAAATTTAAATTTTCAGATTTTAATTGGTCAAAAAATTTTTTATTAAAACCCAGACCTGCAAAAGCAATTAACTTTTTTTCTTTAAATTCTGGGTTGATTTCTATTTTATATTTCAAAATATGCTTAAAGTGACTGTCATTTAAATCATTACATACATCTGTATTAATTAAAAAAAATATTTGTGATTTTCTAATTGCATTTTTTACTGACTCTCTTAGTGGTCCAGAGGGAACTAAAAGTCTATTACCAAATGATTGGATAGAGTCATAAACATAAATCGATATATTTTTATAAACATTATAAGATTGAAGTGCATCGTCAAGTACAAGTATATTTGCACCATCTTCCTTTGCTGAAATCATTGCGTGAAATTTATTTTTACTAACCCATGTTGTAAAATAATTTGACATCATTAAAGCCTCATCTCCTACAAAATTAAAGTCCATATGAGGTTTTACTTTTATAACTTCATCTACTGTAGTGGACCCACCATAACCTCTTGAGATAATATGAGGAATGTACCCCATCTTCTTTAATTCTCTACAGATGTACAATACTGAGGGCGTTTTGCCTGAACCACCAATTATAGCACTTCCAACTGCTATCACTGGTAAGTCAATTTTTTGAACTTTTGATAGTCTTCTTTTGATTAAATTTCCGACTGACCAAATTATTGATAAAGGAGAGAGAAGAAGTGCATTTAAAGAAATTGTTTTTTGATACCAAAATTTTGGAGCTTTTAACATTTATCAATCATCTCTGTAATATTTTTTAAACTATTTTTATTTTTATTAATAAAATTTTCAATTTCCTTAACATGATTAAAGTCTTCCTCTATTTGTTTGTTAATTTCATTACTGATATCTTCTAAATTATCACTATTCATTGTTTTGCAAAGGTTAAGTTTTTCAAGATCAAGATAAATTTCATCAAAATTTTTATTAAATTCTCCTGAAAGCACAAAGCAACCTCTAGAAATAGGTTCCAGAGGATTCTGTCCGCCATGTCTAATTAAAGAACCACCCATAAATACTATTTTTGAGCGCTCAAAAATTGACATGATATCCCCAAATTTATTATGTACTGTTATTTTTTTTAAATTTTCAGAAGTAATTTTTTTACTTAAATTATAAGAGAATTGAATGTGACGCGGTATAATAATTATTTCAAGTATTTCACTTAAATTTAATCTTTTAATTATATGTATAACTTTATCATATTCATTTAAGTGAATACTTGCAAAACAAACGATCTTTTTTTTTGAATTTGGTATATTTGGATTAATATTAAATTTTAAGTTCCCAAAAAAATAAACTTTTTTACCAAATAAATTATTTATGTTGATTTGATCCTTTTTACTTTGTGCAAAAATTAGATCGTATTGTTCTCCAATTATTTTACTTAAATTTGGATATTTTGACCACCTGACATAACTTGTATCCGATACTCTGCCATTAATTAAGATATTTTTTAAATTTTTCTTTTTTGAAATTATGAGCCAATTAGGCCAAATTTCTGAGTCAATCCATAAAATTTTTTTAAAATTTGTTTTTGATAAGAAAATATTTACATTCCAAAAAAAATCTAAAGGAAGGAATATACTAATAAGGTTGGGGTACAATTTTTTTGATAATTCAAAAGATGACAATGTAGAACACGATAAAACAATTTTTTTATTATTGAGCCTATCCACTAAGAATTTAATAGAATTCAATTCGCCTATGCTAGCAAAATGAATTAAAAAATCACTTTGTTTGATTTGTATGTAATTTTGGTTTGCGAATATTTTTTGCTTATATGAAAAAAAATTTTCTTTTTTATTGAATACTCTAATTAAACCAATTAATAAAATCACTGGAAAAAACACAAGTTGTAATAATCTATAGCTAAAAATGAGCATCAATTATTTTTAAATTTTTATTCAAATTGTCTATTATGTATGTATTAAATGAATTTTCATCGAACTTACTTGGGTTTATTATTTCTTCACCCCAAAAAAAAATACCTTTACTGAAAGGTAATGGTATTTTTAATTTATCCCAATTATTTAGACGAAAAAAACGATTGGTTTTAAAAGTTAGTAGAGCGATCTTTAAGTCAAACTTTTTAGCTAATTTGTAAATATTAGTGTTAATTTCATAAGGTGGTCCATGAGGTGCATCTGGTGTGATATAAATGCATTCTCCTTTTTCCACGGCTAAAGTGATTTCTTTTATTAGAGCGGTCGGTTTGTCTTTTTCTCGTAAAAGAGGATCTAAACCAAATTTTCTTTGAACTAAAGTACTTATTTGACCGTCTCTGTGAGATGTTGCAACGGGTCTTAATTTTGGTTTAAATTTCCAACTAAATGTAGAACCCATAAGTTGGTTATGCCAAATAAGTACAATGATTGATTTATTATCTTGTAATTTTTTTTCTATGACTTCTTCGTTTACACCCGACCAATTACTTGTTTTTTTTATAAGTGATAATGACAGATAAATCAAATTTACAAAAATAATCTTAAAGAATTTATTCTTAGATAATTTTTTAAGCATTTTTTTTAATCTGTCTTTGATAAAGATTATAATAATGTTTTTTCTTTGCCATTAAGGTTTTATGAGTTCCCTTTTCAACAACCTCACCATTTTCTAAATAGTAAATTTCATCAAAATTTTTAATTGTGCTTAATCTATGTGCAACTACGATCATTGTAATTTCTGGTAAATGATACAAATTATTGAATAGCTTAGACTCTGTTTTAAGATCTAAATTTGAAGTTGGTTCATCTAATAATACAACAGGGCTTTTTTGAGCGAGAGCTCTCGCTATTGAAATTCTTTGCCTTTGCCCCCCAGACAATTTAATTCCATTTTCTCCAATTTTAGTATCCAATTTTAAAGGTAGTTTATTTGCAAAATCATTTACACATGCAATATTAGCAAAATGATTTATATTTGATTGATTGTGACCAGAGTTATATTTTATATTTTCTGAAATAGTACCATCAAACAAAACTGTATCTTGACTAACTAGGCTAAATATATTTCTAAGACTATTTAATTTTAATTTTTTTATATTTATTTCATTTATTGTTATGTCACCTTTAGTGATATCAAATAATCTCAAAAATAAAGCCATCAGTGTTGATTTACCTCCTCCAGAGGGTCCCACAAATGCAACTTTTTTTCCTGCTTTTAGGTTAAAATTAACCCGGTTAATTATATTTTTATTTGTATTTTCGTATTTAAAAAAAACCTCTTTAAAACTCAAAGTCTTGAAATCTTTTATTATCTTTGATCCTCCAATTGTTTCGTTTTTAAAATCTATAAATTCAAATATTCTGGAGGCAGCACCAAGACCACTTTGAAGTAAAACATTCACATTTATTAGATTTTTAAGTGGTGCATAAGCTAACATTAGACTTACTAAAAAACTCATCAATTGCCCAGCTGTCATATTTTCGTTAATTACAAAAATACCCCCACCAAATATTGCTAAACCAGCTGCCATTGAACCCAATGTTTCCGTGAAAGGTCTAGATCTCGCAGTTATTTTTTCCTGTTTAAAATTCAATTCTCTAGCTTGCTCAATTTCTTTATTAACTCTTTTGATTTCAAAATTTTCTGCATTGAAAGATTTTACATTTTTGATCCCTCTAAAGACCTCTTCTAAATTTGAAGCTAAAGTTCCAACTTGTTCTTGTAAGTTTTTTGTGACCCTTCTAATTTTTTTACCTAAAACCCTTATAGGAACAATGGCCAATGGAAAAATCACTATAGAAATGCATGCTAATTTCCAATTTTGATAAAACATATTTCCTATTAAAACAGTCAAAGTTAAAGAGTCTTTTATTAATGCGGTATAAGTGTTGGCCATTGCACCACTTAAATAATAAGTATCTGTAGTAATTCTCGTAATTAATGATCCAATTTTATTTTTAACAAAAAACCCATAATGTACATTTATAATATTTTTGAAAACATCACGTCTGAGATTTTCAATAATTCTATGACTCATAAATTGTAAAGAAGTAATTTGGATATAAGTTACAAACCCTTTTATTACACCAGTAATTAAAATAGCAATGGGTATAAAATATAAATAAAACCTATCAGCATTAATTAAAACATTGTCAAGAGCTGGTTTAACTAACCATGCATGAAAACCTGTGCATAGAGCTGCAATAATCATACATAAAATAGCAACAAACATTCTTAATTTAAAATTAAGAAATAATTTAGAAATTCTTATAAAATGTTCTTTAGACTCAGACATTAAGGTGACTTCCGATTATTATACTAAAAAGTATGCTGATACCGTAATAGTTATTGCGACTAAAGTATGAGCCAGCCTTTTCAGGTATATTTTTCCACATAAAATTGAGATCTATAATATTTATTAAGAAAATTATTGTTAGTAAGACATAGTATAAAAAACTGAAATTCAAGCCACTTCCAAAAACTGCTAATAAAAAATATTTAAAAAAAATCATTAAATTTAAAATGATCATTCTACCAGCTCCAAAAAATAAAGTGCTAGAGTATAATTTTAATTCTTTATCTTCTTTTTCATCCTGAGTAGCATAAATAGTATCATAAGTAAGTGTCCAAAAAATTAGTGACACATATAAAATGAGAACAGATAAAAAGGGTACGTTTGAGCCCATTGCAACCCAGCCAATAAAACAGCCCCAATTATAAGTCAAAGCTAAAATTAATTGGGGTAAGAAAAAAAATCTTTTTGCTAAAGGGTATAAAATTATCAAAGGAGTGATAACAAGCCCTAATATAATAGCTTCATAATTTAATTGTAATAAAATAATTAATCCTATTATTAAAAGAAAAAATAATAGTATGAGTGAATTCTTTAAACTTATTTGTGATGAGGCTAAAGCTCTATTTTGTGTTCTACTAACTTTCCTATCAATGTCTTTATCAATAAAATCATTCACTATGCATCCAGCAGATCTCATAACCAATGAACCTATAAAAAAAATTATAAACAAAATTACAATATTATTAGACGAACTATTTGTTGAGGATGCTAAAATGAAACTAATTGGGTAAAAAAGTAGAAGAAAACCAATAGGTTTATCTATTCTAACCAAAAGAATGTATGGGTGTGTGAAAGGTGGAAATAATTTAAAAATTAAATTATTCTTATAATTGTTATTCATGAAGAGAGTTTATTGTAATTCAATTATAAAGCAGGGTAGCACTTATGAGCTAGAAAAAAAGTATTATATCCATCTTGTAAAAGTTATAAGGCTTAAAATAGGAGATGAGATCTCTTTGTTTAACAACATTTCTGGAGAATGGAAGTGCGAAATAATTGATATAAAAAAAAATTTTTTAAAAGCCAAATCGATAAGTCAAATCTCAGCACCTCGAGCAGAAACTTTGATAGACTTAATGTTTTCTCCCATAAAATACCAAAACAGTGAATTAATTATAAGACAATCAACTGAGATGGGTGTGAGATGTCTATTTCCAACATCATTTAATAGAACTATAAACACAAAGATTAATCTTGATAAGTTTAATACATATGCTGTAGGTGCTGCTCAACAAAGTGGAAGATTATCAATACCAAACATAGACAAGTTAATTGACCTCAAAGATAGGTCTAATATCATGTCTAGTAAAACAGTTCTGATGTTTGATGAGAATCTCAAAGGAATTCATCTATCACAAGCTAAAGTTAAACCAAATAGTGAAATTTTAGTTGTTATAGGGCCTGAAGGAGGTTTTGAGGAGGAGGAAAGAGCATTTATATCAGGTAGTTCAAAAAATTTCTTTAATGTGAGTCTGGGCCCAAACATTTTAAAAGCTGACACAGCGGTTATTGCCGCACTTAGTCTAACATTTCACTATTTTTCATAAATATAGCGGGTTTAAGCGACATCCTGTCAATATACTGTACAAAAAAGATTACTAATATGTCCTAGATGAAATCAATATTTTCGGTATTTTTTTTTCTTGTATCTTCAAAGGCGTTTGGAAAACAAGCCACTGACTGGCAGTTAAGCTTTCAAAATCCTGCCACAGATTTGATGGTCAGTGTAGTTGGACTTCATAACATAATTTTGATTGTGATGACTTTAGTTACTTTATTTGTCTTATTTCTTCTTTTCTATGTCTCTTTTCGTTTCAGCGCAAAAAGAAACCCAGTTCCATCTACAACAACTCATAATACAGTTGTTGAAGTTTTATGGACTGCAATACCAATTGTAATACTTGTAGTTCTTGCGATACCATCTTTTAAGCTTTTATACCAACAAGAAAAAAGCGAAAATTATGATATGACTGTTAAAGTCATTGGTCATCAGTGGTATTGGGAATACGAATACCCCGATCACGGTGACTTTTATTTTGAAAGTTACATGGTTCAAGATGCAGACCTTCAAGAGGGAGACTTAAGACTACTGACAGTTGACAATCCTCTTGTAATTCCTGCCAATAAAAATATTCAAATACTAATAACTGCTGGAGACGTTTTGCACAGCTGGGCTGTACCCTCAATGGGATTAAAAACTGATGCCGTCCCTGGAAGACTCAACGAAACGTGGGTCAATGTTAAAGAACCAGGAATATACAGAGGACAATGCTCTGAAATATGTGGTACTGGTCATGGATTTATGCCAGTTGTTGTAAAAGTATTACCTGAAAGCGAATTTATTGCATGGGCTAATGAAGCCAAAAACAATTACGCAATCAATGAAGATATTAAAACTAACGAAATAAATGAGGGAATCATTATTTCACAAAATAATTTAATACAATTAGAGGAGAATAATTTATGAGTTCAGATTCATTAGCTATGGATGATCATCACGATCATAAGCCAGGTTTTTTCACAAGATGGTTTTTTTCTACAAACCATAAAGATATTGGAACATTATACTTAATTTATGCAATCGTAGCTGGTGTAGTGGGCGGTGCCCTTTCAGTCATTATGAGAATGGAATTATCTGAACCCGGAATGCAGTTTGTTGCAGATGGACAAATGTGGAATGTAATTATCTCAGCTCATGGATTACTAATGATCTTTTTTGTCGTAATGCCTGCATTGATAGGTGGCTTTGGAAATTGGTTTATTCCACTAATGATTGGCGCACCTGATATGGCTTTTCCAAGATTGAATAATATTAGTTTTTGGTTATTGGTTCCTGCATTATTTTTAATAGCAGGTTCGATGTTTGTTGGGAGTGGTGCTGGAACTGGTTGGACTATTTATCCACCTTTAAGTTCGATTACAGGACACAGTAGTCCTGCTGTAGATATGGCCATTTTTTCACTCCATTTAGCAGGCGCTTCATCAATACTTGGTGCCGTCAACTTTATTACAACCATTTTGAATATGAGAGCGCCGGGGATGACGATTCATAAAATGCCTCTTTTTGTCTGGGCAATGTTAGTTACAGCATTTCTTCTTTTACTTGCTGTTCCAGTTCTAGGTGGAGCTATTACAATGCTTTTAACAGATAGAAACTTTGGAACAACTTTTTTTGATCCTGCCGGTGGAGGGGACCCCGTTCTATTCCAGCATTTATTCTGGTTTTTTGGTCACCCAGAGGTTTATATTATGATTTTGCCAGCTTTCGGTATCGTCTCACATATTGTATCTACTTTTTCAAAAAAACCTGTATTTGGATATTTAGGTATGGCCTATGCAATGGTTGCTATTGGATTTATCGGTTTTGTTGTTTGGGCCCATCATATGTATACAGTAGGCTTTAGCGCAAATGTTAGAGCTTATTTTATGCTTGCTACAATCGTCATAGCTGTACCCACAGGTGTTAAGATTTTTAGTTGGATCGCTACAATGTGGGGCGGATCTATAACATTTACAACCCCTATGTTATTTGCTTTAGGATTCATTTTTCTTTTCACTCTAGGTGGAGTAACAGGTGTAATTTTAGCAAACGCAGGTATTGATGTTGTTTTACATGATACATACTACGTTGTTGCCCATTTCCATTACGTATTAAGTATGGGAGCGGTGTTTGGTATTTTTGCGGGAATTTATTATTGGTTTGCTAAAATGAGTGGAAAAAATTACTCTGAGTTTTTTGGTAAGTTACATTTTTGGTTGTTCTTTTTAGGAGTTAACTTAACCTTCTTTCCTCAACACTTTTTAGGATTAGCAGGTATGCCTAGACGTATTCCAGATTATCCAGATGCTTATGCTGGATGGAATATTATATCCTCAATTGGGTCATATATATCTTTTGCTTCATTTATTCTGTTTATTTTCATAATAGTTTACGCATTATTTAAAGGTAAAAAAGCAGAAGCAAATCCATGGGGTGAGGGTGCGAAAACACTTGAGTGGACATTACCGTCTCCTCCACCTTATCACCAGTTTGATACATTGCCCGAAGTAAAAAATTAATTTGTGTTAGAAAAAAAGCATCATCAAACTTTTGTACAGACAGAACAAAACCTGTTCTTTTTGCAAGTTGTTAATTTCTTAAAACAACTTTATGTACTAATTAAACCTGGTGTAATATCTCTTGTAATATTTACGGCTTTATGTGCAATGTTATTAGCCCCATCTGATAAAAGTTTGTTTATAAAAGTAATGGCTCTTACCCTTATAGCAATGGGAGCATCTGGCTCAGCTATTTTAAACATGTGGTTTGATCGAATAATTGACTCTAAAATGGATAGAACAAAATTTAGACCTATTCCCTCTGGAAATATCTCAGCAAATACAGCACTTGGGATTGGACTAATTTTTTCTTTTTTTTCTATAGTAGGTTTATTTTTCTTTGGAAATATTAAGGCCTCAATCTTATTAGCATTTACAATTCTTTATTACTCTGTTTTTTACACAATGTATCTGAAGCACAAAACTGCACAGAATATAGTAATTGGTGGTTTAGCAGGTGCTCTCCCTCCAGTGATTGCATGGATAAGTATTTCAAGTGAACAAATATTCTACCCGTTAATATTATGCTTAATAATATTTTTATGGACACCTCCACACTCTTGGGCATTAGCTATATTTAGAAACCAAGATTACTCTGATGCTGATATACCGATGTACCCCGTTAAAAACGGCATAAAAAAAACACTTTTTATGATGAATATTTATACTTTTTTAATGGTTGCATCAGTAAACTCTCTATATTTTTTTAAATACGCTGGAATGAGCTTTTTTTTAGGATCCAATCTTCTCAATGCATATTTTATTTACAAACTTTTTAAACTAAATAAGTCACAAAATATTAAGAAAGACTCAATTAAACTTTTTGGATATTCAATTGTGTATCTTTTTCTTATTTTCGCTTTAACAGTTATTGATAAATATTTATTCTAATGAAAAGAAAAAATAAAAATTTATTAGTCTTGGCTCTACTTTTCATGCTCGTAACAGCATTTTATTTTATTACAATATTTAGAATTAAATCTGGTATTTGAACGTATCAAATAAAAATAAAACATTAATTTTTTTAATGTTGATACTTGGATTTATGCTAAGTCTAGTAATTTTTTCTGTGCCACTATATAAGCTTTTTTGTGACCTAACTGGATTTCAAGGTTTTAACAAAGAAGTTAAAATTCAAGAACAACACCAAAATATCAACTCGGGGGAACTCGATATAAAAGTTATATTTTCAGCCCAGGTAAATGAAGGTTTGGACTGGATGTTCGAAGCTCCTCAAAAAATGAACATCACTGAGGGTGTAAAGTATGATGTTGTTTTTAAAGCTAAAAACAATACTGATGTTAGCTCAACAGGTACATCTATATTTAACATTTTACCACCTAAAATTGGCCCATACTTATATAAAATTGAATGCTTTTGCTTTATTGATCAAACGATAAAACCAAATCAAGTTGTTGAGTTTCCTGTCACTTTCTACTTAGATCCATTAATACTTGACGATCCTGAGGCAAGTAGGACGAAGAATGTCACTTTGTCATATACCTTTTTTGAGAAAAAAGAATGAAATATTGTTTAAATGGTAGATTTAGTATTTAAAGACTCTGAAAAGAAACATAAATTTCATCTTGTCAATCCAAGTCCCTGGCCATTAGTTGGTGCTTTTTCAGCTCTTTTTCTAGTTTCAGGAGCTATTCTGTATATGCATTATGAGATGCTATGGCCTATGTTGGCAGGTCTTGTTCTAATACTTTTTACTATGTTTATGTGGTGGCGAGACATAATAAAAGAGAGTACTTTTTTGAAAGTACATAATTCAATCACTGAGATTGGTCTTAGGTGGGGTATGGCTCTGTTCATCACATCAGAAGTTATGTTTTTTGTCGCTTTCTTTTGGGCTTTTTTCGATGCAAGTCTATTACCTAAAACATTTTTAGCTGAGTACAAAGAAGTTTTCACAGGCACTCTTGGAATAGGAGTTTGGCCCCCAAAAGGAATTGAAACTTTTGACCCACTAGACATCCCATATTTAAATACCTTAATTTTACTTTTATCAGGCACTACTTGTACATGGGCACACCATGAATTAAGAGAGGGTAATAATAAAGAGGCTCTTAAAGGTTTATATTACACGGTTTTTTTAGGTTTCATATTTTCACTTTTACAAATATATGAATACCAACATGCAACTTTTGGTTTTACTGAAGGTATATATCCTTCAACTTTTTTCATGGCAACCGGTTTTCACGGCTTTCATGTATTAATAGGCACTTTGTTTTTATTAGTCTGTTTATTGAGAATAAGAAAAGGTCATTTAACCCCAAAAAGACATTTTGGTTTTGAAGCAGCTGCATGGTATTGGCATTTTGTTGATGTTGTTTGGTTGTTTTTATACATAAGTATCTATTGGTGGGGAAGATAAACCAAACATTTATATCTTTTACTTTTAATTAAATTTTTTATTTATGAATAAGTCATCATTAAAATTTGTATTTATAGGAATTTCTATTTTAACCTTTATCTTGGGTTCGTGGCAACTTTACCGGCTAAATTGGAAAAATGATTTAATGGATAATATTCGTAATTCAATTCTCAATCCCACTTTGTTTTCAGATGATCTGAATTACAATAATTTAGTTACAGTAAAATTAGATGATAATTATACAATTCTAAACAAACCAATTTATTTAGAGTCAAAAACATTTAAAGGAAAACCAGGTTATCACCTAATACTTCCGGTAAAGTACAAAAATAGTATATACAGTGTCATTAATTTTGGATGGTTTTTAGACAAAGATGTAGATCAAGTTCAAAATATCATTCAAAGATATCAATCAATCGACAACCCTAAGGTATACTTAAGAGATTTTAATTCAGATAAACCTTTTTTTACCCCAGAGAATGATTTATCCAATAATACTTGGTACTCTGTTAATAAAACTGATTTTAGTCAGTTTTATCAATATACATTCCTATCTAAATATTATTTTGTTCTGCTAGATGATAGGGTATCTAAATATATCTTTAATCCTCTTGTATTTTTGAGAAATAATCATTTGAATTATTCAATAACTTGGTTTTTGCTTAGCTTATCAAGTATCGTTATGCTGTTAATTATAAGAAGAAAATATGAATAAACTTAAAGAGTATTTTAAAAGCTACTATGTTTTGAATGATGTCAGTGGTCTATTATTTTGGGATAACGCAACTAATTTACCAAAAAAAAGTATTGAGTCTAGATCAGAGCAAATGTCTATTTTATCTAACTTTACAGATAGAATATTTAGAAGTGAAGATATTCAAGAAGAAATTCAAAAAGCTGAAAATACAAAATTAAGCGAAGCAGATAGTATGTCTTTAAAACTAATGAAGAGTATTATCATCAAAGAAAATGCTGTTGACCCAGATTTGAAATCTCTACTGATAAAAAAAAAACTTACTTGTGAGCACTTATGGAGAGAGGCTAGATCAAAAAATGATTCTTCGATAATTGAAAAAGATTTCAATGATCTATTAGATTTAGTGCATGAGGAAGCGAGTCAATTAGCTAAGGCTACTAATCTATCACCTTATGACTCATTAATTTCAAAATATGATATGGATTATGACTCATCAAAGATCGACCAAGTTTTTTTAGTAATTGAGAAGGAAATAATACCTAAATATTTGGATATTAAAAAAATTAAATCACCTCATGTTTATAAATCAAATATTTCAGACTCAGAAATATTAAAAATGATAAAAGTAAAATTAAAACAGCTCAACTTCGATTTTGATAGAGGTAGAATTGATCAATCTCATCACCCTTTTTGTGGAGGAGCCACAAATGATGTAAGAATAACAACTAGGTTTGAAGACAATATATTAGAGTCTTTATCAGCATTATTTCACGAGACAGGTCATGGAGTTTATGAACAGAATCGACCTAATGAATTTCTTTATGAGCCTTTGGGTCAATCTCGTAGTTTAAGTGTCCATGAAAGCCAATCTCTTTTTTTTGAAAATCATATCTTTAAATCAAAGGTTTATTTTAACATCATAAACAATATTTTTGATAATTCTAAAGATTTGGAAAAATCTTTTTTAGAGCACTATCATACTGTGAGAGTTAATCCTATAAGGGTTAGTGCTGATGAATTTTCTTACCCGATTCATGTTTACATCAGGTATAAAATTGAAAAAGAGATATTTAAAAATAAAATTAAATTTAAAGATATAAAAAATTTATGGTATGAAAACTATCTAAATTATTTGTCAATCAATCTTATTTCAGAAACAGAGGGGGTTCTCCAAGATATTCATTGGTATGAGGGTATATTTGGTTATTTCCCTACTTATGCACTTGGTGCTATGATAGCCTCACAAATTAAATTTAATTGCCCTTTATTTGATATTTTTTTAGGCAACCCTAATGAAGAAAATATAAATAACTTAATCATTTGGTTGAATACTAATTTCCATCAAAAAGCTTCTTTATATTCATCTGATGAAATGTTACAAAGCATTTCTGGTGAGAATTTAAACCCAAAATATTATTTAGATCATTTGGTTGATAGATTTATTAAATGAAATATATAAGCACAAGAGATGATAAAAAAGAGTACTCTGCTGAGCAGGTACTGAATTTCGGTCTAGCACCAGATGGAGGTCTATTTATTCCAAATGAATTTCCAAAATTTAGTAACAATCAAATAAACTCACTAAAAGGAAAAAATTATTTTGAAATAGCAAATTTCATTTTAACCCCTTTTTTATCAGATTTATTTGAAGCCCAAATAATTAAAAAGATTATCGAAGAGGCTTATAGTAAATTTGATGAAGAAATTGTTACAATATCAAACATGGGTGACAACGATCTATTGAATTTATTTCATGGTCCGACACTAGCTTTTAAAGATTACGCTATGTGTTTGTTAGCAAAAATATATGAATACTATTTAAGGAAACTAGATAGAAAATTAGTAGTGATCGGAGCAACTTCTGGCGATACCGGTTCTGCTGCAATTCAAGCCTTTAAAGATATTGAAAATATTAGTATTTTTATTCTGCACCCTCATAACTCCACATCTCTATTCCAAAGAAAACAAATGACAACTAGTGGAGGTAAAAATGTTTTTAATATTGCCCTAAATGGAAGCTTTGATGATTGTCAAAATTTAGTAAAAAAACTATTTAGAGATGGTGATATAAATAATAAATATAGCTTCACTGCAGTGAATTCAATTAATTGGTTTAGGGTTTTGCCACAATCAATTTATTATGCTTGGTCATATCTTAATCATAATATTGATAATTTTGTTGTACCAAGTGGTAATTTTGGAAATATATATTCTGCTCATTTGCTAAAGTCAATGGGATTTCCAATAAATAAATTAATTGTTGCGACAAACGAGAATAATATTTTACATCGAATTATAAGCAATAATGATCTACATCTCTACAATGTTGTAAAAACTAATAGCCCTAGCATGGATATAACAATATCAAGTAATTTTGAAAGACTTTTAGCAGAGCTCCTTGGACCAGGAGCAACAAATGATCTTTTTCAAAATATTCAAAACAATGAACATAATAAAAAATTAGAAAGTTCTATTCATAAGTCACTATCTGAGAAATTTTTATCTGAGAGTGCAACTTCTAAAGAGGTTGAAAATCAAATTAAAATTACATATGAAAATTACAAAATTTTATTAGATCCTCATACAGCTGTTGGTATAGTATGTGCGGAAAAATTAAATTTAAAAAAAGCAATGTGTCTTGCTTGTGCCCATCCAGTAAAATTTCAGGAAACTGTCGAAAAGGCAGTAGGTAACAAAATAAAATATGATAAAAATATCGAATTTTTTAATGATGAAAAATTTGTAATTTTAAATAACAATTACCAGGAACTAGGAGATTATATAAAAGCACATGCCTAATACTCATAAGCTTAAAAATGGAATGACCTTGATAACAGATTATGTAAACACTGTAGAAACAGTAAGTGTAGGAATGTGGAACAAGGTTGGGGCAAGAAATGAGCGAAAAGAAATTAACGGTGTTGCTCACTTATTAGAGCACATGGCATTCAAAGGAACAAAAAATAGATCAGCCGCTCAAATAGCAAAAGAGGTTGAACTAGTAGGTAATTCTCACAATGCTTATACTTCAAGAGAAATAACCGCATATTACATGAGTGGTTTAAAGGAAAATGTTGAACTATCCATAGACGTAATTAGCGATATATTGCAGTTTTCAACTTTTGACTCTAAGGAACTCGATAAAGAGAGAGGAGTCATATTACAAGAGATTGGAATGTATGCTGATGAGCCAGATAGTATTGTTGCTGATAAATTCGACGAGTTAGCTTACCCGGACCAACCCATGGGTAGGTCAATTTTAGGTTCCGCTGAAATTATAAAGTCTATATCAAGGGATGAAGTAGAGGGTTTTATGAAAGGATTCTATAACCCAAAAAAAATGGTGTTTTCTGTATCAGGAAATTTTGAAGAGGACAAAATAATTAAACTTGTTGAGGATAAATTCCAAAATCTCCCTCTGGGCGACGACGATTATATTCCAAAGTCTTCTTATGTTGGTGGAGAATACCGTCAAGAGAAAAATTTAGAACAGGTAAAGTTATTACTAGGTTTTGAGGGTGTGGATATTCATTCAGATCTTTACTATGCAACAAGAGTTTATTCAACACTTCTCGGCTCTGGTATGTCTTCAAGATTATTTCAAGAAATTCGAGAAAAAAGAGGATTGGTTTATAGCATATACAGCAGTGGTGATTTCTTTTCTGACTCAGGTATTTTTTATGTCTATGCCGGCACAGGGCACAAGGAAGTTAAAGAATTAATACCCGTACTATGCGATCAATTAAATATTAATGCTAATACCTTTACTGAGGAGGAATTAACGAAGACTAAAGCTAAATTTAAAGTGGGAATTCTAAAAGGAGAGGAAAGTATCTCAACGAGATGTAGATCTAACGCTTCTAGTTATTTAATGCACAATAAAGTCAGATCTCCCGATGAATTTATTTCGAAGATTGACTCTGTGCAATTAGAGGACCTTGAAAAAGCAAGAAAAAAAATATTAGACTCAAATTTGACTCTGTCATCAATAGGTCCTATTGAAAACCTTGAAACAGCTGAATTAGTTAAACGAAGACTCAGTTAAATTTTCTGCCGCTTTTCTAGCAAGAATATCAACTTGGTTATTAAATTCATCGACATTATGTGCCTTTACCCAAATCCAATTAATATTTTTACTAAGATTTAATTCGTCTAATCGTTCCCAAAGCTCTTTATTTTTTACAGGCTTTTTAGATGAGGTTTTCCAATTATTTTTTTTCCAATTAAATATCCAATTTGTGATGCCTTGCTTAACATAATTACTATCGGTATTAAGATTTATATCATTATGCTGATCAAGAAATTCTAACGCTTTGATTGCTGCCATTAGCTCCATTTGATTATTTGTTGCATTTCTTTCAAATCCAGCTCTATAAGAAATATCATTTTTATTAATTATTAAAAACGCCCAACCCCCATTTCCAGGGTTTCCAAGACATGAGCCATCTGTGTATACCTTTATCAAAAAAAGTCCTGTAAATTATTTTTTTCATGAAATTTAAATATTTCAAAAAACTCCAAGGGATTTTTATGTTTTACGTCTCCTTCAAGATTAAAATTCAAATCATAAATTCTTGTTAAAAAAAAACGAATTGCACTCACTTTTAAATAAAAATTAAAGTGGCTTTTCTCTTCTGGTGTTAATTCGATATTCTCTTTATAAGATCTTAAGAAACTCACATAATTTTCTTCAATAAATTTATTTTCTGAAAAAAACCAAGCATTCACAAAAGTAGCCAAATCATAAATGATGGTATCTGTACAGGAAAAAAAGAAATCTATAAATCCTGAAACCTGATTACCATCAAAAAATATGTTGTCTTTAAATAAATCTGCGTGAATGTTAATCTTTCTTAAATTTTGGGGAAAACTATAACTTAATGTATGAATGTTATTCAATATATATTTGTATTCACTAGAATTTATTTTTGTTTCGTATTTAGAAAACTGACTTGTAATAAACTTCCATGTGGGTAATAGCATCATATTTTCTCTAAAAAGTTCGGAATGATCTCCAAATTGATGTAATTGAGCAATTGAATTTCCTAGTGATTTTAATTGCTCTAAATTAGGTTTCACAACTGGCCTACCTTCAATAAAACTATAAATACAACAGGGTTTACCTTTTATTTTAAATAAGTTTTTATTATTCAAAGTCAAACTTAATGGACAAGAAATGCCATTATCATAAAATAATTTCATTAAATTATTAAAATAAGGTAAATCTTGTTCTTCAGTTCTTTTCTCAAATAGAGTTAATATAAATTTTTTATTGTCGCTTAATTTCACTAAATAATTAGTATTTTCAACTCCCTCTTTAATACCCTCAAATTCAATTATTTTTCCTAGAGGTTGAAATAATTCTTGAGCCTCAGAAAGAGATACTTCGGTATAAACTGCCATTTATAGTTAATTTTAGAGTTTAAATTGTGATAGATAAAGATACTTATTTAAAACAGTAGTGGTTAAGTTTGTTAGTTAATAGTTTTAAGATCAATAATACTTTTGTTTAATATTTTAGCCTTACTATCATCAGATATTTCTGAAAAATAATTGATAATTAATTTGTTCAGCTCAATTGAAGCCTGATTTTTGATTGATTGGACAGCAGAGAGCTCTATTTGTTTTATTCTGTCCAGAGAGTTCTTTTCTTTTGATTGGATCGTTAAGGCAGTTTTATCAATTATATTTTTTGAGATAGCTTCAGACTGGGACTTAGCATTGTTGATGATCTCATCAATTTTGTTTGATAAATCTTCAGTTTGTTTTTCTGCCTCTTTTAACTTTATTTCAGCTTCAGAAAAGGACTCAAGTGATTTATCAATATTTTCTTTTATTTCATTTATTTTTGAGTCTAGACCACCAATCATCATACTTTTGAAAGGTTTAATCATTAGAATAATAAATGTAATAAATGAAATTAATAACCAGAACTTAGGATCTTGAAATAAATAGCTCATTAAAGATTGATATTACCCTTTTCAATGTTAGTTACTTTTGACAAAAAATTAGTAGCTGAGTCTTTAAGTTGATCATTTAGTTCAGATATCGCAGTATCCTTTTCTTTTGCGACTCTTTCCTCAGTTTGTTTGATTTCATGTTGGATCTTTTCTTCAGTAGCTTTGATTAAGTTTTCACTTTCTTTTAAAGCTTTATCTTTGGCATCATTAATAATTTGTGATGCTTGGTTCTTTGCCTCAGAAAGTTTAGCTTCGTAGTTTTCAATTATTGACTCAGCTTTTTTGATTAATTCATCTTGTTTTGAGATATGTGATTTTACAAAATCATCTCTTTGATTCAAAAAAGCTCTAATTTTAGGAAGTGTTATGTATGTCAATACTGTAAACAGTATTACAAAAAAAACACCCAGCCAAAAAAGCTGAGATATAAAAAACTCTACTTGCTCTAATTGAGGCATCCGTTAGTCAGTCCCTGTTAAGAAAACAGAATTACTAATGCTATGACCAATGCGAATAAAGCAATAGCTTCAACTAGGGCAAAACCTAACATTGTCATGGTAAAAACTTCGTTTCTTGCAGCTGGATTTCTTCCAACAGCAGTAATAAAAGCTGCAAAAACATTGCCAATACCAATTCCAGCACCGATCACGCCGATCACTGCTAAACCTGCACCCAAGTATTTTAGTCCTTCAACTAGTTCCATATTTACCTCCTTATGTTCATCTAGTGTAAGTGTAAAGCGTCGTTAATATACAAACATGTTAATATTGCAAAAACATATGCTTGCAAAAATGCTATTAATATTTCTAAACCTGTTAAAGCTATTATGAATACTAATGGCAAAATTCCAAAAAAACCTAGTGCAGAGACAAATCCTGCAAAAACTTTTAGTAAAGTATGACCAGCAAGCATGTTAGCAAAAAGTCTAACAGATAAGCTTATTGGTCTAGAGAGATAAGATATAATTTCAATTGGTATCAATAAAGGAAGCATATATACTGGCAAGCCAGGGATAACAAAAAAGCTAAAAAATTTTACGCCATGTTTTATAAATCCTAAAACTGTAACAAAAATAAACACACCCATTGCAAGAGCTAAAGTCACTATGATATGGCTAGTAAAAGTAAAGCTGTAAGGAATCATACCAAAAAGATTTCCAAATAAAATAAACATGAACAAAGTAAAAACTAAAGGAAAATATTTTTTGCCCTCTTTGCCTACAGTGTCTGCTAATAAATTATTTATAAAATTATAACCAAGCTCAGCAGCAACTTGCATTCTGGTCGGGTAAAGGTCACTTACAGAGTTTGTTTTTTTTGCTTTTAAAAAAGGCACTGTAAAAAAAATTAAAATAAACGCTGTTGTAATAGTCATCCATAGAGCAGAATTAGTAAAAGAGATATCAAAACCTAGAAAATTGATGTCAACAATGGGTTGTATTTCAAACTGTTTGAGAGGACTCTCACCCTTAGCCATTAGGTAATAAAACAGATTTATTTAGAGTTTTCTATGCGACGTATAAGCCTGTAAATATTCAATAAACCTGCAAAAAAACCAAGTATTATCAACGTTATTAAACCAATAGGTTTACTGTCAAACATTTTATCAATCAACAATCCAATAACAACAGAAACAATTAAAGCGCCTAATAATTCAGTTGAGATTCTATATGCAAAGCTAAGACCTTGCATATTTGGCTTTTTATTATCATTTTCTTCATCATTTGCCATTATTCAGCGTACTTTACGGCTTCTTCTAATTCAACAGAAACTATTTGAGAAATTCCTTCCTCGGGCATTGTAACACCATAGAGTCTGTCTACTCTAGACATTGTCATTCGATTATGAGTAACAATAATAAATTTGGTTTGAACTTTTTCTGAAATTTCTTCAACCATACTACAAAATCTATCCACATTATTGTCATCTAAAGGAGCATCAACCTCATCCAATATACAAAAAGGTGATGGGTTCGCTATAAATACGGCAAATAATAATGAAATTGCAGTTAAAGCCTGCTCACCTCCAGATAATAAAGTTATATTTTGCATTTTCTTACCTGGGGGACTGGCAAATATCTCCAAACCAGAGTTTAAAGGATCTTCATCATTTTGGATAAGTTTTAGATATGCTTTACCTCCACCAAATAACTTAGTAAATAGACTCTCAAAATTTTCATTAACAATTTTAAAAGCTTCTTTTAGTCTCAATACACCTTCTTTATTAATTTTATTAATTGCCTCATGTAACTTTTCTATAGATTCTTGAATTTCATTTTTATCTTTAATTGTTTCATCAACTTTCTCTCTTAATTTTACATATTCATCTTCAGCAAGTAAGTTTACAGCACCAATTCTCTCCCTTTCAGCGTTTAATCTTAATACTCTTTTCTCTGCGGTCTCTAAATCTTCATCTCTTTTGAATTTATCTACCTCATTTTCTAAATTTAATAAATCAACATTAATTTTTTCTCTACATGATTGAGCGAGCTGAGTTAAATTATTTGAATAATTTGAAATTTCTGACTCCTTTCGTATTAACTCCTCCTTTACAACAGAGTAATTTTGTTCTTTATTTCTCAACTCTTTTGAGAGGCTTTCTAAAAGATTTTCTTGCTCTTGTAATTTATTGTCAAAAAGTTTTTTTTCGTCATCTAGTTGCTTAATTTTATTAAGTAAAAATTGTCTTTTGCTATCAATATCTCCTGGATTGTTTTCAGAAATTTCTAATTCTTCTTTAGAAGTTTTTATTCTTTGATTTAAGTCCTCGGTTTTTTGAACAGTGACCTCTAAAATTCTTTCCCACTCAAGAACTTGCTTTTTAAGATCGTTTAGCCTCTTTTCTTTTAATTCTGACAGTATTGTTGAGATATTAGCCTCATAACTACTGGAAATAAAAAGTCCATCCCAACGCCACAAATTACCCTCTAGATCGACTATAGCTTGTCCAATATTTATTTTTGTATGATTTTCTAAACCTTCTTTTTTTGAAGATACAATGGCAACATTATTAAGCTTATTCATTACTTGGTTTGGAGCTTTAATAACTTTAGAAGCTGGTTCACAATGAAAACTAAACTCTTTATTAGCCTGCACACCTGAGTGTTCTCTCCAATAATAAATATCATCAGGTTCCAATGATGCTAAAAGTTCTTTACCAAAAATTGCAGCTACCGCATTTTCGTATTTTTTATCAAAGGAAATATTGTTTAATAAACTTCTATCTGATTGATTGACGTTGCTGTCTCGATTTTCAGCTTCAAATTCCTTAGAGGATAAATCCTCAATATCTTTCCTAATAGTTTTGATTTTACTGGTCGTTTCTTCAAATTGTGTTTGCTCAATTTGTAAGTCTTGATTAAGTTGTTTTACACGATGCTCGAGGTTTATTTTGTGCTCTTCAAAACGTAATTCTTCCTGTTTAAGATTTTCTACAGTCATATTCAACCTATCAAGTTCACTATTCAATGAGTATGATTTCTCTCTCATTGGTGGAATTTTAACTTTTAAATCTTCATAAGCTTGATCTTGAATTGATACATCACCCTGGAAATCAGCGAGTTTTACTTTTATTTTGTCTTTTTCTTCAGTAAGTCTCTCAAGAATAAGTTGAAGTTCATTTCTTTTTACGAAAAATACAGACGCTTCCGCATTCTTGATTAAAGTTGATATATTTCTAAATCTTTCAGCTTCTTTAGCTTGTTTTTTAAGAATAGCTAACTGTTCTTCGTATGTTTGAATAACATCCTCTACTCTCAATAGATTATTATTGGCACCTTTCAACCTCAACTCTGCATCATGTCTTCTGGATTGCAGACCAAGTATTCCCGCAGCTTCCTCTAAAACCATTTTTCTATCTTCTGGTTTCGCTTGGGTGATTGCTCCAATACGACCTTGACTAACTATCGAAGTTGATCTAGCTGATGTAGAGGCGTCGGCAAATAGCAATTGAATATCTTTCAACCTTACCTCTTTACCATTTATGAATGAATTCGTTCCTTCTCCCCTCCATATCTTTCTAGCAATTTCTAATTGTTTTGATTGAAATTTATTTTCTAAATCACTTCCATCAATATTTACAAACAAACCTACTTCAGCGATATTCCATGAGGGCCGATTATCAGTTCCATTGAAAATTAAATCATCAATCTCTTTGCCACGAAGTTGTTTGGCAGAGACTTCCCCTAAACCAAACCTTATTGCTTCAACAATGTTTGATTTTCCGCAACCATTGGGACCAACTATACCAGTAAGACCATTTTTGATTTCAAAATCTGTTGGCTCTACAAAAGATTTAAAACCTTTAATTGAGAGTTTATCTAAAGATAACAAATTAATTATTCAATTTTTTATTTATTATTTTTATAAATTCTGATGCAGGTCGATTACCCTGAACTTTCTCACCATTAATTAAAAATGTCGGGGTGCTCTCAACACCAAAAATATTTTGAGCATCAACTTGAAGGGATAAAAGTTCATTATGAGAATTCTCATCTTTTAAGCAAGATTGTAACTCTTCATCCCCAAGACCATGTTGTAATCCATAGCTATTAAGTAATTCAATAATTTCTTCTCCAGAACTTGCTTTTGTCCAAACATCATAGTTTTCATAGACAGAGTCAACATAGCTTGTACGAACGTTTTCACTACAATTTGCAATAATAGCTCCATAAAAAGCAGCTTGATTTAAAGGAAAATCAATTAAGTAAAAATTAATATTTTTATAAACGCTACTTTCTTTTAATTCTTTAAGCGTTTCATTGTGAAATGCAGCACAGTGTGAGCAACTGAATGATGAAAACTCAATAATATCAACCGAATTTTCTTCAGACGATTTAACAAGAGGTTGAATGTTGTTGTCCTCTAAATATTTTTTATATTCATAAATTTTTGATATTGCAGGATTTGTTGATAATGCAACTAAAAAAATTATCAGACTAATTATTTTCATATAACTTTTTATTAATATTTTCAAAAATAGATCTTACTTCTTCGTCTTTTATATCATTAAATTTTTGATTATTAAGAGTTTTTCCTTCTGCTCTCATTGATGAATTTGAAATATTACTATTTCCTAAATTCTTATCAGAAAGATCTTGAAAAAATAGGATTTTATTTACTTTCACTCCAGTTACTTCCTCAATTTTTATGACTATTTCATTTGTACTTGAATGCATTTCGAAAGATTTTTCTGGGCTAACTCTTAATTCAAGAATTACAGATTCTGTTTTATTATTTATTATAGTTTTTTTTAATTGAACAAATTTATTATTATTGCCAAAAATATATTCCCAGTTTTTTAGAATAAGAGTATTTATTTTTAGCTTTTTTTTATTTACCTTATTTACCAGATGAAAAGCAATATCATTGAGCTTGGAGAACTTTTTCATAAAAACAAATTTATCTCTTTAATCCTACATTGGTTTAAAAAAAATCAAAGAAACTTATATTGGAGAAGGAATAGAAATTTATACCTAACTTATTTATCAGAAATTATGTTACAACAAACAACTGTTAAAACAGTAGAAAATAAAATATTAGAAATTGTAAATATTTTTCCAAGTTTTAATTCCTTTAAGAATAAAAGATTAGAACATTTATTAAAAGTTTGGTCAGGATTAGGTTATTACAAGAGGGCAGAGAATTTATTTAAAACAGTAACAATTATTAACAATAGCTATAATGGTAAATTGCCAGATGATAGAGATAGTCTTATCTCTTTGCCTGGTGTTGGGAAATATACTTCAAGCGCGATATTAGCTATCGGCCATAATAAAAAATCATTCCCAGTTGATATCAATGTTAAAAGATTAATACAGAGAGTATGTGGTTTAAAACTCAACGATGATGAGATCGAAGAAATACTTAATTTAGCTTGTAAAAAAAAGATTTCTTATAGGAGTTTAGCTGAGTCGATGATGGATTATAGTTCTATTATTTGCAAAAAAAATAGTCCCGAATGCTCCAAATGTATATTTTCAAGTTTTTGTAAATCAGCTTTCCAATCATTTAAAAATAATAAAAATATAAAAAAAAATAATAAGGAAATAGATTTCTATTTAATAAACTCTCCTTTACATATTTGTTTTATAAAAAAACCAAAATTTCAATTTTACAAAAACTTTATCCATTTACCTTCAAATTTAGATAAAGAATTTATAGCGAATTTAAATTTAAAAAATAAAGAAAAAATCAAAAGTTTTAAATTTACAATTACAAATAATCTCTTCCAAATAAATGTTTATAAAGTTAATCTTAAAAAATTAAAAATTAACAATTCAGTATGGATAGAAAAATCAAAAACTAACCAGCTTGCATTACCAACACTCTTTAAAAGAATATTAAATTAATTCCTCATCTTCTTTCTAATTTCATCGATACATATTAAATTCTTTTTTTTATCCTCATAATGCCAATAATCCCATCCATTGAAATTCGATGTCTTATTTACTTTTGCTGCAATTTTATGAATTGATCCTCTCTCATTTTTATATGAAATACTCCCATCTGGTAAAATTGTAGCTTTATAGCTTTTCTTATTGTTGTAGAGATTAGCACCTGGCTTTAAATGACCATTGTCAATTAAACTTGCAAAGGGTATTTTTTGTGTTGGTTTATCTTTTTCATTAATCTCTAATAAATCATTTTTTAAAGATTTAATTTTTTTTAATCTTTTAATAGCTAAATTAAAATAACCATCATCTTTTTCAAAACCTATGTAATTTCTACCCAAATATTTTGCTTCAGCACAGAAACTTGCTGTGCCTGCAAAAGGTTCTAGCACTAGATCTCCTTTTATCGATGACTGAATAATAATTTTTTTCATCAAAGCTAACGGTTTTTGAGTTGGGTGAGCTGTTTGTTTTTTATTGTTTTTAAGCCTTTCTTTACCTGAACAAATTGGAAAGTTCCAAATGCTTCTTTCTTGTCTGTCTTCATTTGCAACCTTTAAAGTATGATAATTAAATTGATACTTAGATTTAGGTTTTTTTGAACACCAAATAAGAGTTTCATGCGCATTAGTAAGTCTTGTTGCCCTAAAATTTGGTAATGGGTTAGATTTGGCCCAAATCACATCATTTAAAATCCAAAAGTTTAAATCCTGGAGAATTTTTCCAATTCTAAAAATATTGTGATATGAACCAATAATCCATAACCCCCCATCAGGTTTAAGAACTCTTTTACACTCAGTTAAATAAGAAAAGGTAAAATCATCATAACTCGAGTAACTATCAAATTTGTCCCAATCCTGATTGACACCATTGACAATGGAATGATTTGGTCTAGTTAAGACCTTGTTCAATTGTAAATTATAAGGAGGGTCTAAGAAAACTAAATCAATTGTCTGATCTTCAATCTTAGCCAATAGATCAAGACAATCACCTAAATACAGGTTATTTGATTTCAACACATATGAATCTTAATATTTATAAAGAATCTTGTGTAAAAAAAACTTAATCTACTGTTGATAACTAAGTAGATAACTTTTTGATAAGTTTACTTATAGGTTGATAAGTGGTCCTGTGATATTTACTGACCCCATGTGTATAAATAGCGCTTAAGTGAGACTTTGTACCGTACCCAGCATTTTTATTCCATTGATAATTACCATCTAATGAGTGGAGCTTCAAAAGTAATTTGTCTCTGAAGACTTTTGCTATAATTGAAGCCGCTGACACCTGATTAATTTTATCATCTGCTTTAATTAAAGACTTCACCTTATAACCTTTCATTTCGCTTGGAATAAATTTTCCATCTATGATGATCGTATCTGATTTTTTAGACAACAAAATTATCGATTGTTTCATGCTTTGCAAAACTACATTGTGAATATTAAACCTTTCAATAAATTTTTTTTTTCCAAAAATAATTTGATAATTATATTCGAAGCCTTTATTTGATCTGAAATATTCATATATTTCCTCTCTTTTTTTTTTATTTATTTTTTTTGAGTCAGAGACACTAAATGGAAGTTTATCAAATAAGGAATTTTGTGATCTAAAAGCACAAATTATTGCACTTCCAACAAGAGATCCCCTGCCAACCTCGTCGACTCCAACAACATATTCACTCATCTAGTCTAGGTATTAGTTCGACAAAATTACATGGCTTGTGTCTTATGTCTAATTGATGAAAAAGAATATCATTCCAAGCATCTCTGACAGCAGAAGTAGATCCAGGTAAACAAAAGATGTAAGTTTGATTTAATAAAAATGCACTTGCTCGAGATTGTATAGTCGAGGTTCCAATTTTTTTATAGCTTAATTGTCTAAACAATTCACCAAATCCTGGAATTTCAACTTGAGATATTTTTTTTAAGGCATCAATAGTATTATCTCTTCCCGTCAGACCAGTCCCACCTGAAGTAATTATTACATCGTGTTCGATAGATGCTGTTAATTTCTGAATAATAGGAATAAAGAGTTTAGGTTCATCTTCAATAATCTGATAATGGGAAACAGAATGTCCTTTTTTTTGTATTAGTTCTTTTAATGTATTACCTGATTTATCATCACTTTCTTTTCTTGTATCCGACAAAGTGATTACGGCAATATTTATTTGTTTAAATGTTATTTTTTCATCAATCATTAATCAAGATAGTATTAGTGGCTATAAGTTCATCAGCATAATTGAATGAATTATGATTTATTAATTCATAAATAACAAGATTAGTTAGAACTCTCTCAACAAACATTCGTGTTTCTCTTGAAGGTATAGACTCAATTAAAAGAAAACTATCATCGTTAAATGTAGTTTTCTTCATCCATTTTGATAGATTTCCTGGCCCTGCATTATATGAGATTAAAGCCTTTAATAAATCTCCATTAATATAATTTATAGATAATAAATTTTGAAGGTAAAGGCTACCTGTCTCAACATTAATTTCAGGATCATATAATATTCTCGGATTAGACTTAAATTTATGTTTTTTATTTACCATACGAGCCGTTGATGGAAGAATTTGCATCAATCCATATGCACTTTTACCACTTTTTGCGAAAGCACTAAACTGCGACTCTTGTCTAATCATGCTAATAATAATAGTTGGGTCAATACTGTTGAAATTGTAATCTTGAATCCATTTTGGAGTTGGATATAGAAAATCTATCGGGGCATCATCTTTAAACAAGTATTTTGCTGTTTTAATTTGCAAGGAACTGAGATCATTTTTAATAGAAAAATTTAGTATTAGTCTTTTAAACCTCTCATTTGTAATGTTTTGAAGTCTATTTAATTCTATCTCTGCAATTGGAAGTTCATCGATTTCAATTAATGCCTGAATTCTCTCACCTAATTTGGTATTTAAAAATGACTCAAGATCTGAGCTCATTAATGAGGTATTAAATTGAAAGTCTTGAATGGTTTTATCTAAAATTCTACAAGATAAAATTGAGTATATATTAAAACTTGGTTTGCAAGATTTATTTAGAGCCTCTAAAGATGCTTTGAAAGTAATTTCATCATTAGCGTCTTTTGTAGAGGATAAAAATGACCAATAAGCACCAGCATCCCTTAACCATTTGTTATCTGAAATTTTTGAGAGTATCAAAAATTGTCTCGAGGCTTTTTGGTATTTTCCTTTTCTATAATATGAGAGACCTTTGATCCATAAGCCCTCATCGTACGGTTGACTTAAGAAAGCTTCATCATTTAAAACATTTATAGCCTTATCATCTAAATCTGCAAGGTAGTAGCCATTGGCAATTTTGGAAAGTAGAAAAGATTTTTCTTTCTGATTAAAATATTTTATATGGTGGTTTAAATACTCTAATGCTCCAGTAGGCCATCCTCTTCCGACTCTTGATCTTACAGTATTATAAATACTAATTTTTTTTGAGTAATTTTTATTTGAAAATATTTTATTTGATTTAGTGGAGACGGTTTCTTGTAACTTATCTTTTTGAAAGATCTCATCAAAAAGTGGGTATAAATTTTTTTTTGGTTTTTTTGCACCATCTGGCATCCTTCTTACTCCCAATTTATAAATCCTTTTAGCTTCGTAATGATCACTATATTCACTCAACCAATCTCGGAGCTCTAAAAAACTGGAGCGATGTGCTGTTGGATGAAGAAGTTTTAAAGCTTGTACATGACCCATAAGAATTAAATCATCTAGTTTTGCTATATCTTTATCACCTTTATCAAAATTTCCATTTCTGTAATCATTAAAAATACTTTTGTAAAGGCCAATATCTTTAGAGCTAAGAGCAAAGATACTCTGTGAGTAAAAAAACGTTACAATTAATAAAACTATAATTTTCATTCTATCCACCAAGCTGCTTTTTAATTTCTTTTAAATCTTCCCAAGCATCTTTCTTAAGTTCTGGATTATTTATTAATAAAGACGGCTCATAAAGCACACGGCATTTTTTGGGTATCACGTCATTGGGTGTGTTGAAATCAAACCATTTTCCACGAAGAGACATGGAAGACAAGTCTGCAGCCAATAACATTTTGATGCAATAATTTGACATAATTATTAAATATTTTGGGTTAATCAATTCAATCAACCGATAATTGATAAGTTGTAAAATTGAATTCATTTTGTGGTTATTATCAAACTCACTAAGTCCCCTTGGTATATAAGACACTAAGCTTATTTGTTTCCTATCTAATTTTATGGAGGAAAGCATTTTGTCGAATAACTCACCACTTGCTTTATCTATTATCTTTTCATCAGTAATGTCACATTTACCGTAAAAAAATAAAATCTTCGAATTTTTATCACCTTCTACAAGATTGATTGGTTGATTAATATTTAACTTTAATAATTCATTTTTTAAAAAATCCTCTATTTGCTCAATACTGGTTGCTTTGCTTGGACTATTGATAATATCTATATTTATTTGGTTATCGGAATCATTTTGAGATTTTTTTACTTGAAATTCCTCCAGATTCATCAATTCCAAAAGAATATTTTTTTGGTAGTCTTGGTTATTCATGATTAAAAAATTATCTTTTAGTTTATATTTTATATGTTTTTTTGGATTTATTGTATATGCATATGGGTCTCAATTAAAAAATACTTTCGAAAATCAACTTCTAAGTTCAATTTATTCTGAATACAATAATGATTATTTAATTTGGGAAAAATTACCCAAATATAATTTTTCAAATGACCATACTTCAACCTTACTAAGTAATATTATTATAGGAAATTATACTTTTGATAATATTAGTGAAATTGAAAGTGGGTTTATTCATGAAATTGTTCTTTTTCTAAAGAATCTTGGTGATGACAAATGCTTAAATATTCCTGACAAAAAACAAATTTATATTTTTGAAGAGGCTATACTAAAAAGCATAAACTTTTGGATGACTTTTTGTAATAAACACAATGTTCAAAATAATTTAGAAAATTTGAATGAAATTGATAGTCGCTTTACAAATTTAAGATATATCAATACTATTTTTTACTATCATCATCAAAATGACCTCAACAATTTAAAAAAAATTAATGAAGAAATAACATCAAATAAAGAAACACTCTCTATCTTTAATTCTAAAGAATTAAATGTTATGGATAATATTTTCAATTATCATAACATTAATTTTCCACTGTCTGATTTTATTCAGTCATCAACTTCTTTTAATAATTTGTCTATACAATTAGATCAAAATTACGTAGTTAAGGATTATGAAGACATAATATATCTTCAACTATTTCAAACTAGCACTTATTATTTTTATGCGCGTGAGTATAAAAAAGCACTTGCTTTATTATCTTATTTAATCGAAATAAATCCAGATAATAGTGATTATTATCTTTATAAAAAAATTTCATTTTTAGCAGAATTAAATCCAAGTATAGAAATACTAAAATTAATTAAAAATTTTACCCCAACTGACAAAAATTTTAATTTTTTTAAAAACTACCTTTATATCTCAACATCATTTGAATTAGACACTGATATGAGTGACTTAGTGTATTTTATAAATAATAGTGATCATCAAACTGATTGGATAAATCTAGAGTTATCATTTCTTGTTGCGATGGAAATGTACTTTTTAAATGATAATAGTGGTGCTTTAGATTTTATAAACGAGTGTTGCATGAGTATTTTAGAGAATTCTGATGATGCAATTCATCTTTTTAAATATGGTATTTTGTTAGAGAGAAATAATGAAATTAAAAAAGCTGAAGAAATTATCCAAAAAAGTATTGATATATCTGAAAGTTCATATCCTTACATATTAAATTATCTTGCATATTTGTGGGTTGAGAATGATAGAAAATTAGATCTTGCAGAAAGTATGCTTAAAAAGGCAGTAAAAGACTCAAATTATAATGATGGGGCTATACTTGATAGTTTGGGATGGCTTTATTTTAAGAAAGATAACTTAGATTTGGCAGAAAAATGGATTTATGATGCTTATCAACTTGAACCCTCAGAGCCAGAAATAATAGATCATTTATCTCAAATATATTATGAATTAGGCAGATACAAAGAGTCAAAATTTTTAGATAATAAAATTATACTATTTCATAAAGATTATTTTAAATACGAGGAAGTTTTAGGCAGAAATGAAAATAAGTAAATTAACAAGCTATGCTAAAATAAATCTTGATTTAAAAATTAAATATTATGACAAAATTATCAAAAAACATAAGATTTCATCTAAAGTCGTTCTTTTAAAATTAAATGATTTAATTAAGGTATCTAATTCTACAAAGTTACAAATTACTTATTACGATCAAAATAAAAAAATAATCAAATTGAATAATGATATTATAGAAAAATCAATTCTATTTTTTGATAGAAAATACAAAACTAAAACAAAATTAAAATTTTTAGTTTACAAAAAAATACCAGTTGGTTATGGATTAGGAGGCGGATCCTCAAATGCAGCCTCAATTTTAAAATTTCTATATAAATATCATCAAATTACTTCAAAAAACTTTGAAAAAGACGCACCTTTAATTGGTTCAGATGTAATTATTTTTAAAGATAAATATCCAAAAATAATTGATGGATTAAGTCAGTATAAATACCTCAAGGCAAAAAAATATTATTGGAGGAAAGTTTACTTAATTTTTCCTTCACAAAAAAATTTAACTAAAAAAATTTATAATTATTTTAAAAACCATAATATGGGAGCAAAAAAACAACTAATCTCTCAAAATAACTTAACAAGTTCATCCATGTTGCTAAATAAAGAGTTTAAAGAATTATTTATGTTCCTTTTGGATTATAGGAAAGATTTCTTAAAATTTGGCATGAGTGGTAGTGGATCTTCAATTTTTGTATCTTTCAAGAAAATCGCAAAAGAAAGGTCGATTTTTAGGGAGATTAATAAATTTTATCCTTCAGTTAGAATTGAAAAATCCTCTTATTTCGGATAAGTTCTTTAAATCCTGATGGGGCGTAGCCAAGCGGTAAGGCACCGGTTTTTGGTATCGGCATGCGTAGGTTCGAATCCTACCGCCCCAGCCATATCTAAGCTATAAATTGAAATAATATGAAACAACTTTTATTTTCACTTAAAGAGGGATCAGTTAGTTATCATAAAAAAGAAATTTTAAAGGAACTTGATATAAATATTCATCGAAAAGATTTTATTGCGCTTGTTGGTAAAAATGGGGCAGGGAAATCAACCCTAATGAATGTCATATCAGGTCAACATGATATTGATGCTGGTGAAAAATGGAGTATTGATAATTTTGCTATAAATTATTTCAACCAAAATTTTGTATTAAATGATGATAATAACACCGTTGAGCAAGAAATTTTATCTGTAATCAAAAATCAAGATAATAATTATGAGATAGATATATTTTGCAATAATTTAAGTATTGATAAAAACAGTTTAATTAAACATTTATCTGGGGGGCAAAAAAGGAGAGTAGGGCTAATCAAAAATTTAATCAAACCATCTGATCTTTTGCTATTAGATGAACCAACTAATCATTTAGACTTGGACACAATTGTTTGGCTAGAAAATTATTTAAAAAAACTAGATTGTGCAATTTTATGTGTAAGTCATGATCGACAATTTCTAAAAAACTTTACAAATAAAATATTATGGATAGATCGATCTAAAATAAAAATAAACTACAAAGGTTATAGTGATTTTGATAATTGGTCTGAGACTCTTTTATCACAAGAAGAGAGAGAACTACAAAATAGGAAGCAATTTGTCAATTTAGAGGTGAATTGGGCTAATAAAGGAGTTAAAGCAAGAGTTAAAAGAAATACCAGAAGGTTAGAACAAGCTAGAGACTTAAAGGAAAATTTAGACAAAGATATTAGCGAATTTAAAAAAGCTACAAAAAAGATTGAAATTAATCAAATTTATGAGAATTCAAAGAATTTTAAAAATGTTGCAGAGTTTCACAATGCAGAATTTTACTATGAAGAAAATAATAAAAATTTTATTTTAAAAAACTTTAATTTAAAAATAAGCAAAAAAGATAGAATTGGTCTTTTGGGAGGTAATGGATCTGGAAAAACAACTTTTTTAAAAATTTTGCTTAATGAACTGAATTTAAAATCGGGAACTTTAAAATTAAGAAAAGAGTTAGAGTTTTCATATTTTGACCAATTAAGAAATGATTTAAAAGACAATTTACCAATAAAGAAGGTCTTAGTCCCCTCTGGTGGCGATTACTTAAAAACGCAAGGTAAAGAGAGACATGTATGCAGTTATTTAAAAGATTTCCATTTTGATCCATCTAAAGCAAATGATCCTGTCGGGAGTTTATCTGGTGGAATGAAAAATCGACTACTTTTATCAAAAGTCTTATCAAATCCTAAAAGTGGCTTAATCTTAGATGAGCCTACTAATGACCTAGATATTGATACTTTAGATTTAGTAGAGTCTATACTTTCAAATTACAACGGGACTCTCGTAGTTGTTTCACACAATAGAGATTTTTTAGACAAATTAGTAAATAAAATATTATTTTTCAAAGGAAATGGTGATGTTTTGTTATTTAATGGTGGCTATCATGACTTCTTAAAAAATAAAGATCTTCTTGAAAATGATAATAATAACTATTCTCAAAATGAAAATAAATCTGAAAAGAAAAATATAAATTTAAAAAATTTACATAAAAAAAAGTTAACCTTTAAATTACAATATGAGCTTAATAATTTACCCAAGCAAATAGACCTTTTGAAAGAAGAAATTGTTCATTTTGAAAAAATCATAGAGGCACCAGATCTTTATAAAAAGGACTATGAGTTATTTATTAGCACAACTAAAAAATTAGGCTCTCTCCAAATAGAATTGGAAAATAAAGAGCAAAGATGGCTAGAACTCATGGAATTAAATTAGAAGATGAATTTAAAAAAAAAAGTAGAAAAAATCTCTAATATTTCTCATTTTGATGAAATCTGCAGTATGCTTCCATTTGAAAAAGAGGATATTTATCTTATTGGAGGAGCTACTAGGTCTTTATTATCAGATAATCACGAAAACAAAGATATTGATGTAGTTATTCCAGAATTAGATGATCGAACGGTCGATAAAATTTTAGATAAATATGATAGTGCAAAATATTATCAAGCTTATAAAAGTATATCGTTCGAATTAGGTGATTTTGAGTTCCAGATAAATTCATTTAGAAAAGATGTAGCCCCATCTGGAAGACATTCAAAAATTGCTAATGCCTTGAGTATTAAAGAGGACTCTTTAAGAAGAGATTTTACATTTAATAGCATATACATAAATTTAATCGGGGAGGTGTTCGATTTTTATTCAGGTGTTGAGCATTTTAAAAATAACTACTTAAAGTTTATTTTTGACCCAATTGTACAAATTCAAAAAGATTATCTAAGGGCAATAAGATATATCAGGTTTCTTTCATTATTTGAAAATACAAAAACCTTTCCAGCTGATTTGGAAGCTATAATGTTACTCTCAAAAAATATTACAGATTTTGTAAAAGAAAAAAAAATATCACAAGAGCTTAATAAGATTTACAAGATGCCATTTCCAAAAAATACCATTACTTTTTTAAAAGCGAATAATGAGCTGAGGCAATTTTTAGATTTTTTATCTTAAAAATCAGCTTTAATAGATGAAACGACAATTGCAACAGAGGTAGCAAGATTTAATGACCTTGTTTTGCTGCTTATCGGTATCGTTATTTTGTTATTGACAGTATTATGAATTGTTTCTGGTACACCTGCTGTTTCTTTTCCAAATAAAATAATATCATTATCTTCAAACTTAAACTCATAAAGATTATTGTGGGTTTTAGTAGTGGCTAAGATTATTCTTCTGTTATTTTTTTTTGAATATAAATAAAAATTATCCCAATTTTCGTGATTTACAATTTCACAATGGTCTATGTAATCCATCACAGCGCCTTTAAATCTTTTATCTGTCATGGAGAAAGGCAAAGGTTTGATTATGTGAAGGGGAAACTCTAAACAAGCAGCGGTTCTGATAATTACACCAAGATTTTGAGGCATATCGGGCTGATAGAGACAAATTGCAAATTTATGCGTCATGATGACTACTACTTATGCTACATCTTACCAATAAAATCTACTTAGATTTAAACCCAAATGTCAGATAGTAAAAAACCAAGAAGAGATTTTATTAAATTATCAGCAATGACTCTAGGAGGGGTTGGCGCTGCAAGCTTACTTATTCCTTTTATATCAAGCATGAATCCAGGCAAAGATACTCTAGCCTTGGCATCAACTGAAATAGATTTATCTCCCTTGGAAGAGGGCCAGAGTTTGACAGTAATATGGAGAGGTAAACCTGTTTTTATAAAGCATCGAACAAAAAGTGAAATTGACAGTGCTAGAAATATTTCTTTAGAAGATCTGCCAGATGCAGAGGAGGACTCTGCTAGAGTTCAAAAAGATAATTGGTTAGTTGTATTAGGTGTTTGTACTCATTTAGGTTGTGTACCTCTTGGACAAAAAGCTTCGGATACAAAAGGAGATTATGGCGGATGGTTTTGCCCTTGTCATGGTTCTCATTATGATACCTCTGGCAGAATAAGAAAAGGACCAGCTCCGACTAACTTACCTGTTCCACCTTACGTTTTTTTAACTGATAACAGAATAAAGATAGGATAATTTAATGAGTTCAAATGAATTACAAGGTTATAAAAAAACACTAAATTCACCATATACTGGTATAAAAGGTTGGATTGACTCTAGACTTCCTCTTATAAGAATGATGGAAGCAGAATATTTGAAGTTTCCTGTCCCCAAATCACTAAATTACTTTTGGTCATTTGGTGGTATAGCTATGTTTTGCCTTATAGGACTAATTTTAACTGGAATTTTTTTAGGGTTTCACTATAAGCCCTCAGCCGATGATGCCTTTGACTCTGTTGAAAGGATCATGAGAGACGTTAGTTTTGGTTGGTTAATTAGATATTTACATGCCAACT
The DNA here is from genome assembly GCA_902588615.1 of uncultured Alphaproteobacteria bacterium. GTDB lineage: Bacteria > Pseudomonadota > Alphaproteobacteria > HIMB59 > HIMB59 > HIMB59. Next base: position 8,430 of record CACIPV010000006.1, on the reverse strand, counting down.
TAGTTTCCTTTTTCTTTATAGCAACTTTTATACACATATTTAGAGCTTTATATTTTGGATCATACAAGGCACCTAGAGAGTTAGTCTACATTTTTGGTTTGACCATGTTCATGCTCATGATGGCAACTGCATTTCTAGGATATACACTCCCATGGGGCCAGATGTCTTATTGGGGGGCAACAGTTATAACTAATCTTTTTTCAGCTATTCCTGTTGTAGGAGATGCTATACTCACATTACTTCTTGGTGACTTCACCGTTGGTGACTCAGCTGTTAATCGTTTTTATGTTCTTCATTGGCTATTAGCTTTCGCAATTGTCGGTTTAGTTGTGTTTCACGTAATTACGTTGCACATGACTGGTTCAAATAATCCGACTGGCACAGAGCCTCAAAGCTGGGATGAAACAGTGAGTTTTCATCCATACGTAACTATTAAAGATCTAAATGCTACAATATTTTTCTTTATAATTTTGGCATTTATTCTCTTTTATTATCCAAATATTTTAGGTCACTCCGATAATTACATTAAAGCTAACCCTATGGTAACTCCTGCACATATTGTGCCTGAGTGGTACTTTCTACCTTTCTATGCAATACTTAGAGCTATCCCAGATAAACTAGGTGGTGTGATAGCTATGTTTAGTTCCATTTTAGCATTAGGCTTATTACCATGGCTTGACACATCTAAAGTTAGATCATGTTTATTTAGACCTATCTGGAGATACTGCGTTCTCTTGTTTGCAGTAAACTTTTTGATTCTTATGTATGTTGGAGGTAAACCTGCTGAGGGTCTTTATGTACTTATATCAAGGATTGGGACTGCATATTGGTTTTTATTTATATTTGTTTTAGCCCCACTTGTAGGATTTTTAGAAACACCACGACAACCTCTAACTATTACAAATTATTTGCAAAGTAAAAAAGCTTAATATGAGAAAAGCTCTACTGGCCATTTTTCTACTCTTTAGTTTCAATTTGTATGGCGCTGGAGCAAAAATTGATATTCCAAAATATGATTGGTCTTGGAAAGGATTTTTCGGAACATATGATCGTGCCTCAGCTCAAAGAGGTTTAAAAGTTTATAGAGAAGTTTGCGCGGGATGCCACTCCATGAATTATCTGTCTTATAGAAATTTAGCGGACCTTGGTTTTAGTGAAGATCATATAAAAGCTATTGCAGCCGAACACTTAGTTTTAGATGGACCAAATGACGAAGGAGAAATGTTCGAAAGAGACGGAATTCCTTCAGATCAGTTTGTTAACCCATATTTAAATGAAAAGGCTGCTAGAGCGGCGAATAACGGTGCTTACCCGCCTGATTTATCTTTAATAGTTAAAGCAAGACCTAAAGGTGCTGATTACATTAAAGCTTTATTGCTTGGCTATGTTGATCCACCTGAGGATATTAAAGTTCCAAAAGGTCAACACTACAATAAATTTATGGCAGGTAATCTAATTGCTATGACATCTCCTTTGTCTGACGGTCTTGTTGATTATGATGATGGAACTGAAAGTACAATGGATCAAATGACAACAGATGTTACAACTTTTTTAGCTTGGGCAGCCGAGCCAAGTTTAGAGGATCGTAAGAGAATGGGTTTAAAAGTAATACTATTTTTATTGGTATTGTTCGTGTTAGCCTATATTTCTAAACAACAAATTTGGAGAGATATTAAACATTAAATAAAAAGTGGACAATATCGCCATCTTTAATTATGTATTCTTTTCCCTCTAATCTTAACTTTCCTTTTTCTTTCGCGCCACTCTCTCCTTTATACTGGATGTAATCATCATAAGAAATCGTTTCAGCTCTTATAAAACCTTTCTCCATATCACTATGAATTTCTCCAGCAGCATTTGGTGCTAACGTACCTCTAATAATCGTCCATGCTCTTAGCTCTTTTTCACCAGCAGTAAAAAAATTTATATAATTTAAAAGTTCATAACCTTTTTTAATAACTCTTTTAAGACCAGTTTCTTTAAGACCTATACTGTCAAGAAACATTTTTTTTTCTTCATGATCGTTTATTTGTGAAATTTCAGACTCAATTTTAGCACTTACAATCAATGTCTCTGAGTTATTCAATTTAGAATATTCCTCAATAGACTTAGTGTATGCATTTCCGTTTACAGATGAATTTTCATCAACATTGCAAACATATACAACAGGTTTAATAGATATAAGTTGAAAGATATGCAAATATTTAATCTCATCTTTATTTAAGTTGTTCAAAAATCCTTTTTCTTTAGAAATAAGATCTATAGCTTTTTCAATTATCAATATCTTTTTTTTATCATCATCTGTTTTTTGAGTTTTTTTTAGTTTCTGATAATTTTTTTCTAAGATTTCTAGATCAGATAAAGCTAATTCAGCATTAATTATTTTTATATCTTCGAGAGGATTAATTCTATTTTCAACGTGTTGTATATCATCATCTTCAAAACATCTTACAATATGAAATAACGCATTAACTGAGCGAATATGAGATAAAAAAGCATTCCCAAGACCCTCTCCTTTGGAGGCTCCTTTTACTAGACCTGCAATATCAACTATTTCAAAAGCTGCAGGAATTATTTTTTGTGGGTTGCATATTGCAGCAATTTTTTGAATTCTATCATCCGGTACTCGCACTAAAGAGCTATTTGGGTCAATTGTTGCAAAAGGATAATTGGCTGCTAGAGCTTGCTCATTTTCGCATAAAGCATTAAATAATGTTGATTTGCCAACATTTGGTAGACCTATAATTCCGCACTTCATTTAAATGCCTAAATTGGATAAATGTTTCGATACAAATATCTGCGATAGGTTTAAGAATATAACTTCAAATAATAAGATGAGCCGCTTCTTTTCTTCTGTATTAAAGTTACCCAGCACATGTCTAGTCACCTTATCTTTATTACCAGGATGTCCAATTCCAATCCTAAGTTTCCAATAGCTATCTCCAATTTTACTACTGATACTCCTTAACCCATTATGACCAGCGTTTCCTCCCGCAAATTTAATTTTTATCTCCCCTAAATCCAAATCTAATTCGTCATATAAAACAAATATCTCATCTGATTTATTGAGTTTATTTGTTTTGAGACTCAGAATACCGTCTCCGGATTCATTCATATAACTTTCAGATAAAGCGATTTGACATTTTTGTCCATCAAGAAGAAAAGAATTAGAAAGTTTAAAGTTCTTGAACTTTTTTAGTTTGAGTTCTAATTTATCTACTAGAAATTCTCCAAGTAATAGTCCAGCGTTATGCCTATTATTTTTATGTTTAATTGTTGGATTGCCTAAGCAATATAAAGTAAGCATATAGATAGACTATATTATTCGGCTGCTTTTTCTTCTTCTTTCTTATCTTCAGTTTTTTCTGCTGATTCAGTTGTCTCTTCGGTTTCTTCTGGTTCTGGTTCTTTTTCAACCTTTGGAGCCTGAACTGTAGCTAACATAAAATCTCTACCTTGAATAGTGGGTTTCATTCCCTCACCCAAAGTCACAGAACTTAATCTGATATCATCACCAATTTCTTTGCCCTCAAGAGAGATAACAAATTTTTCTGGTATATTATTAGCAAGGCAAGACAACTCGATTTCTCTTCGAACAACGTTTAAGATACCACCTTGTTTTAATCCAGGAGATAACTCTTGGTTGGTAAATTCAACAGGGACTGATATTACGATTCTTGTTTTTTCATCCACCCTTTGAAAGTCTACATGTATGGGGTTGTGTTTAACTTTATGTCTTTGAATACTTTTGACAATAACTGCTTCTTTTTTATCACCAAATTCGACTTCAAATATTTTTGAGTAGAAGCCACCCTCATCAAATCTTTTTTTAAGCTGAATAGTGTCAACTGCAACCATTACAGGGTCAGTGTTTCCACCATAAATAATAGACGGTACCAAACCCTCTTTAAAATATGGGTTAGTATTTCCTTTTTTTCGCTCTTTAGCTGGGATATTTCCACTGATTTTCATAGGCTGAGTTTATACAACAAAATCCTAGATTAATCAAACAGAGAAGATATAGAACTTTCGTTATTAATACGCTTTATAGCCTCACCAAAAAGTGGAGCTACAGATAAATACCTCATTGATGGGGGTACTTCAAAAGTGGGTTTGATTGTATTGGTACAAACCATTTCCTCTAAAACTGAATTATTTATGTTATCTAAAGCCTTTCCAGAGTAAACACCATGAGAACAGTATCCATAAACCTCTGTCGCTCCGTTCTCTTTAAGAGCTTTAGCCGCATTACAAATTGTTCCTCCTGAGTCAACCAAATCATCAACAATTATACATTTTTTTCCATCAACCGAGCCTATGACATTCATAGCATTAGACACACCTGGGGCGTCTCTTCGTTTATCAATTATAGCCAAATCAGCGTCGAGTTTTTTTGCAAATGCTCTAGCTCTTAAAACACCTCCGACGTCTGGAGAGACAAATACAAGATTTTCATCTCTTTTATTTGATTTAATGTCATTCATGAACAAGTTAGTTGCATAAAGGTTGTCTAAGGGGATATCAAAAAAACCTTGAATTTGACCTGCGTGTAGATCCATTGTTAAAACCCTATTTGCACCAGCTGTGGTAATTAGATTGGCTACTAATTTTGCAGATATAGGAGTCCTTGGTCCTGTTTTTCTATCCTGTCTTGCATAACCAAAATATGGCAAAACAGCAGTGATTCTTTTTGCAGATCCACGTTTAAGAGCATCAATTGCTACTAATAATTCCATTAAATTGTCATTAGCAGGGAAAGAAGTTGTTTGAATTAAAAAAACATCTTCTCCTCGAACATTTTCACCAATTTCAACAAATATTTCTTTATCAGAAAACCTTGTCATAGTTGTTTCAGATAATTGAATTTTTAGATATTCTGAAATCTCTTTAGATAACTCAATGTTACTATTTCCAGAAATAATTTTCATTAGTTAGCTTGGTTATATAGTAAAATGTATATCCATACAAAGTTAAATTATAGATACCAAGCTTAAATTTCTCCCATAATCTCTATATTTGAGATGAATACTTCTTCGATAACTAAAATATTTTATATTTTTAAAAGTATCTATTTTTGAGTCTACAATTTCAGAAATTCCTAAACCGTTTAATTTACGTTTAGCAAGTTTAGGAAGGTCAAAATAATATTTATCATCTTTTTTAGTCCATATACCTTTAACTTTAAATTTCATAACATTTATGAATTCTCGAGATACCTCGTAAGAGTTCTTTCTAATACAAGGCCCAATAAAGACCCTTATATTTGATTTTTTGGAGCCAATTTGAAGCATTTTCTTTATGGTATTTTCGATAATATTTCTTTTTAAACCCCTCCATCCTGCATGGCAAATTCCTATGATTTTATTTTGGTAATCAATAAATATTATTGGCAAACAATCAGCTGTCGTAATACCAAGAATAAATTTATTATCTCGTGTTACAACACCATCACAATTGTAAACAGATTTATTTTTTCTAACTATAAGACATTTGCTTGAATGTGATTGGTTAGGAATAATTAATACTTTATTTTCTTTAGATATGAGATTTTTAGCAATTTCAATATTCTTTTTTACATTATTTTTATTATCTCTTGACTTTAATCCGCAATTAAGAGAATTATAAATTCCCTTTGATTTTCCGTTTTTATTATTAAAAAACTTAAATTTTACTGATTGTTTCATCATTTTTAAAAGAGAGATTCAAAAATACTTGACCCATGTCATTAAATTTTTCTCCACTAATTAACTCAATAATTTCTCCAATATTCTTATTACTTGATTTTAGGTATTCGTTTGGGAGATTATTACAAATTAAATCTTTTTGGTTTATGATTTGTGGTTTTCTACTAATAAAAAAATCCTTTAATAACTCGAAATTAACCCCGAAAGAATAATCTACGTTTTCAAATTTTTCAAATAAGTCCAATTTTTTATGGCTCGATAATAATCTTAAAGTGCTTTTTAATGGCAATTTCGTGTAGCCATAATCAGTTGTAGTAAAAAAATAATTTTTGCAATTTAAGTTTTGAATATCACTTAATATATTCAGAATTAAATTTGAATGCTCAAGTATATCATTATTTTTAAATTTGTATTTTGAATAGCGATCTATTAATTCTCTAGATATCGCCACACTATCTTGAATTAAAAAATATTTATTATTTTTTTTTGTTATTTTTATTTCATTAAAATCACCGTTATTAAATATAAATTGCTTAGAACCAAAGGTGTCAAAGAATTCGTTAGAGTAAATAAAAACAATATCTTCGTTATCTATTTCATAATCATATATGTTTTCTATAAAATTAACTTTTACATCAGATCTTTCAAAAATTTTTTGTTTAAAATAATCACTTCTTTCTAATAAAGTAACGTTATTAACATTGATATTCTTTGATTTAAGATAATGATAAATATCTAATGTGAGTATCCCATTACCAGGTCCTAACTCCAATAAATTTACATTTTTTGCCTTTGGAAATTCTTTTAAAAACTGATTAGAAAGGGCTATGCTAAATAAAGAGGATATTTCAGGAGATGTTATGAACTGACCATCTTTGCCAATTTTTTCAATATTTGGTTTATTATAGAAGCCTGAGTTTTTGTCAAAATTAGAGATTTCTACAAAATCTTGAATGTTGATTGAACCAACTGATTTGATGAGGGTATCTATCTTTGCTTGTATTGACATAAATATAGAAAATAAAAACCAAGTATGACAATTGGTATTGATAATAGTTGACCCTGAGATAATAAATTAAACTTTAAGCCTACTTGAATGTCAGGCACTCTAAAATTTTCAATTATAATTCTAGATAATCCATAATTAATTAAAAAGAAAGATGTTATAAACCCATTTTTTACTCTAAATTTATAATAGAATAATAGTAGTAAAATAGCTGGTATTAATCCTTCAAATACGGCTTCATATATTTGGGATACATGTCTAAAAAAATCCTCATTTGGGTAACGAACGCTTAAAAAAAATTCTGTTGGCTTTCCTATTAATTCTTTATTAAGAAAATTAGAAATTCTTCCTAAAAAAATTCCAAATGGAGCAGTTATACTTAAAAGATCAGAAAGTTTAAAAATAGAAATATTTTTTTTTATTGAAAATATAATAGTTGTTAAGATAATACCAATTAAAGCTCCATGGAATGACATACCCCCCTGCCAAACTTTTAATATTTCAAAAGGGTTTTGAATATAAAAATTCAAATTATAAAAAATTGCATAGCCTAATCTTCCACCAACTATGACTGAAATAAATAAATAAAAAAATAAGTCTTCTAGTTTTTTTTTATCCAAACCAAAATGCTTTAAATTATTATATGCAAAAAAATAAAAGTAAATAAATCCAAGAATATAAGATATGCTGTACCACCTTATGGTTAAACCGAACAGCTCAAAAGCTACTGGCGATAAAAAACTAGGATATTCAAACACTCTAAAAACTAATAATACAACTTACGTGTCACACAAGGATAAACTTTATCTAAAGTTATCAAAAATACTTTATAATTCAGTTGAAGTTGCCCAAATTTTTAAGGATTTCAAATCAGATTTTAAAAAATTAAAGAAATATTTAATCAACAGAAAAGATTAAATTTAAACAATATTGAGCAATTAAATACAACATATAGTATTTACTAAGATAAGTAATGTGATACATATTGTGTATGACACAAAAAAACATTGATTCTAGCCCTATTTCTATTCTCGAAGACATTTTCAATGTTAAAAAGATATCTAAAAACAACGAAAACAACGATATTTCTCTTTTAACGGAGATCCATGAACAAAAAGTAATAATGGATTTTCAATGGATTGATGATTTAAAAGTGCTTATATCATCATTTAGCATTGATAATTATGAATATAGCTTTCTTACCAATCATATGAATAAAATTAACAATAGTCTTGTTATTGGTACACTTAAACAAAATAACAATAATAAAATTATTTATAGACATAGTCTCCCAATTTCAGGAAAAGTAACTACAGGAGATATTAGAAGTTATTTAGAACATATATTATCTGAATTTAATCACCTTGTTTCCGTGTTACTAAAAGGCGATAAAGTTGTCGAGACTACTCAAATTTTAATTAATCAAAAAATTGTCGGCCACGCTTAAGCCAAAAGTACTTTTTATAGGTTTTGGACACCTAGCTAAATCCTTATTATCAAAAAAACTACTAAACTCTGTGAACATTCATGCATTAAATTCGAAAGGTGTAATAAAAAATATTAATTTAAAAAAAAAAATATTAAATTTCAATAACGACTATAATTATATATTTTTTCTTATTCGACCAAAAACATTCCTAACTTCTGGAAATCAATTCCAGAAATATCTTTCAAAAGAAACCTTGGTAATTTCTTGTATGGCTGGTATTAAATTATCAACGATTGAAAAAACCTTAAAAT
>CACIPV010000005.1 GCA_902588615.1 uncultured Alphaproteobacteria bacterium | reverse complement strand
ATAAGGAAAATAGTTATATTTTTTCTAAACAAAGTTTTAATAAATCATTGTCAGATATGACTTTAAATGCAGTCGAAATTGTCAGGTCAAGAGTTGATTTTCTTGGTAATAAAGAATTATCTATACAAAAAGTAGGATTAAATAAAATTTTATTAGAAATACCTGGTGATTTGGATAATAACGTCAAAGAAGTAATCTCCAAAACGGCTAAATTAACATTGCACCTTGAAAAAAATAATATAGTTGGTTCTAAGACTTTTATAAATGAAGAAACTGGTGAACAAGTTAGAGTTCAAGAAATTCCAAATATAACTGGTGACTTTATTCAAGATGCATCACTTCAATATAATCAAAATGAACCAGTCGTTGCTTTTTCTTTTAATAAAGAGGGTTCAGATCTTTTTGCGAAAATGACTTCTGAAAATGTCGGTTCTAGATTTGCAATAGTTCTTGATGGTTCTTTAATCACTGCTCCCGTTATAAGAGAGTCAATTACTGGCGGCAGTGGTCAAATATCTGGAGGTTTTACAAATGAAACTGCTAATAATCTTGCAATCATTTTAAAGTCTGGATCTTTACCCACTCAAATAAAAATAATTCAAGAAAAACAAATAGGCCCAACTCTTGGACAAGAAGGTGTAGAGAAAGGAGTTATAGCATCAATAATAGCTCTTATAGCTATTACTCTTTTTATGATTATTTATTATAGAATTTCAGGATTTTTTACAGTTATCACAATTATTAGCTGTCTGTCTCTACTTTTTGCAATGATGTCCTTATTAAACACAACATTAACATTACCTGGTGTTATTGGAATAGTATTAACAATAGGAATGTGTGTAGACGCAAATGTTTTAATATTTGAAAGAATTCGAGAAAATTTTAAACATAATATTGAAGACCCTAAAAACCATGGTTTCAATTCTGCCTATGTAACAATTCTTGACTCTAATTTAACAACATTATTCGCAGCTATTTTTTTATTTGCTTTTGGTTTTGGGCCTATTAGAGGTTTTTCAATTTCATTAATTATTGGAATTATATCCTCTTTAATAGTTACTTACATAATACTAAAATTATTTATTAATATTACTTCAATAAAATACCTTGGACTTCAAAGATGATTAATTTTTATTCTTTTAAAAATAAATCTTACTCTTATAATTTTAACAATTATAATTATTTTTTTTAAAGGATTAAATTTGGGAATTGATTTCAAAGGTGGATTAAACTTTGAGGTAAAATCAAACTTAACAACTAATCAGCTTAATGAATACTTTGATTTTATAGACTCTGACAGAGAAGTCTTAATTAAAAGAGAGGTTGGCAGTGATGTTTTCAGTATCAGAATAGAGTCAGGTGATAATAATCCTGTTTTTATTGAAGAAATAAAAAATATAATTGATCAAAATCCTGATATTGAAATATTACTCTCTGAGTATATAGAACCAACTTTTAGTGAAGAACTTATAAAAAATTCTATTTATGCTTTAGCATCTTCTTTGTTGGTAATAGCTGTTTATGTTTGGATAAGGTTTGATTGGCAGTTTGCAGCATCAGGTATATTCGCATTATTACATGATGTTTTTGTAGCTATAGGCTTTATGTCATTATTTAATATTGAATTTAATTTAACAATGATAGCAGCTTTGCTACTAATTGCAGGTTACAGCATAAACGATACTATAGTTTTATTTGATCGGCTTAGAAGTTTAACTTCAAACGAGGAAAATAAAGATAATTTTGAAACTAATGTTAACAACTCAATCAAATTAAATCTTCGAAGAACTATATTGACAAGTTTCACAACTATATTGGCATTATTATGTCTGGTTTTTCTAGCACCTGTCAATTTAACTGAAATGCCAATAGTTTTTATTTTTGGAGTTTTGATTGGAACTTTCTCTTCTTTATTTCTGGTGCTTGGAATAGTGGGGGATTTGAATTATGAAGCAGTGCTTAAAGCAAGAGACTCTTGATATTTTTTTAAATAAATACCTGTTTGATTATTTTTATTCTTAATGAGATCCTTTGGTTTACCTTCAAATAAAATATTCCCACCTTTTTCTCCACCCTCAGGTCCTAGATCTATAATCCAATCACTCGTGTTAATAACATCTAAGTTGTGTTCTATTACAATTACAGTATTTCCGTAAGAAACTAATTTATGAAGTATCTCTAAAAGTTTCTTTATATCATCAAAGTGAAGTCCAGTTGTAGGTTCATCTAAAATATAAAGTGTTTTGCCAGTTTGACGTTTTGATAATTCTTTAGAGAGTTTAATCCTTTGAGCTTCTCCACCGGAAAGTGTTGTTGCTGATTGACCAATAGAAATATACCCTAAACCAACATCTTTTAGTGTTTTAAGCTTTGAATATACTTGTGGATTATTAATAAAAAATTCTTCAGCATCATCTACTGTCATTGATAAAATATCATTAATATTTTTTTTATTGTATTGAATACTTAATGTTTCCTTGTTATACCTTCTTCCGTTACAAACTTCACATTTAACATATACAGGAGCTAAAAAATGCATTTCAATTTTTTTTAATCCATCACCCTCACAACTCTCACACCTACCTCCTTTAACATTAAATGAAAATCTGCCAGGCTTAAAACCTTTAACTTTAGCCTCTGGTAAATTTGCAAACCATTCTCTTATTGGTGTAAAAAGCCCAACATAGGTAGCTGGGTTAGATCTAGGTGTTCTTCCAATTGGTGATTGATCAATATTTATAACTTTATCAATATTTTCTATTCCTTTAATGTCCTCATAAGGGAGTGTTTTTATAATTTTTTCATAAATTCTGTTATTAGTGGCTCCATACAAAGTTTCATTAATTAATGTTGACTTTCCACTTCCAGATACACCAGTAACAGTTATAAACTTACTTAAAGGAAATTTTACAGTCACATCTTTTAAATTATTCCCATTTGCCTTTTTAATTTCAATAAATTGTTTTGATGGAATTTTATTAAGAGTGGGCGGATACCTACCAATTAAACCTCTTATATAGCTACTAGTTAAACTATCTTTACTATTTAGTATTTTGTTAAATTCTCCGTTAGCTACAATAGATCCACCATTGATACCCGCATGCTTACCGATATCAACTATATAATCTGCCTCTCTTATAATATCCTCATCATGCTCAACGACTATTATTGTGTTTCCTAAATCTCTTAAATTCTTAAGAGTATTTATTAGTTTTTGATTATCTCTTTGATGAAGTCCTATTGATGGTTCATCTAATACATATGTAACTCCAGTTAAACCAGACCCAATTTGACTTGCTAATCGAATTCTTTGAGATTCTCCACCAGATAGAGTAGAACTTTTTCTCGATAAACTTAGGTAATTCAAACCAACTTCATTTAAAAAATTTAATCTAGAATAGATTTCTTTTTTTAATGGAGCTGCTATTAGTTTTTCCTGATCATTTAATTCATTTTCAAATTCATTAATCCACTTCAAAGAATTAGCTATGCTTAAAGAAGTAAAGTCAGAAATGGTTATGTTATTTATCTTAACACACAGTGCTTTTTCATTTAGTCTTTTTCCATCACAGACATGACAAGTTTTTGAGTTTCTAAATTTTTCAAGCTCCCATTGCCTCCACCAACTTGATGAACCATCATAGATATCGTCCATAATATTTATTAAACCATCAAATTGTCTTCCACCAAAAAGAACCTCATTTTGAAAAGATTTAGGTATTTTAGACCAAATAACATTTTCTAATTTTTTTGCATTAAACATTTTTTTTAGCTTTGGAAATATTCGTGATTTTGATCTTTCTGACCAAAAATTTATTGCTCCATCATTAAATGATAAATTTTTATCTGGTATCAATATATCTTCATCAAATGTATCTATTTCACCAAGACCGTCACATGTTTTACAAGCTCCATATGGATTATTAAAACTAAATAATCTGGGTTCTATTTCATCAATACTAAATCCACTTACGGGACACATGAATTTATCAGACAATGTAATTATTTCATTATCATCAATATTAAATACCTCTACACTTCCTTCACTTTCTTTTAAACTAATTTCAATACTATTTGCTAATCTATCTCTATTATCTTTTGATGGTACTATTCTATCAATTACGACACTAATAGAATGTTTAAAGTTTTTGCTTAATTCGGGTAATTCTTCTTTTTGATAAAGTTTGTTATTAATCAAAAATCTCTCGTAACCTTTTTTAAAATATTCCTCAAATAGTTTTTTATACTCTCCTTTTCTCCCTTTAATTAATGGAGACATAATCATTATTTTTTTTGAATTATATTTGTAATTAACTTCATCTATCATTTCTGAGCTAGTTAAGCCTTTGATTGGTTTTCCAGTTGCGGGTGAGTAGGGTACACCAACTCTTGAGAATAGAACTCTTAAATAATCATAAATTTCTGTAACTGTTCCTACTGTTGATCTAGGGTTTTTTGAAGTTGTTTTTTGATCAATTGAAATAGCAGGAGACAAACCTTCTATTTTATCAACCTTAGGTTTATCCATCATATCTAAAAACTGACGAGCATAAGCACTTAGTGATTCGATATACTTTCTCTGTCCTTCTGCATAAATTGTATCGAAGGCTAATGTTGATTTACCAGACCCACTTACACCAGTTATTACAACGAGTTTGTTTTTTGGTAAATTTAAATTTATATTTTTTAAATTATGTTCATGGGCATTATGAACAATAATGTGAGTAAGTGGTGAATGTTTATCCATTAAATTAGATATCAATTAAAGGGCTTTTAATATATATTAATATTACCTTTTAATAAAAATATTCATGGCTGGATCAGTAAATAAAGTAATTCTTCTAGGTAACTTAGGTAAAGATCCTGATATTAGAGCGACCACAGCTGGATCGAGATTGGCGAGTTTTTCAATGGCTACCTCTACGAAATACCGAAACAAAGATACCCAACAGTTAGAGGATAAGACTGAGTGGCACAGAGTTGTTGTTTTTAATGATAAGTTAGCTGATATTTGTGAAAAATATTTAAGGAAAGGTTCAAAGATATACATAGAGGGTCAACTTCAAACAAGGAAATGGACTGATAATAATGGTGTTGATAAATACACCACTGAAGTAGTTATTCCAAATTATTCTGGAGTATTAACGATGTTAGATACTCGTTCTCAATCATCTGTTAGTGATGAAAATAATAGTAATCAATTAGACTCAGCAGCAGACGAAGCAATGGGTGGTTCAGAAACATCTACAGCTGAACAACTCGATGATGACATTCCTTTTTAAAAAAATCATTGGCTAAAAAGAAAAAAACTAAAACAAAACAGTTAGATGTTTTGGATACTAAAATATATCCAAACATAGATATTACAGATGAACTAGAAAAAAGTTATTTAGATTATGCTATGAGTGTCATAGTCTCTAGAGCTTTACCTGACGTTAGGGATGGATTAAAACCAGTTCACAGAAGAATACTTTACTCTATGTATGAGTCTTCGTACCATCACAACAAACCTTATAAAAAATCTGCAAGAATAGTTGGTGATGTTATGGGTAAATATCACCCTCATGGTGACTCTGCAATATATGAGTCTATGGTTAGAATGGCACAAGATTTTACAATGCGTCTCCCCTTAATAGATGGCCAGGGAAATTATGGTTCTATGGACGGAGATCCTGCTGCAGCTATGCGTTACACCGAAGCTAGATTAGATAAAATCTCATCTTTTATGTTAGAAGAATTAGAGTATGAAACAGTTCAACTTAGAGCAAATTACGATGAGACATTAACAGAACCAAAAGTTTTACCATCAAGATTTCCAAATATTTTTGTAAATGGTGCTAGTGGTATTGCAGTAGGAATGGCAACAAATATTCCTCCTCATAATCTTGGTGAAATTATAGACGCTACTTTACTTCTAGTAGATGAACCAGATACAACTTCTAAACAACTTCATAAGATCGTTAAAGGGCCAGATTTTCCAACTGGAGGAATTATATCTGGCACTGCTGGTCTAAGCTCAATGTATGAAACAGGAAGGGGAAGCGTTACAGTCTTATCTAAACTTCATGAAGAAAAAATTAAGAATAGAAATGCAATTATAATTACAGAAATTCCTTACTTGCAAAATAAATCTAAACTTTTAGAGCGTATTGCTGACGTAGTTAACAATAAAACGATAGAGGGTATTAACGATATTCGAGATGAGTCGAATAAAGAGGGCGTTAGAATTGTAGTTGAATTAAAATCATCTGCTGTACCTGAAATAATAAAAAATCAGCTATTTCAATATACTCCCTTAAAGACCTCATTCAGCAGTAATATGCTTGCATTGAAAGAGACAAAGCCTTTAACTCTTAATTTAAAAGATGGCCTCACTTATTTTATTAATTTTAGAAAAGATGTTATTACAAAAAGAACTGTATATAAGCTTAACAAAGCAAGAGAAAAAGCTAACATTTTAATTGGATTATCAATTGCTGTTAATAATATTGATGCAGTAATTAACCTTATTAAAAAATCCAAAAATCCATTAGAGGCTAAAGAAAAATTATTATCAACAAAATGGACAGTAAAATCCAATGTTACTCAATACATTAAGTTAATAAACCCTTCTTTTAAGTTATCTGGATCTAAGATTCTGTTAGATGAGGAACAAGCTAAGGCTATTCTAGAATTAAGACTTCAAAAGTTAACAGCTTTAGAAAGAGATGATTTATTTAATAATTTAAAATCACTTGTAGAAGATATTAATACATATCTCAAAATATTAAATTCAGATAAGCAACTATTAAAAGTATTAAAAAGTGAATTGACAGAAATTAAAGATAATTTTTCTACAGTTAGAAAAACTGAAATTCAAAAACATGATATTGAAGACATAGATACAGAAGATCTAATAATAGAAGAAGATGTTGTAGTCACAGTTTCCCATCAAGGTTACATAAAAAGAGTTTTAAAATCCTCTTACAAAGTTCAAAAAAGAGGTGGTAAAGGTAAAAAAGCTATGACTACACGAGATGAAGATTTTCTTGAACAAGTATTTGCAGCCACTACTCGTGATACAATATTATTTTTTACTTCAGTTGGAAAAGTTTATTCTATGAAAGCCTATGAATTACCTGCTGGCACACCTACATCGAGGGGAAAAGCAATAGTCAATCTTATTCCAATAACAAAAAACGAAAAAATTTCTTCTATTCTTACATTGCCAAAAGATATTGATGATTTTGAGAATTATAATTTAGTTTTTGCTACTAGTCTTGGGAACATAAGAAAAAATAAACTAAAAGATGTAGCAATGAGTGGTTCAAGAAAATTATCTAGAACAGGTAAGACTGCTATTAAACTTAAAACAGGAGATAGGTTAATTGGTGTAATTTCTGTTATAGAAAATGATGATGTACAGCTTGCAACAACAAATGGTAAATCAATCAGATTTGCTACAAAAGATTTAAGAGAGTTTTCAGGATTAGGCTCTGCTGGTGTCAGGGGGATCAAATTAGCTAAAGATGATAAAGTTGTATCGGTATGTAGTTTACTTCATAATAAAATATCTATAGATGTAAGAGAGTCCTATTTAAAAGCAAAAAACGAGGCTAAAAAAGATATATCAAAAATAAACAATAAATTTAAAGAACTTGCAAATACAGAAGAGTATCTCTTATCAATTACTGAAAATGGTTATGGCAAGTTAAGTTCTGCTTATGAATACAGAATTACTAATAGAGGTGGATCGGGAGTTACTAATATTACTGTTACTCCTAAAAATGGAAGAGTTATTCAATCATTAAAAGTAAATTTGGATGATAATATAGCTTTAATTTCAGATACTGGTAAATTATTAAGGTGTAATGTTGGAGATAACATCAGAGTAGTTGGAAGAGTTTCCCAAGGTGTCTCTGTATTTAAAGTAGATGCAAATGAAAAAATTGTCTCTGTAGCAAGGTTAGAAGATTAAAATGTCAAAAATTGGTATATATCCGGGTTCATTCGATCCAATTACTTATGGACATCTCGATATTATTCAAAGAAGTTTAAGTGTAGTTGATGAATTAGTTATAGCTGTTTCAAATAATAAGTCTAAAAATCACCTAATATCTATTGATGATAGATTAAATTTAATCAATCAATCAATCTCATCTCTTCCAGAAAAAGATTTATCAAAAATTAAAGTAGAAAAATTTGATAATTTACTAGTACACTATGTAAAATCAAAAAATGCTTCATTAATTATTCGAGGTTTAAGAGCTGTTTCAGATTTTGAGTATGAGTTTTTAATGACTGGAATGAATAGATCGATTGATAAAGATATTGAAACTATTTTTTTAATGTCTTCAGAAAAATATCATTTTATATCATCGAGATTTATAAAAGAGATACACAAGTTGGGTGGGGATATTTCCAAAAGTGTACCAAAACCAGTCCTTGATTTCTTGGCAAAAATTTGAAATGTTCACAATTATTCTACACGGGCCCATAGCTCAGCCGGTAGAGCACCTGACTTTTAATCAGGGTGTCGCAGGTTCGAATCCTGCTGGGCTCACCACTTATAACTATGATTAAAGTTTATTTAGCTGGAGAAATTCACACTAATTGGCGCGAAGATTTAATTCAATTGTGCAATTCTGCCAATTTGAAGATCCAATTTTTTTCTCCTGTAACTAATCATGAAAATTCTGATAATTGTGGAGTAGAAATATTAGGACCTGAGGATAAAAATTTTTGGAAAGACAATAAAGGTGCCAATATTAATTCTATTCGCACAAAAAAAGCTATAAAGGATAGCGATGTAGTAGTTGTTAAATTTGGCGAAAAATACAAACAATGGAATGCTGCCTTTGACGCTGGATATGCATCGGCTCTAAACAAGTCAATTGTTATTATACATAGTGATGATCATCAACATGCTTTAAAAGAGGTAGATGCAGCAGCTTCTGCTGTAGTATCTGATAATGAACAAGTGGTTCGTATTTTAAAATATGTCCAAGATGGATCTCTTGAAAAATAAATATGAAATATAATAAATCGACCAACTGTTTATTTATCGTTATAATCTGAAATATGCTTGATAAAAGAAAATTTTATATAAATGGTGAATGGGTATCTCCATCAAAAAACTCAGATTTTAATGTAATTAATCCAGCTACAGAAGAACCTTATGTTACTATATCTTTAGGTAATGAAGATGACACTAACAAGGCTGTAGTGGCGGCAAAAAATGCTTTTACTTCATGGAAAAATACCTCTGTAGATGAAAGAATAACTTTACTTGAAAAACTCTTAAAGATTTACAAGAGAAGATTTAATGAGATGACCCAAGCCATTTCAACTGAACTTGGTGCTCCCTTAGATTGGGCTTCATCTGCACAAACAGCCTCTGGAGAGTCACATATTGAAGATTTCATATTGAGATTAAAAAAATTTGAATTTGAAAAAAAATTTGATGAAAGTTCAGATAATTATATAGTTTATGAACCTATTGGTGTGTGTGGTCTTATCACACCATGGAATTGGCCTATTAACCAAATAGCTCTTAAAGTAATACCAGCTTTTGCCACTGGCTGTACAATGATTTTAAAACCGTCTGAAATGGCACCCTTGTCTGGTTTGTTATTTGCTGAAATGATACATGAAGCAGGTTTTCCTGCTGGTGTTTTTAATTTAGTTAATGGAGATGGGGCAGGTGTTGGATCTCAAATATCGTGTCATCCTGACATAGACATGGTTTCATTTACTGGCTCCACTAGAGCAGGTAAATTAATTTCAAAAAGTGCAGCTGACACAATTAAAAGAGTTTGTTTAGAGCTTGGTGGTAAGGGAGGTAATATTATTTTTGCTGATGCATATCCCAATGCTGTTAGAGATGGTGTAAGGAATATAATGAGTAATTCTGGTCAATCATGTGATGCACCTACACGAATGTTAGTTGAAAAGTCAATTTATGAAAAAGCTGTTGAGGAAGCTGCAGATGAAGCTAAAAAGATAGGCGTAGATTTACCATCTAAATCAGGAGATCATATAGGACCTGTAATTAATAAATCCCAATTTGAGAAAATACAGTCGTTAATTCAAAGTGGTATTGACGAGGGTGCAACACTTGTAGCTGGTGGAGCGGGTAGACCATCAAATCTTGAAAAAGGTTATTATGTAAAACCAACTGTATTTACAAATGTTAGTAATGATATGAGAATAGCTAAAGAGGAAATATTTGGTCCAGTGCTATCCATTATTCCTTTTGAGTCTGAAGAAGAGGCAATTTCGATAACTAATGATACACCATATGGATTAGGTAATTTTTTACAAACTGAGAATAAAGAAAGAGCCAGAAGAGTTTCAAAACAATTGAGGGCTGGTGTAGTTCAAATCAATGGAAATGCTCCTGACGCTGGAACACCTTTTGGAGGCTACAACCAATCTGGTAATGGACGAGAGGGTGGAACGTGGGGTCTGCATGAATATTTGGAAGTTAAAGCAATTAGTGGTTGGAAATAGATGATAGGATTTGTCATGGTTGGAACAAACGATCTTGATAAAGCTACTGGGTTTTATGATTCCCTTCTTGATATTATTGATTTAAAGAGAATTGAAAAAACTGATACTTATGGCTCCTACGCCCCTAAATCAAATCCCGAGGCAGTAGAATTTTATGTTACAACTCCTTTCAATGAAGAAAAAGCAACAGTTGGTAACGGAACTCAAATTTCTTTTTATATAAATAATAAAGAAGCTGTCGACTTATTTCATTCTACTGCAATAAGTTTAGGTGCAAAAGATGAAGGCGCCCCAGGTGAGAGATATGAAGGTGAGTATTATTCTTATATCAGAGATTTAGATGGCAACAAAATTTGTGGTTACACTTACCTCAATAAATAAAGATTTATTTTATT
Source organism: uncultured Alphaproteobacteria bacterium (assembly GCA_902588615.1). Classification (GTDB taxonomy): domain Bacteria; phylum Pseudomonadota; class Alphaproteobacteria; order HIMB59; family HIMB59; genus HIMB59. The sequence continues at coordinate 52,726 of CACIPV010000005.1, read as the reverse complement.
TTTATGTCCTATTCTGATATTGAAAATAAATTGAACTCAGGAAAAATTATTATTCTTGATGGTGGGATGGGTGCTGAACTAGAAAAACTCGGAGCCTCTATGGATAATGATCTTTGGTCTGGCAGATGTTCTGTAGATAATCCTGAAATCGTATACAAAGCCCATCAAAATTTTATTCAATCAGGCTCTGATATTATTACTACTAATACTTACGCTAGTACTCCAATTTCAATGAAAGAATATGGTTATGAAAATCATATCGAAGAATGGAATAAAGCGAGTGTAAAAATAGCTAAAAAAGTTATTGATAATTCCAATTATAATGTATGTGTAGCTGGCTCAGTTTCTACATATGGTAGTTGGGATAGAATTGAACCAAAATTTTTAAAACCAGGTTTTTTAAAACAATTAAGTATTTTATCTGAAGCAGGTGTTGATTTAATTATCCTTGAAGCAATGACTTCATCAACAAGAACAATTGAGACACTATTAGATTGTTCAAATGAATTTGATATATCAGTATGGCTTTCAATATCGTGTGCATTGGACAGAGAAAGAGACAAACTTATGCTTGGTTATCAAGAAAGTATAAGTAATTCTGAGGCATTCTTTTACGATGATTTTGAAAATTCAATTAATGAATTTAAAAAAATTCATGATGGTCCTATATTAATAGCTCATTCCGATATAAAGGTGATAAATCAAGGAATTCAAATAATCAAAAGTAATTATAATGGTGTTATTGGGGCATATCCGAATAACGGTTTTTTTAAAAAACCACATTGGAATGTGGTAGAGAGTATTTCTCCACAAGAGTATTATGAAGAGGCTAAATTATGGGTTGAAAGTGGAGCACAAATTATAGGTGGTTGCTGTGGAGTTAGCCCTAGTCATATTAAAGCATTATCACTCTTAAAGAATTAATTTTTAAGTTAATTCTGTTTCTTTGTAAGAAGATGTATCTTCCATTAACAATTTAGTATCAATATTTATACCTAAACCTTCATTGTCCTCTATTTTGACAAATCCATCTTTTATTTCATAGTTTTGATTACTAAATTTTAATGAGTATGGAATATATTCTGGAAAAAATTCTGCCATTTCTGTATTTGCAAAACTCATACATACATGTACCATCGCTGAAGCTGCAATTGACATAGAATTCCAACAATGAGGAGAAACTGTAACTTTTTTTTCATGAGATAATTTGATTATTTTTATCAAATCAATAATTCCCCCAACACCTGAAATATCTGGATTGAAAATATCAACTGCATCCAAAGCTAAAGTTTCAATAAAATGATTTAATCCACATTGCTTTTCACCTGAAACAATTCTCAAATTTGTTTTCTCTCTAATATCTTTAAGTGATCTTGTTGCTTCACCATCAACTGGTTCTTCAAACCAATGTGGTTTAAATTCCTCAACAAGTGAAGCTAGATTTAATGATATATTTGTATCTTTAGGGCAGGCTAGGTCTAACATAAGAGGTATTTTATAGCCTAAAATATCTCTTATTTTTGAAACACATGTTGCTGCTTGTTCAACAGTTCTATTTTGAAGTGGATATATTTTAATTCCTCCATAACCATCGCTTAGCGTTTCTATACATCTTGATGATAATATTTCATCATTTTTAAAATCCTCACTCCATATTGTTGCATAAACAGGAACTTTTTCTCTATAATCCTTTGATAAAATTTTATAAAGAGGTTTTTTTTCTTTCTTCCCCTCTATATCCCAAAGACTCATTTCTATAGCACTTGTTGCAGCGGAAAAGTCAATTCCACGATGTCCATCAGCAATTAAATTTGACTCTCTATAAAATCTATCTGGTGTTATGTCTTTTACATGAGATAAAGAACTCATTAAATTATGAATAATTTCTACAATTCCTTTTTCTCTTGCAGGTAATGAAAAAGCCTCACCCCAGCCCTCAAAACCATCATTGTTAGTTAATTTTAAAAATATAAATGGTTTTATTTGTGACCATCCATCTTCAGTTTGTTTTGACTTAGTTATCCATGTCTCCACTTTTCTTATGAATGTCATTATTTAAAATTTTTCAATTAATTTCTTTAAATGATTATCACTTACACCACAACATCCACCAATGATTTGTATTTGATCATCAATAAATTCTAGGCAAGAATTTGCAAATTCATCTTCATTACATGTAGCTATAGCTTCATGTGTACTTGTATCAAATTTATGTATTTCTGGATAAAACATCATAGGGCCATTCCAATGATCTTTTATAACTTTCAAGCCACCATAGCTATCTTGAAACCACGTGTGCATAATACCATAAACATCTCCACCAATATTTGTTAATTTTTTTATAATATCTTCAAATAAAATTATATCATCTTCAGGTAAAAATTTCGGTTGTTCTTGATATATCTTTTCATCATAAATTAGTGATTTTTCTTTTTCAGCTCTAAAATTTCTTCCAACTATCGTGTTATCATATTTACTTACACAACAACTTAATCCAACCCATACAGGTAAACCAGTTTGTAAAGCAGCATTCAATAATAATTGTGAATGGTCTATGTCTAATAACATTTCTAATATTAAAATATCTACACCAGAATTTTTTAATGTGTTAGCTGCCTCTATATAATTCTCTTCTTCTTCTTTAAATGACGGAATAAACCTTGGATCGGGTACAAATTCATTTTCCTTTAAAGCAAAAAAATTGGAGAGACTTCCAGCTATAGCAACCTGATTTTCTTTATTACAGTTTTTTAATGCTTTTCTTGCTAATTCGACAGATCCAGTTAAAAATTCTATAGTTTCATTTTCACGATTTAAACTTTGTAAAACGTGTCTACTGGTTGCAAAAGTGTTAGCGGTAATGATATCACATCCAGCATTGATGAAGTTTTCATGAACTTTTACAACAATATCAGGAGATGTAATTGTTGATAATGCTGCAAAAGCAGGGCTCATATCACCTCCTAATTTAGCAATCTCAGAACCATTTCCACCATCGAGGAAAATTTTTGAATTGTTATTTAATTTTTCTTTATAAATCATGATTTTTTTGTGTTTGGCGCTAGTACTACTGCTAAAATTCCACCAAGCACAATCATTGAACTTCCTATTATTTCACGCCAGCCAAAAGGCTCATCTGTCAAAATACTAGAACTTGTCACACCAACAAGTATTTCTGATAAAAAAAGAATGGAACACAAACCCGCACCTAATTTGCTAGGAGACCAGAATATTACTACACCTGTGGGTATAAAATAAAAAACAGATATAAAGAAAAGAAATGAAGACATTGCAACGAAAGAGTCCATTGTAGGCATAGGTCCTAAATAATCTTTCAAAAAGATACCAGCGACTATGTTAAATAAAGTTCCATAAAAAAAGAAAGAAAAAATTGTTGGGAATACACCATCTGTCTTTGCGATTTCTAATTTTATCATCCCGCCAGCAAATAAAGCCCCTCCAGCAAAAGCTAACCAATCACCAGCATTCTCTGGTAAAGGGATTATCGTTTGCTTACTAAATACTACCCATAGCCCTCCTAAAGCTAAACCAAGTGTTATAGCTCTTTCTATCCCAGGTCTTTTTTTCAAAAATAAAATTTCAAAAATAGTAGTCCATATTGGTGTCATGTAAAAAAGTATTAATGCTCGAACTACATCAGTTAAAAGAAAACTCAACGCATAACAAATAAAGCCGCCCCCACAAAGTAATCCTGTTATCGGTAGCTCTAAACCAAAAGTTCTTCCATTAATTTTACGCCACACTGCAATTGGAGATAAAATTAAAACTCCAATAATCATTTGTGCAATGGTTCCCCAACCACCAGTAAGACCACCGTCTTCTAATATTCTTTGTGGTAACCAATATATACCCCATGATCCAGCAGATATAGCAAGGGCAGCTGCTATTTTATAATGATGAGGATGCCTCATTATTATTAATCTAGCAGAGGTTTAAACTTACTAAAGTTAAATATTTCCTCATATTTTTTTGCAAAAGCAAATAATTGTAAATCACTTTTTCTTTTTCCAATTATCTGCATACCCATTGGCATACCAAATTCATCAAATCCGACAGGGATAGTGAATGTCGGTAATTCAAGAAGACTAGACAATATAAAAATTTCTAACCAACGGTGGTAAGTATCTAACTGAAAAGAATTTATTTTTTCAGGAAACTGTTGATTTTTATCAAACGGAAATAGTTGTGCAGAGGGTAAAGCTAGAAAATCAAAGTTTTTAAAAATATTTTCAATTTGTTCTTCACACCTTTTTTTTTTGTATATAAGCACTATCTAAGTCTTCATTTTTTATATTTTTTCCGTGATTGTACTCCCATATAGCTTGGTAAGTCATTGTATTAATATCTTTTATGTTCATTGCTAAAGTATCCTCGTAAATACTTTTTGATCTAAACGTTATCCAACTATTCCATAGAGCTTCATTATCAAAATCTGGTTTTAATCTTTCAATTTTTACATACAAGTTTTCTAATTTTTTAAGTTGAGACTCACACATATCTAAAATTTTTGTTTCAATTTTATAATTATTATTCATATTAGATAACCAACCTATTTTGACATTGGTTAAATCTTCATCTTTTATTTTTTGATTTTTAAAAAGTTCTTTTAAATCAAAAGAATAGTTATCCCTTGTATCACTTCCAATCATTTCATCTAATAAAAATGCCATATCACTTGGTGATTTTGCTAAACATCCAGGTGTTGTGAGTATGGGAATTTTTGATAATTGGTTCCCTCTATCAACTGAAATTAAGCCAGGTGTAGGTCTGTATCCATAAATATTTGCATATGCTGCTGGTCCTCTGCATGATCCCATTTGATCAGTACCGTCTGCAAATGGTATTAGTCCTGCTGCTACAGCAGTACTGGCTCCTCCACTTGATCCTGCTGCAGATTTTGTATTATCATAATAATTAGAAGTTGGGCCAAACAATCTGTTTATTGTATGTCCACCAACACCTAATTCTGCTGTGTTAGTCTTTCCAATTATAATAGCTCCGCTTTTAATAAGACGTTCAACAAACAATGAATTTTTTTTGGGAAAATAATCTTTTGTTCCAGGATAGCCATATGTTGTTTTAATGCCAACTACATCACTTAAATCTTTAATAGCTATGGGGATTCCATCTAAAGTCTTCTCAGATTGAGTTGAATTATCTTTATATATAGCTTCTTTAATAAGATCCCCTCTATCCTTGAGAAGTACTATTGCATTTAAATCTGGATTAAATTTTTCAATTCTATCCAAATAGTATTCCATTACCTCTTTAATAGATATTTGTCGCTGATTTATATTGTGTATTATTTCTTCAACAGATTGATCCTCAAGCATATAGGCTTAGCGAGCTTGTTTTATACTTTGAGTAACAATGTCTTTCATTTGCAACAATGATGCTTCTTTTGGATTTGTTGCATAGGCTTGATCCCGCATAGCTTTTTTTGCAATCCTTTCAGCACAGTCTTCAGGAACATCAATTTCACTTAAACTTTTAGGGATATTTAATCTATCAAGTAACAATTCAATATTTTGAGTAAATTCATTTACTGTATGATTTTCAAATTGCATAGCTTCTGACATTCTTTGAACTTTTTCATCCATACCTGGTAAATTGAAATGAAGAACAGGTGGTAAAACAATAGCATTCGTTAAACCATGATGAGTATTAAATTCTGCTCCAACCATGTGGGATATTGAATGAACATTACCTAATCCCTTTAAAAAGGATATTCCTCCCAAATATGATCCTATGATCATTGCACCTCTTGCCAACAAATTATTTGGTTCTTCTACAGCTAAAACAAGAGATTTTGAAATTAAATTAAGACTTTCCAAAGCAGCTCCATCACAAAGTGGATGAAAACCTGGCACACAGTATCCCTCGATACTATGTACAAGAGCATCGACACCTGTCCACGCTGTTAATTTTGGAGGTAATTCTAATGTTAACTCAGGATCTACTAGTGTGAATATAGGTCTTACATCTGGATGCCAGATGCAAAATTTCATTCCTTTTTCTAAATGTGTAACCATTGCTGTTATTTCTGTTTCAGCCCCGGTTCCTGCAGTTGTTGGGACAGTTATTATTTTTGGAAATGCATTTTCTTTTGTTATTTTTGGCACTGGTTGTTCAAACTCAAAATCCCATAATGGGGTTTCACTATTAACAGTTAAACATATAGACTTACCACCATCCATAGCACTCCCACCACCAATAGCTATGATTGAGTCGTGACTTCCATTTTTAAACTGGTCACATCCTTTTGATATCTCATCATCTCGTGGGTTAGGCGATATATTATAAAATAAATCTGATTTAATATTATTTTTAGATAATAATGCTATTAACTTCTTAATAAAAGGAAGATCCTTGCTGCCACTATCTGTTACAATAAGAGGATTTTTAATATCAAATTCCTCACAAAATTTTGCAATTTCATTAAATCTTCCTGGTCCGTAATATGTGGTTGTCGGAAAAGTCCAGTCTTGGTTAGAGAGGATATCTTTTTCATTTAGTTTAAAGTTTTTCATTTAGAATAATAAAGTTTATAACAAGTTAATAGTTATATGAAATGATTAATTTTATTTATAATCAAAAAAATACATTTCTTGCAATCTCTGCAATGGTTATTGGAGTTATATTCATAGATATACATGGATTGATTGTAAAATATTTAGGAGGTGAGTATTCTACAATTCAACTAGCTCTTTTTAGAAATACTTTTGCGATAATCCCCCTAATACTTTTACTAATTTATAATAAAGAAAGCTCAGACCTTTTTAAAAATTTAAATAAAAAATTTATTTTATTTTGTTTTATCAGAGGTTCTTGTTTTTTGGCTATTAATATCTTGTATTACATTGCAATAAATAATATGGAATTTGCTACAGCATCTACACTAACTTTTTCCTCTACATTTTTTATAGTAATTTTATCAATCTTCTTTTTAGGAGACAGAGTGGGTATATATAGATGGTCAGCTGTTATAATTGGCTTTGTTGGAGTTGTAATGATTATGAAACCTAATAGTAGTATTTTTTCTTATTATTCTATTTTACCAATACTAGTTGCTTTCTTATGGGCTGTCCAAGTGATAGTACTAAAATTTATACCAGATAATTTTTCTACAGGAAAAATTCAATTCTATTCTCTCTTTTCATCTTTTCTTGGTTCATTAATATTTATTTTTTTTACAACTGGTCATACATATATTGAGAGCAATACTGACTTTTTAATTTTATCATTAATTGGTATTTTTGGAGGAACAGCTGCAATTCTATTTATTTACTCTTATAGGTTAATAGCAGCTAGTAAAATCGCAGTTTTTGAATATTTAGCAATACCCTCATCTTTTATTCTAGCATGGATATTTTTTGGTGAAGCACCTTTTGATCAACTTTTTCCTGGAGTTTTATTAATCGTTTTTGCAGGAATGATTATTATTTGGAGAGATAAAAATAAAAAAATTAATAAACCAAACTAAATGATAAGATCATTTAGATTTCATAGACTTCATAACAATGGTTCGATCAATTTCTCCAACTAACTCTCCAGATTGCGAATTTATTATAGGGTAGGCCGTATCATCTTCACATATCTGGTCAATTAATGTCTCAATTTTAGCATTTTCATCTATGCATTTTGTTTTATCAGAAAATAATTTTTTTGACTCATCAGAACATTGTTTACGCATAACTTTTCCTGCGCTTAATACTTTATATTTAGGAACATCTTCACAAAAATCTTTAACGTATTTATCAACCGGATTTGCCACAATTTCTTCAGGTGTTCCAACTTGAGAAATCTCACCATCTTTCATAATGGCAATATGATCTCCCATTTTTATTGCCTCTAAAAAATCATGAGTAATAAAAACCATAGTTCGCTGTAATTTTTTTTGAATGTCTAAGAGTTCGTCTTGCATTTCTCTTCTAATCAATGGGTCTAAAGCAGAAAATGGCTCATCAAATATTAAGATTTCTGGCTCAACTGCCATTGCACGTGCTAAACCAACTCTTTGTTGCATTCCACCTGATAGCTCTCTTGGATAATTATTATGCCAACCTTTTAAACCAACAAGATTTAAAGACTCTGTAGCCTTGTCTAATCTTTCTTGTTTTTTTTCTCCCCTAATTTCTAAACCATAAGAGATATTTTCAAGAACTGTACGATGTGGAAAAAGTCCAAAGTGTTGAAATACCATACTCATTTTATTTCTTCTAAGTTCAAGAAGGCTATTTCTATTTATTTTTGTAATGTCAATATCATCAATAATTACTGATCCAGATGTAGGTTCAATTAATCTAGTTAAACATCTTACTAAAGTTGATTTTCCACTACCTGATAATCCCATTACAACAAATGTTTCACCTTTTTGAATAGAAAAGCTGACATCTTTTACAGCTACTACATGTCCAGTTTTTTCTTGGACTTCGTCTCTACTTAAATTTGGATCTAAATTGTCTAAAATTCTTTTTTCATCATTGCCAAAAATTTTCCATATATTTGAACAAATAATTTTATCCATATTATTCAGGTATAAAGCTATTATATTTGTGAATTAATACTATTAAAATAAAATTATTTTTATAAATTCTTATATAATTGAATAAATATAATTAAAATGTCTTTAGATCAAAATATAGCTAATAAAAATAAATCAAATAAAAATATAATTTTTTACATAAGTATTTTTATAATTGGTGCAGTAGCATATTATCTGTCGATTATTAATGAGGATCCTACTGTATTTCCTAAATCAATTACTGATGAATTTAAATTTACCGCATGGATAAATGCTGGTGAGGATTATTTAAAAGATAATTATAGATGGATAACGAGATTATTTGCCTCTTTTTTACAAGCTGGTTACATGGCATTGGAAAATTTCTTTGTTGAGTCTCCATGGATTCTAATAATGTCCTTAATGGCTCTTCCAGCTTTAGCATATGGTGGTATTAAACTAGCTCTATTTTGTATGTTTACAGTTTATTTCTGGGGCGCTGTGGACATGTGGGAGGTCTCAATGCAAACATTAGCATTAATGGGCTTATCAGTAATTTTATCTGTAATTTTTGGAGTTATCTTAGGAATACTGAGTTCTCAAAGTGATAGATTTGAAAATTTTCTAAAACCTATTTTAGACACCATGCAAGTCATGCCAGCATTTGTATATTTATTCCCTGCAATGTTCTTTTTTGGAATTGGTGGTGCTCCAGCAATACTTGCTACATTAATTTATGCTATGCCTCCAATTATTAGATTAACAAATTTAGGAATAAGACAAGTATCTAAAGAAACAATAGAGTCAGCTGAATCTTTTGGATCTAATAAATTTCAGCTTTTATTTAAAATTAAAATTCCAATGGCCTTACCAAGTATCATGATGGGTGTAAATCAAACAATTATGATGGCATTAGCTCTAGTTGTTCTTGCAACTTTTATTGGTGCTGAAGGTTTAGGTGGTCAAGTATGGCAAGCAATTAGAAAATTAGATGTTGGTTGGGCAATGGAAGGGGGCTTGTGTATTTTATTTATGGCAATAATGTTTGATAGAATAAGTAGTGCAATTAGTAAAGAAAAAGAAACCTTACCAGATGATGTAAAAAAATTTTACTTATTACCGCAAAATCTACACAGAAACCCTGTAGCAAACTTAATTGAATTACCTTTGAGAATATCTGTAATGCTCATAAATATATTTTTTACAACTATTGTTAATGTTTTTGCTAGTTTAATAGCTAGCTTTATTTCTTTTTTTAATAAGTCTAAAAAAGGTTCAGTTAAAAATTTTATAAATCAACGATATTTTTTATTTTCATCATTCTTAATTTTTATCTTTATTTATATTTTTGATGCATACATTTATAGTATAGGAACTTTTCCAGAAACTTGGACAATAGATATTCAAAAACCAATAGAAGATACTGTCAAGGCAATGACTCTTGATCCTGGTTTTATATCATTTGCAAAAGGCATGAAGTATTTTGTTTACTTATATTTGCTAAACCCATTAAATTTATTTCTTACTCAGATACCTTGGTGGTATACAATGATTGTTTTTATACTTATAGGATATGTGACAGTTGGAATAAAATTTGCCACCATTACCGCAATATTATTAGCCTTTATTGGAGCTACAGGTATGTGGGTGCATTCAATGATTACGCTATCGTCAGTACTAGTTTCAGTTTTAATATGTTTTGTAATAGGAGTACCACTTGGAGTAATAGCATCCTACAATAAATGGTACAGAGATATCCAAAATGTTGTTTTAGATGCAATGCAAACTTTACCTTATTTTTGCTATTTAATTCCTGTTTTAATGTTTTTTGGAGGAAATATAGTATCTGCTGTTATTGCAACAGTTATATATTCTGTGCCACCAATAATAAGATTAACAGCTCTTGGTTTGTCACAAGTTTCAGGGAGCTATTCAGAGGTATCTAAATCTTTTGGAGGGACAGGAATTCAAACTTTAAATAAAGTAAAATTTCCACTAGCTGTTCCCAGTCTCGTTATGGGTTTTAATCAAACTGTAATAATGGCTTTTGCAATGCAAATTGTTACGCCATTGATTGGAGGAAAAGGTCTAGGACTCCAAGTATTTAATGCACTTCAAAGATCAGATACAGGAAGAGGTTTATCAGCTGGTTTAGCTATCGTTCTTCTAGCTATTATCATCGATAGGATAACCCACGCCTGGACTAAGAAACAAAGACAAGCCCTTGGATTAGATAAATCCTAATGGGTTTTAAGAAAGATCTTCCCTTAACTAGTTCGCATTGGGGAACTTATAGAGCAAAAGTAAATAATGGGAAAGTCACAGAATTAATAGGATGGGAAAATGATAAAGATCCATCACCAATTGGCCCAGGTATTGTAGACATCCACGATAATCAAACGCGCATTGATAAGCCTATGATAAGAAAAAGTTGGATTGATAATGGACCAGGAACAAATAATAACTTAAGAGGGATAGATCCTTTTGTGGCTGTATCTTGGGATGATGCTGAAAATATAGTAGCCAAAGAATTAAATAGAGTAAGAGAGAACTTTGGTAATTCCTCAATATTTGGTGGATCTTACGGCTGGGCTAGTGCTGGAAGATTTCACCACGCTCAAAGCCAACTACATCGTTTTTTAAATTGCATTGGTGGCTACACAAAATCAAAGTTTACTTATAGTTTTGCAGCGGCAGAAGCAATGGTTCCCCATATACTTGGAAGTTATAGAGCCTTTCTTGATACCTGCACTAGTTGGGACTCAATCGAAGAAAACACAGAACTATTTGTATGTTTTGGAGGAGTTCCTTTAAAAAATGGTCAAATAGCTCAAGGTGGAACAGGGAGTCATAATCAAAAAGAAAAACTAATTAGTTCTGCTAAAGCTGGCATAAGATTTGTAAATTTGAGTCCACTTAAAAGTGACTTGTTAGAGGAGGTTAAAGGAAAGTGGTTACCTTTAAGACCTAATACTGATGTAGCAATTATGCTCGGTCTAGCGCACACTCTATACAAAGAAAATTTATATAGTGAAATATTTATTAAAAAATACACAGAAGGTTTTGATATTTTCTTACCATATCTTTTAGGAGATTTAGATGGAGTTGTAAAAGATGCTAATTGGGCTTCAGAAATAAGTGAAATCTCATCAGATGAAATTATTTCTTTGGCAAGAGACATGTCCTCAAAGCGAACTATGATATCTGTTAGTTGGTCTTTAACTCGCCAAGATCATGGTGAGCAGCCTTTTTGGGCAGCAATTATGTTGGCATCAATGTTGGGTCAAATAGGTTTACCAGGTGGTGGTTTTGGATTTGGTTATAGTGCAACTAATCACATTGGTGGGCAGTTTTCTATTATTCCTGGCGCTGCTTTTCCACAATCTGACAATAAAATTGATAATTTTATCCCAGTTGCAAGGATTAGTGATTTACTTTTAAATCCGGGTGAAACTTTTCATTTTGATGGCAAGGAGTATGAATATCCTGATATTAAATTAATTTATTGGGCAGGTGGAAATCCATTTCATCATCATCAAGATATTAATAAACTTTTGCTAGCTTGGCAAAAACCTGAAACTATCATTTCTAATGAATGGTGCTGGAATTCTTTAGCTAAATATTCAGATATTATCTTACCTTGTACCACTCCACTTGAAAGACAAGATATAATGCTTACCCCAAGAGATCCTTATGTAATTTCAATGTCAAAATTAGTTGAACCCTTTAAAGAGGCTAAAAGTGATTTTGATATTTTTAAAGGAATTGCAAAAAAAATGGATATTGAAAATCTTTTTACTGAAGGAAGAGATGAAGAAGATTGGCAAAAATGGATTTATCAAGAAACGTCAGTCAAATCAAAGTCATTAAAAAATATTGATTTTCCTAGCTATCAGGATTTTAGAAAAAAAGGGTGGTTTAAAGTTCCACCACCAAAAGAAAATACAATAATGTTAAAAGATTTTAGAGAAGATCCTACTAAATTCCCACTCTCAACTCCAAGTGGAAAAATAGAAATATATTCTAAAACAGTAGATAGTTTTAATTATGATGATTGTCCTGGTCATCCAACCTGGTTAGAACCCTGTGAATGGCTTGGAAGTAAAAATAAAAATTATCCTTTACATTTAATATCTAATCAACCAAAAAATAAATTACATAGTCAAATGGATCACGGAAGTTATAGTAAATCTTTTAAAATTAAAGATCGTGAACCAATTGAAATGAATAGTGTTGATGCTAGTAGTAGAGGTATAAATGAGGGAGATATAGTAAAACTTTTCAATGACAGAGGTGCCTGTTTAGCTGGTGTAAACATTAATGATAATATACGCCCTGGAGTTGTTCAAATTAGTACAGGTGCATGGTATGATCCTGAGGATACTAAAAATTTAAAAACTATATGTAAACATGGTAATCCTAATGTCCTTACAAAAGACAAAGGAACTTCGAAATTAGGTCAAGGTCCCATAGCACATTCATGTCTCATCGAAGTAGAATTAGTTAAAGATAAAATTTCACCTGTGACCGCATTTGACCCTCCTGTTATTATTCGTGACTATAAATCTAATAGAGTCATTGATAAATAAATGGGAAATTTACAAGAAGAACCTGATCTAAATAAAACAATTCAAATTAGTGCACGTAGATTTGAAGAGTCTCCATTCATTCAACGCACTAATACTTCGAATATGGTTAGAGGCGTCTATGCAGGAAGATACTTTCCTATGAAAATTGATGAAGATCCTTTAGAAAAATATTGGCTTTTAAGACAAAAAGCTCTTTTATTTGATGTTCCAGAAAAACCGTTAGAAATATCAGGAAAAGACTCAGTTTCTTTTTTGAATAAAGTGCTGACAAGAGAAATTACAAAAACAAAAATTGGCAGAGGTTATTATGCACTTGCCTGTACACCAAAAGGTGGAATTTTCATGGATGGAGTTTTATTTAGGTTTGACGAAGAAAAGTTTTGGTACGTTCAAGCTGATGGCCCATTTGAAGATTGGCTTATTGCTCATAGTTCAAATTATGATATTCAAATAAAAGACCCTAAATCCAGAGTTCTTCAAATTCAAGGTCCGGCATCAATCGATATTATGAAGTTAGCTTCTAATGGAAAGATTGATGAAAATATGCCTTATTTTACATCCAATTTTTTTGATCTAGGAGGGCAAACTTTATATGTTTCAAGAACAGGTTTTACAAATGAATTAGGATTTGAAATTTTTTGTGATGGTTTTAACACAGATCATTTGGCTCTATGGGACCATCTTATTGAATGTGGTAAACCATATGGTATGCAATTTTCTGCCTCTAGGGCCATGACTATTAGAAGAATTGAGGGTGGTATTTTTGGAAATTTAACTGATATAGATACAACAATTACTCCTTTCGAAGCAGGGCTGGGGTATTTTGTGAATATGGATAAAGATTTTATCGGTAAAGATGCATTAATTAAAAAAGATAAAAGGACTTGTTTATTTGGAATAACATGTAAAACAGCAGTTCCTAAAGCCGGAAGTAAAATAAAAATTAATGATAAACAAGTCGGCTACATAACAGCAGGTGTACCGTCTCCAACTCTCCAACAAGGAATTGGTTATGTAAGATTTTATGAACCAAATGATTATATAAATAAAGAGATAGAAATGATTCTCCCAGATAATTCTTCACACACCGGAGTCGTTGTAGATTTACCTTTTTATGATAAAGAAAAAAAAATTGTAAAGGGTATAGATAGATCTATTCCCATTAAACCTGATAGTAATTCTTTTGATGCAAAATAATTTCCTTAAAAATAAAAAAATTATTTTATCTGCTGGTGCTTCTGGGATAGGTCTAGCTACTGTAAAATTATTACTATTACAAGGTGCTATTGTTTATACTTGTGATATTGATAAAAAAAATATTAATAAACTGAAAAAAAATTCATACTTTAATAAAAAACTTTTTATATCAGAATGCGATGCTTCAAAAGAAGATGAGGTGAAAAAATTTTATAAAGAAATATCAAATAAAACAAAAAAAATAGATGGACTTATAAATAATATTGGAATAGCTGGACCCACATCTCCTTTAGAGAAAATTAAATCTGATGATTGGGAAAAGACCTTACATGTAAATATTAATAGTCATTTTTATTTTACTAAATATGCAATACCCATGATTAAGAAATCTAAAAATGGCTCAATCATCAATATTTCCTCTACAGCTGGTATTGATGGTTTTCCTAATAGGTCACCTTATGCGGCAAGCAAATGGGCCTTAGTTGGTATTACTAAAACTTTAGCAATGGAATTAGGTAAATTTAATATACGAGTAAATGCAATATGCCCGGGTTCTGTTAAAGGTGCGAGAATGATGAGAGTCATAAAAGCGAAAGCAAAAATGTTAAAGCAATCTGTAAGATCAATTGAAAAAGATTTTGTTTCTATGAGTTCTTTAAAACAATGGGTTTATGAAGATGATATAGCAAAAATGTGTTCCTTTTTAATTTCTCAAGACTCCCTTAGAGTCTCAGGTCAAGTAATTTCTATTGATGGAAATACTGAGAGAATGGATTAAGTTTTTTTTAGCTTTAAATAATCTCTAGTCTCTTGGGGACTCATAATAGAGGAGCCCAACTCATGAACTATTTTTATTGCCTTTTCAACTAATTGTGGATTAGTTGCAAGTTTTCCCTTTGATAAATATAAATTATCTTCTAGCCCAACTCTGGGATTACCTCCAAGTAAAACTGTTTGTGCAACAAAGGGCATTTCATTTCTTGAAATTGCAAAGCCTGACCAAATAGCATTTTTAGGCATGACATCTAACATTGCAATCATAGCTGTAGTTTTTGCTGGAGCTCCCCAGGGAATTCCTAAACACATTTGATATAAGGGTGGGTCGCTAAGTAGTCCTTCTTCATAAAGCTGAGCACCAAACCACATATTACCTAAATCAAATGCTTCAACTTCAGGTTTAACCCCAATTTCTTTTAATCGTTTTGCTGCTTTTCTTAAATCATTTGGAGTATTGACTGCCAACACAGAACTATCACCAAAATTTAAAGTTCCAGCATCAAGTGTACAAATTTCCGGAAGTAATTCCTCTACATGAGATATTCTTTCCATAATATTAGCCATATCTGTATATGGACCAAAATCCATTGGGTTATCTCCTTCACCTATATCTAAATCACCTCCCATACCGGTTGTTAAATTAATAATTACATCAGTGACACTAGATCTAATTATTTCAACTACTTCCTTATAAAATTCAAATTTTCGACTAGGCGTTCCATCTTCCTCTCTGACATGAATATGAACTATAGATGCACCTGCTTGAGCAGACTCTATTGCGGATTTAGCTATTTGTTTTGGAGTCTTTGGAAGATCAGGATGTTTTGATGCAGTGTCACCGGATCCATTAACAGCACATGTAAGAAATACTTTAGTTTTCATCATTTTTGATAGTATTACACTTAATTAATTAATAAAAAACATATTTTATAGAGTTTTGTTACCTATTAATGAATAAATAACATATGTACTTTGAATATTTTTTGTTAATATAAACACTTTATGGGAGGGATAATCTATGAGAATATCTAAAACAATTATAACTTTTATTCTATCCTCTATTCTTTTTACCGCAACATTCAGTAAAGCTAATGCTGAAAAATTATTAGCAGCAATCGCTGACTGGACTGGTGGAGAGATTTCATGTCAAGTAGCTGTAAGTATACTTGAAGATGAGTTAGGATACGAAATTGATAGAATCGTATTTGCTTCAGGAACTGGCTTGTGGGAAGCTATTGCTGCAGGCGATATTGATTTTGCATGTGAGTCATGGCCTAGTTACGCTGAAGCTGATGACGTTATGTTAAGTGGCGACCTTATCCATGGTGGAGAAGTTAAAATGACTTACTCTGGTGATGGAAGTGTAAAATTACTTGGAACTGTTGGTATTACTGGTATGTCAGATTATTATGTTCCAAAATATTGGGCTGATGCAAATCCAGATTTTTCTAGCTTTGCTGATTTAAATAAATTCAAAGAAGATTTTGCGACTATGGAGTCTGGTGGTAAAGGTCGATTAATTGGTTGTCCAGTTGCTGGTTGGAACTGTCATGATCAAAAAAGATTAGATTTACTTGGTCTAGACTTTGTAGCTGATGAATTAGGAACCGAAACTGCTGCTCTTGCTGAAGCGCAAGGTATGTACGATAGAGGTGAACCTTTCTTAATGTATCTTTGGGAGCCTCATTGGTTCTTTGGTGTTAACGAATTAGTAGGTGTTAAATTAGCTCCAAATAAAACATGTGATACCTTTACAGAGGCTAACAACTGGGAAACTTGTGGAGCTGACTATTGGCCAGCTACTGGTTGGGCTGTTGACTATCCAATGAATTACGGTAATCCTGATACATTTGCTAAACCAGAAAACCAAAAAGCACTTGAATTCTTTGGCAAAATGGCATTATCAAATGCAGATCAAGCAGCGATGCTTGTTAAAGTTCGTGAAGGTGGTGAACTTAATGATGTTGTTGCTGAATGGAAAGCAAACAATAAATCTACTTGGGAGAAATGGTTACCATAATCCTAGGATAATCTAGATTTTTTATTTTATTTATTAGGCCCTGTATTTATTGCAGGGCCAACCTAATTACTCCGTTGATATACTTTGACAGACTCACTCTATTCAAATCTTGTTGAAAATAATTTAGACAATAATAAAACTTTTTTAATATTAGATGATGGATCCGAGATTACTTATAAAAATTTCATAATTCTTGCATCAAAAATTTCTCACAAATTATCAAAGTTAGGGTTAAAATCAGGAAGTCACATTCTTGTAAAGTCCGCCAAATGTAAAGAGACTTTAGCTCTTTATTTGTCATCTATTCTTACTGGATCAGTTTTTTTTCCACTTAATACAAGTTATACTGTGAATGAAACAATTTACTTTATAAAGGACTCAAAACCATCTTTTCTTATCTGTGATAAATCAGAAATTGATAGTTTAAAACCATTTTGCGATGAAATTGGCTGTAGAATTTTATCTTTAAATGCAAACGGAGTTGGAGAGATTACTGATGGTTTAGAAAACCTTGATAGTTTTTTTGAGCCATCAAAAAGAACATATAATGATTTAGCAGCACTTTTATATACCTCTGGGACTACAGGAAAACCTAAAGGTGCTATGTTAACTGAACAAAATTTAGTTTCGAATGCTCAAGAACTAATAAATTTATGGAATATAAATCGCAATGATACTTTAATCCATTCACTTCCAATTTATCATACTCATGGATTGTTTGTTGCTATTAATACCTCCATGATAAGTGGGGCTACTATTAGATTTATAAAAAATTTTAATACAGACTTAATTATTGAAGCATTTAATTATTCAACTCTGATGATGGGTGTTCCAACTTTTTATACGAGATTGTTGAATGACAAAAGACTAGATAAGAAATTAACACAAAATATGAGATTATTTATATCTGGAAGTGCTCCATTGTTAAATCAAACATTTAAAAATTTTTATAGAGTAACCGGTCATCAAATATTAGAGAGATATGGTATGACTGAAACTAATATGAATGCCTCTAATCCTTGCGATGGGGAAAGAAAGGCAGGATCAGTTGGTAAACCTTTAAAAGATATTAAAATAAGAATAAATAATATTCAAAGTGATAATAATAAATCAGAAAATGATATTGGAACAATAGAAATAAATGGTCCTAATGTATTTAAAGGTTATCTAAATAATCCAAAAAAGACACAAGAGGCATTTACTAAAGATGGTTTTTTTATAACCGGTGATATTGGATATTTTGATAATGATGGATATCTATTCATATCTGGAAGAAATAAAGATTTAATCATAAGTGGTGGATATAATGTTTATCCTAAAGAAATTGAAGATATTATTAATCAACACGAATTAGTTTTAGAGTCTGCTGTTTTTGGTATCCCTAATGACGATTTAGGTGAAGTACCTATTGCAGCAATAGTTATGAAGAATAATTCTACAGATTTAAATAATCTTAAAGATTTTTTAAAAAAACACTTAGCGAAATATAAAATTCCAAATAAATATATATTGTTGGATGAACTTCCAAAAAACGTCATGGGAAAAGTTCAAAAAAATACTTTAAAAGAAAAATATTCCTAAATCCCAAAAATATTCTTTTTTTTAATAATATTGATGTATAAGTTTTATATGTCTTCGGCAGTGATATTTGGTGCTACTGGTTTAGTTGGCAGTTATTTATTAAAAAACTTAATAAAAGATGAATATTATACCAGCATTAAAATTTTTACGCGTTCTGAAGTAAATATAAAACATCCAAAATTAGAAATTATTAATACAGATTTAAAAAATGTTGAGAATATTAAAGATCAGATTATTGCTGATTGTTGTTTTTTTTGTATTGGTACAACAAAGAAAAACTCTCCTGAAAAAAGTGAATATCAAAGGGTAGAGCTAGATTTGCCTAAGGAAATAGCCAAAATATGTAAATCTAACTCAATTAAGTCCTTCGTCTATATCTCATCTGGTTTTGCTGATCCTAATAATAAAGGTGAATATTTAAGGTTTAAGGGCTTAGTTGAAGAGGAGTTGAAAAGATTAAACTTTGATAAACTTGGTATTTTAAGACCATCTTTTTTACTAGGTAAAAGAGTACAATTTAGACTTGCTGAGAAAATTGGAATTCCAATTTTCAAGCTATTAACACCATTATTTTTAGGCCCGCTTAAAAAAATGAGACCAATTCATGCAAAAAAAGTAGCTAATGCAATGTCAAATATTGTAAAGAAGAACTTAGATCAAACTACATATGAGTCTGATGAAATAGTTACGATTAGCGAATATTAAAGAAAATTTATATTGATGAAAAAACTAAATGTTGTTTACAATAATAACTATGACATTCCTCTACCAGAGGGCCATAGATTTGTTGGTACTAAATTTTCTGATTTATATAATTTTATCAAAAACTCAAATTTATATACAAATTTAACAATTCATCAAAGTAAGTCAGCTCCTATAAATGATGTACAAGTAGTACACAACCGTAATTATGTTATGAGTGTTAAAGAGGGTAATCTATCAAGAGATCAGGAAAGAAGAATTAATTTACCGTGGAGTGAAAAATTAGCTAAAAGATCTTTCCTAGCTATACAAGGCACACTACAAACATCTCAATTGGCTTTGGATTATGGTATTGCATGTCATTTAGCAGGTGGAACTCACCATGCATTTAAAGATTGTGGATCTGGTTTTTGTGTATTTAACGATTTAGCCTATGCCTCGATAACTTTACTTAATCAAAAAAAAATAAATAAAATTTTAATATTAGATTTAGATGTTCACCAAGGTGATGGAACTGCTTCTATTTGTGAAAATATTGATAATATTTTTACATGTTCAATTCATTGTAAAAATAATTTTCCATTTGACAAAAAAAATAGCAATTTAGATGTACCAATAGATGATGAAGTAGATGATGTTAAATATATAAATATCCTCACAAAAACGCTTGATCAAATTGAGTCTCATTTTACACCAGATATTGTTTTTTATGATGCAGGAGTTGATGTTCACTCTAACGATGATCTAGGTAATTTAAACCTTACTGATGATGGCATTAAAAAAAGAGATGAAATTGTATGTGAGTATTTCAAAGAAAAAAAAATACCTCTTTGTACTGTTATAGGTGGAGGATACAGCAAGAATAGACAAGAATTGGCATCTCGGCACTTTTCAATATTCGAAACTGTAAGTAAAACTTATTTATGAATTTTTTTGATTAACTCTTTGAATCAACCCAAAAATTATAGCTATAGCCAATACAATCTTTAGAAATTCACTATACAAAAATGGCAATAAACCAAGATTTATTGCTTGTTCTAGACCTACAAAAAACGAAAGGTGACTAATACCACACAAAAATATAACAAATGCACCTGCAAGAATAGTAACCGATAACTTGATTAAACTTGTTTTTACTTCAGATTTGAGAATATATGCAATTATGAACGCAGAAATTACCATTCCGTATAAAAAACCAAATGTTGGAGAAAAAATATAGCCAATTCCTCCACCATTAGCAAATAAAGGCAGTCCTAGCACACCTAAAACCACATAAATAAATGTTGAATAAAACCCTATCATGCCCATTGATGCAGCTATAAAGAAAACCACCAAAGTTTGTAATGTCATTGGAACAGGGTAAAAGGGAATAGAAATTTTAGAAGATATAGTCAGTAAAATCACTCCTAGTATAGTTAGGTAATACTTGCTAAAGAAGTGTGTACCAAAAAGATTTTCAGTAATTGTTCTACTCATCGTATGATTATCTTATTTTATCTTCGTCCTTATAAAATCTTGGATCAAATTCATCTAATTTTATACCTCTAAATGTCTTATAAAATGAGCCAAATTTATAGCTACCAAGTTGTTCTAATGGTGTATTTGTAAACTTTGCTTTTGCTGCTTCCTCCGACTCAGCCTCTATAGTTACCTGAAAGTCATACGACATAGTCATATCTATAATGAATTTTCTCATAACTAACCTCCTATTAATAATTAACTAAATATCATAAATATAGTGATTTTAACTAAAAAAATATAAAAATATTTAAAATTATACCCATTGGGAATGATAAAATCTTTGATATAAGTTCAATAAATATGGACAATAAAATTTTAATTATTAATGGCCCTAATCTAGAAATGTTAGGTAAACGCAAAGAGAGTGTTTATGGAAATTTCACATTAAAAGATTTGGAAAACGAGCTACTTAAGGAGTCTGAAACATTAGGATGTAAACTTGATTTTTTCCAAAGTAATATAGAAGGAGAGATCATCAATAAAATAAATGGCTTAGACGAGTCATACATTGGTATCATAATCAATCCCGGTGGTTTGACTCATACTTCGGTTTCTTTACACGACTCTCTT
The DNA here is from genome assembly GCA_902588615.1 of uncultured Alphaproteobacteria bacterium. GTDB lineage: Bacteria > Pseudomonadota > Alphaproteobacteria > HIMB59 > HIMB59 > HIMB59. The sequence continues at coordinate 31,245 of CACIPV010000005.1, read as the reverse complement.
GAAATTAAAACAATATTTAAAATAGAAGTTCATTTATCCAATATATACTCTAGAGAAGACTTTCGAAGAAAGTCTCTCATAGCACCAGCTTGTAATTGTTCAATTATAGGTATGGGTAAAGATGGATTTATTTACGCATTAAGATATTTAAAAAAAATCATATAAATCATAGCTTATTTTAAATTTCATAAATATTTAATATTTTTTTATTAAGTTATACACAACCAATCTATTCCTGAGACTATTAAATAGTAATATAATGGTAACAGGAACGTTCTAATAGGAGGACATAATGAAAAAACTAATTAGTATTTTTGTACTTTTAGTTTCTTTTGCATTTACTTCAAACAGTTACAGTAAAACCGAAATTCATTGGTGGTATGGTAACAGTGGTTTTTTAGGTGATGTAATCATAGAAATAGCTAATCGATTTAATGAATCACAAGATGAGTATATGGTTATCCCTACTGGTAAAGGAAGCTATGAGGACAACATGGCAGCTACAATAGCTGCATTTAGAGCAGGTGATCAACCTCATTATTCACAAGTCTATGATGCAGGTGCAGCTATCATGGTAGCACAAGTTAAAAATGGAGTTGTTATCGGCTTTGAAGAGATGGCCGAAAAATATGGTATTGATGTTGATGCTGATAACTACATTCCTGGTATAAAAAACTTTTATGCTGATGGTGATGGAAAAATGATCGGTGTTCCATTTAATAGTTCTACATGTCTCATGTATGCCAATATGGATATCTTAAATGAAGTTGGCATTGAAGAGGTTCCAAAAACTTACGAAGAATTTGAAGGTATGGCTCAAAAGATACTCGATGCCGGATATATTCCTCTTCTTCAAAGTCACAGTCCTTGGATTTGGACTGAAAATTTCTTCTCAAGGCATAATTTATTGATGACAGATGGCAATAATGGCTATGATGCTGTTCCTACAAAAACACTTTTTGCGGATACAGAAGCTTTTGTTTATCACTGGACTAAAGTTAAAGAATGGTATGAAAAGGGTTACTATGGCTACAAGGGAAGAGCATGGGGAGATAACCAAGCACCATTTACTAACGGTGAGGCTGCATTTTGGTTTGGATCTGCTGCATCTTTTGGAGGTATGAAAGGTGTACTTCCAAACTTTACAACTAACCCAATACCATATTGGGACTCAGTAACAGGCGGTAAAGAATATCCAACATTTATTGGTGGTGCTGCTAATTGGATTTTAAACGGTCATACAGAAGAAGAGTATAGAGGACTTGCAAAATTTATTGAATTTATGGGCTCACCAGAAATGGATTTATACTATCATAACATGACAGGTTATGCTGCTGTAACAAAAGGTGGTATCGAATTAGCTGAAACTATAAATTTTTATAGAGCTTCTCCTTATCATAAAGCTGTTGGTGATCAATTAGGTCTTGAAGGTTCAACTATCCCTGGTGGATATAGAGCAGGTAACTGGCCTCAAATTCGTGAAGTAATATACGAAAATGTTGAGCCAATGCTTAATGGTGATATCACTGTTGAAAAAGCTCTAAGCAATATGGATAAGGGTGCAGCAAAACTATTAAAACAGTTTGCTAAAACCCTATAATTAATATTATTTTAAAAAGGAGGGTATTTATAATATCCTCCTTTTAACTTAATGAAAAAAGTTCAATTTAAATCAAATTATTCTCAATATTTTTTCTTAGCTCCTCAGCTATTAATCTTATTAATTTTTTTATATTGGCCAATTATTCAAACGTTTAAAGATGCCTTTACTATGCAAGATGCTTTTGGATTTGGTTCTCAGTTTGCTGGTTTTGATAATTTTTTATTTATTTTTTCTGATCCCTCTTATTTCACTGCTTTCAAGTTTACAATTATCTATAGTTTCGTAATTACTTTTATTACAGGTTCAATTGGTTTATTGCTTGCTGTGCAAGCTAATAAAGTAATGCATGGGAAAAGTACTTATAAAACCCTTTTAATTTGGCCTTATGCTATTGCACCAGCTGTTGTTGGTGTTATGGCTAATTATTTCTTCAGTGAAAGATATGGTTTACTTCATCATTTATTTAATAATTTATGGGGTTTTAATTGGTATGAAAATGTATTTGATGCATATATTTATGTAATTATTGCTGGTTCCTGGAAACAAATAAGTGCAAATTTTATTTTCTTTTTAGCGGGACTTCAGGCTATTCAAAAAACAGTTATTGAAGCTTCTATTATTGATTGTAAAAGCAACATTCGAAGATTTTGGACAATTACTTTTCCTTTATTAATGCCGACTACTTTTTTCTTGATTATAATTAATATAACTTATGCCTTCTTTGATACATTTGGAATTATTGATACAACCACTATTGGAGCTCCTGGTAGCGAAACTAAAACTTTAGTTTATAAAGCCTACATTGATGGCTTCAAAGGTTTAGATCTTGGAAGTGCTGGTGCGCAATCAATCATGATGATGATAATAGTTCTTGTCATTACAATTTTCCAATTCAGATACATAGAAGGTAAAATTCACTACAATTAATGACTAAATATATATCTTCAACTATTAATCATTTTATTCTTTCAATTGGTTTACTTATTATGGTTGTTCCAATATGGATAATTTTTGCAAGCTCAACACATTCAAGCCTATTTATAAATACAAACGGTTTACAATTCTTTTTAGGAGATAATTTTATTGATAATTATTCTAGGGTTTTATTTAAACAATCTGGTTTTTTTAATGAAATAACAGCTCTTAAAATGTTTTTAAATAGTTTTGTTATGGCAACAGGTATAGCAACTTTATCTGTAATTACATCACTTATGGCCGCATACGGTTTAGTTTATTTTAAAGTCAAATATGCGACTTTTATATTTTGGTTAATTTTTATTACTTTATTAGTTCCTTTGGAGCTTAGAATAATGCCCTCATACATAGTTATGTCAAAATTAAATCTTGTGAATACATTTGCTGGTTTAATTCTACCCATCTCTGCCTCTGCAATAGCAACCTTCTTTTTTAGACAATTTTATAAATCAATTCCTGATGAATTATTAGAAGCGGCTAAATTAGATGGAACTAATAGTTGGAGCTTTTTTATAGATTTTTTAATTCCTTTATCTAAAACGATGATTGCTGCTGTTTTTATATTTATGTTCGTATTTGGCTATAATCAATATCTTTGGCCATTAATAATGACTACTAGTGAGCAATATTGGACTGTTGTAATGGGTCTTAAGACAATGTACGGATCTATTTCTGACCGCTTTGCTTTTGTAATTATGTCAATGATCCCACCAGTAATTATAATTATTTTTCTACAAAAATTATTTATTCAAGGAATATTTCAAAATAAATGAAGTTCAAACCATTAGAAATACTAACACACATTATTCTCATACTTGGTGTTTTATTAATGGTATTACCAATTTGGTTTTCTTTTGCCACTTCAACTCATGATAATGTTTCAATAATGACTGAGGGAATGAAATTTTTTTTAGGTGAGAGTTTTTCTCAAAATTACAATGAAGTTTTGAATGAAAAAGGGGGTTGGTCTGAGGAAGTTACTGCAACAAGAATGTTTGTAAATAGTTTTATTATGGCTCTTGGTATCGCAACATTGAAAGTTGTCATATCAGCTATGTCAGCTTATGCATTAGTTTATTTTAGATTTAAATTAGCTGTTCCAATATTTTGGCTAATCTTTATTACTCTTTTAGTTCCACTAGAAGTAAGAATCTTTCCAAGTTATAAAATTGTATCTGATCTTGGTCTTACAAATACATATACAGGTCTTATACTTCCACTAGTAGCTTCTGCTACTGCAACATTTTTCTTTAGACAATTTTATAAAACAATCCCTGATGAATTGTTAGAGTCTGCAAAATTAGATGGTGCAAATAGTTGGAGATTTTTTATTGACTTCTTATTGCCACTATCAAAAACAATGTTAGCGGCTATGTTTATTTTCATGTTTGTCTATGGATATAGCCAATATTTATGGCCTTTAATAATGACTACTGACGAAAAATATTGGACAGTAGTGATGGGAATGAAGATTATTTTTACAGAAAATTATGAGGGTGTTGCTTTACCTAGAACAGGCGAGAGATTTGCCTATATTATATTGTCAATGCTTCCACCTGTGTTAGTTGTTGTAATTCTTCAAAGATGGTTTATCAAAGGATTAATTCAAACAGAAAAATAAAAATGAGTTTTTTAGAATTACAAAATATTACTAAAATATATCCCAATGGCACTAAAGCTGTTAATGAGACTTCTTTAAATATTGATAATGGAGAATTTGTTGTATTTGTTGGTCCTAGTGGATGTGGTAAATCAACTTTATTAAGAATGATAGCCGGATTAGAGGATATTACAAATGGGGAAATATCGCTAGATGGTAATGTTATTAATAATATTGATCCGTCTGAAAGAGATGTAGCAATGGTTTTTCAAAATTATGCACTTTATCCTCACATGTCAGTATTTAATAACATGGCTTATGGTCTTAAAAATAGAGGAATATCTAAAGAAGAGATCAATAACAAAGTTAATGATGTTGCTAAACTCCTGGAAATAGATCAATTACTCACAAGAAAACCAAGTATGCTTTCAGGAGGCCAAAGACAACGAGTTGCAATGGGAAGAGCCATAGTTAGAAATCCAAAAATATTTTTATTTGATGAACCACTATCTAACCTAGATGCAAAATTAAGAAATCAAATGCGTTTGGAAATCAAACGTCTTCAAAGACAAATGGGCGTAACAAGTATTTTTGTTACTCATGATCAAACAGAGGCGATGACACTAGGAGACAGGATAGTAGTAATTAACAATGGTGTTGTTGAACAAGTTGGCACACCTAAAGAGATATATTCTAAACCAAACACTAAATTTGTTGCTGAATTCATAGGATCCCCACAGATGAATTTATTTAATTGCAAAATCGAAAATGGCATAGCTCATATAGCTGATATGAGAATTAACCTTAATAATTCTGCAAACATCGATGATGCTAGTTTAGGTATAAGGCCAGACGATATCCTAATTTCAGATAATGGACAGCATACTTGTGTAGCAAACCTAGTGGAATATCTAGGTTCAGATATGATCATTTATTCAAAAATTGGTGATCAAGAGTTTAGTTGTAAATTATCCTCCAAAATAAATCTAAATGCAGGAGATACATTTAAATTTGATATATCTAATACATTAGTGCACCTTTTTGATAACACGAACGGTTCAAGAGTATAAGTTTTAAAAAGTCTATTTTGGTAAAATACAAACAGGGATAGGGTTCATTTTATGAATATTATTTTTTCTAATCTCAAGATACTTTTGTCTATTTGATGATTTCTCATTAAGCATTGCCTCTTCAATTTCAGAGTAACTTAAACCAACTTGATCTTCATCAGATCTTCCATCAGTCCATAAACCATCTGTTGGGGCTGCATCTATTATGTCTTTGTTTATATTTAATTCCTTACCCATATCCCATACTTCTGTTTTGAGACAATCTGCAATTGGAGAAATATCAACTCCTCCATCACCGTATTTTGTATAGAAACCAATTCCAAAGTCTTCAACTTTATTTCCTGTACCAACAACAATTCCGTTATTGCTAGCTGCTATTTGATACAAAGTCATCATCCTTAATCGAGCCTGTGAATTTGCATAACCGTGTTCAGAGTCATTTTTATCGAGAGCTGATTTAAAACTTTCAAATACAAGAGAGAGGTCTATTTTAAAGTCTGATACATTACTAAAATTCTTTTTTAACCAGTCTATGTGATTTATACCTCTTTCATTAGTTGTTTTGTGATCAAGTATTGGCATGTTCGCAACAAACGTTCTCAAGCCTGTTTTTGCTGATAACGTACTTGTAACAGCGGAGTCAATACCTCCTGAAATACCAATAACTAACGCATCAACATTATTTGAATGTGCATAATCTTTTATCCAGTTTGATATAAATTCAATTTTTTCTTTGGTATGCATATTTTGTATTACGTTAGCTTAATATCAAAAGTTCAACTATTTAATTGATATTTTAATTCATTTTATCAATCAATATATGATAAAATTTTATAAATTTTGTATATATAGATATTTATTAGAAAATTATGTCTTTTAGGGTACTCAAATTTTTAATTAAACACTTAATCAAAACAAGATCTGTTATTATAAAATTTGAAGGAAATGACCATCTTATTGACAACGGCACAGATCCGTTAATTTTACAGATCAATAATAAGAAATTTTTAAATAAAATTTTTTATGCACCTTCTCTCGTGCTTACAGAAGGATATATGGATAAAGATTACGAGTTAAACAATTCGACTTTTTTTGAGTTTTCTGAATTACTTATTGAAAATTATAATAAATATCTTGAAAAAATTTCAAATACCCTATTATTCAGGATTATTTTAATTATCAATCCATTATTTCAGTTAAATTTCGTTAAGAGCTCAAAAAGTAATGTCGCAAGTCACTACGACTTATCTGATAGATTGTATGACTTATTTTTGGATGAAACTAGACAATATTCATGCGCATACTTTGAAAATGAAAATGATACATTATCACAGGCACAAACTAACAAAATGAGCAGATTAGCTGACAAATTATTATTAAATTCCAATGATAGAGTTTTAGACATAGGGTGTGGGTGGGGCTCACTTAGTAGACATTTTGCAAATCATCATGACTGTAAAGTAAAGGGTGTATCATTATCTGAAGAGCAAATTAAGTACTGTAATGACCAACTTAAAAAGTCAGATAAAAAAGAAAATTTATCCTATTCTTTACAAGATTATAGAGATGAAGAGAATTCTTATACAAAAATAGTTTCTGTTGGAATGTTTGAGCATGTAGGAAAACCCTTCTACAAAACATATTTTAAAAAAATATATAATTTATTATCTGATGATGGCATAGCGGTAGTACATACAATTGGTAATATTAGAGTCCCGAAAATGACTCCTGCATTTATTAGAAAATATATTTTTCCTGGTGGATATATACCATCTTTGTCTGAGGTAATGCCAGCTGTAGAAAAATCTGGTCTTATAATTTCAGATATAGAGGTTCTTAGATTACATTATGCTAAAACACTTTCTCATTGGTTTAAAAATTTTAAAAAAGAAGAAAAAGAAGTTCTTAAATTATATGATGATAGATTTGTAAAAATGTGGGAAGCTTATTTAAATTTAAGTGAATTATCTTTTACTAAAGGTGATAATGTGATTTTCCAACTAGTTTTAACTAAAAAAAGAGACTCATTTCCTTTGGTAAGAAAAAAAATTAGTTAAATATCTCTGTTTTTGAATTCATATTCAATTATATTTACTTAATGTCATATGAACAAAAAATTATTAATTATTTTGAAAAGAATTATAAGAAAATAGGTGATGATTGTGCTTATATAAACACAACAAAACAATTAATCTCTTCTGATACTTTAGTTGAAAATAAGCATTTTGATCTAAAGCATTTTACTCCTCAAGACATAGCACACAGACTTTTTCTTTCAAATTATAGTGATATTCAATCCTCAGGTGGCTTACCTAAATATGTTCTACTTAATATAAGTTTCCCAAATAAAAACTATAATTTTGTGCAACAAATAATCACTAATTTTCATAGAATATGCCTAAGAAATAAGATTGAGATAATAGGAGGGGATACTACTTCTTCTGAGAAAATATTTTTATCTTTAACAATTATTAGCGATAAAATTAATAATACTAAAATAACAAAGAGATCTAATGCTAAGGTTGATGATAAAATTTATACATTTTCAGGTATTGGATATTCAAAACTAGGATACCTAAGTTTATATAGTAAGTTTAAATTACCTAATAATTTAAAAAATTTATCAATTAAACAATTTTTAAAACCTAAAATGTATATTTATCAAGATATATTTAGACATCTAAATATTACAAGTTGTATGGATTTATCAGATAGTCTTTTATCAACTTTAGAAACTATTTCGTTTAAATCCAAAAAAAAAATTAAATTAAATAATCTCAACTCTGTTAATTCTAAGCTTAATAAGTTTTTTGAAGAAGAAAAATATATTTCTCTTATTTTATCCAGTGGGGAGGAGTATGTCCCAGTTTTTACCTCACCTAAAAACTTATTATATTTAAATAAAAAAAAACTTTTAATTAAAAGGGGTATTAGAATTATATGTATTGGAAGTGTAGAAAAAGGAAAGGGTGTAAATCTGAAAAATTTTAATCTTGGCAAAGTAAAAAAATTTGAGCATTTTAAAAATAATTACTCTCTTTAATTACTCTTTTAACATTTATTAAGTTAATTTTATTTAAATATATCTCTTTATAAATATTACTATCATTTTCAGCTCGAGTTTTTTTATAAGCTCTATCGTAATGATATTCAATTAATGATTTCACAAACTGAAAATACTCCTTTTTTTTTAAATTTACTTCAATAAGTTTAAATTCCTCTTTTGGAATAATTTTCTTTAATACAATAAGCGCATTTTTCATTAAATCTGGTGAATTAATAAAATATTTGTAATCTTTTAAAATGAATTTCACTCTCTCTGTTAAATTACTCTTTATTTTTATATTTTTACCCATAGGCATATTTTTCCAGATTTTACTTGGAATACTTAATTTACCCACTTTAATACTTTCTGCCTCAACCCATATATTTTTTCTTGAATTAAAAGAGTGAAGTTTTTCATAAATTAATGTTTCAAATAATTTTTGTGATGGTTGAACAGTATTTGGTATATTTCCCAAAATAGAGCCTTTATGTTTGGCCAAGCCTTCAAAATCGATCACTTGATATTTTTTTGATAATTCTTTAATAAAAAGTGTTTTCCCTACACCCGTTACACCCATAATTTGGTTAAATTTAAATTTATAAGTATTATTTTCAAAAAAATCTACTATATAACCTCTGTAAGTCTTATATCCACCATCTAATAATGTTACGTCGTAACCTATTTGTTTAAGAACTAAATATAAACTAAGTGATCTAAGACCACCTCTCCAACAATAAATTAATGTTTTATTTTTTTTATCAAATTTTATTTTATTAATAATTTTGGAAATATTTGCACTAATAATACTAGCTCCTTCTTTTTTAGCTAAAAAAGAATTCTCTTTATATTTTAATCCTATTTCATGACGTTGTTTATTTGTTAATACGGGATAATTTACTGATCTTGGGATATGGTCTTCATCAAACTCTAATGGGGTTCTTACATCAATTATAGTATTATAATCATCGATAGTAGTACTTTTATACAATGTTTTATTGATGCGCATATTTTTCATAATTTTTTTAATAATATATCCATATTACCTCAACTCTAAAGTAATAAATTTAAAATATGAAATTGATTGGAAATCAATTCACCTAGCAGACTTATTCTGGAAAATTAAAATTGAAGATAATTTATATGAAATTGATTTCATAATTAAAAGTTATGGTGTGACTGACAAAATTTATGGGTATGAGTCTATAACAAAAGTTAGTGGAGAAATTAAAGATGATAGCTTCAATCCCTTGATTTACAAAAGTAAAACAAAAAGCTCTAAACAGGATAGATTTGAAAATATTATTTTTAACAAGAATGGCACTATATCAAATATTGAAATTTCAAAAGAACTCTCCATTGATCAGATTAATTTGCAAAATACTTTAATTAATGATTATCTATTTTTCACTGATCCGATATCACAATTAGTTCAATATTTTATTTTCCAAACAGACTCAAAAAGGTTAATTATTGATGGAATTAACATTTATGAATTATCATCAATTACAAAAAATACAGAAAACTTAAAATCTAATAATCCTTCAATATACAAGGGAAACGTTGAAGTTATAGATTTAGTATTTCCTTTTTTTAAAGGTCTTTATAAAGAGAATAAAAAAAATAATTTAGAAGTTATTACGGTTTATTCATTTGAAAAAGAAATAATTAAAATTCCTGCTAAATTTAGAATTAATTCAAAAAAGTTTAAAGCTAATCTTCATTTGAAAGAATATGAAATTCTTCAATAATGAAAGTAACAAAAAATAGATCAATCTTAAAAACTATAAGTTATAGAATAGTTGGTTTTATAAATACTTTTCTGATAAGTTTTTTTGTTATTTCTTATGGTTCAGAAAACTTTGATGCAACTTCTCCTTTCTATGTAGCTTTAATTGTTTTCATTTTAAAAATGATTACATACTATTTTCATGAAAGAGTATGGAATTTATACAAATATGGCAGATTTAATCAAAAAGTAATTAAGATCAGATCATTTTTCAAGGCTCACATGGAGATTAGCCGCATCTACAATAACATTTATTTCTGCTATGTTTATTTCATCAAACTTAGATTGGACAAAATCCATTGTCATTTAAGAAATAATGAACGGTATATTAATTTATTATATTCATGAGAGAGTCTGGAATAAAATTCAATGGGGAAGAATTAAAATATGAATTTCATATTTAAAATTGAAAATAATCTTATGGAGCTTTTTAAAGGTAATTTACCTTTATACAAAAGTTATTGGATTTATTATGTTCTTGTTAATTTCCTTATTTCGGCACCTCTTTTGCTCGTCACAAAAATACATATACAAAATTTTATTTATACATTTTCATTATATCTTGTGCTAAATTTAATTTATTACTTTACATCTTGTATTGGTGTTTGGAGAAGTTCTCAAAAATATAAAGGCAATAAAATACTATCCTTTTTAGCTAGATTAATCGTAGTAATAGGCATATCTACAACTATCTTAGAATTGAAAACTGTCCTAACTATCATTTATAGTTTTTGATTATTTAAAACCCTTCAAATATGAAAAAAAATCCATATTATCAATTTCATGGATGATGAAACACAATTAAAAGTTAGAAAATTTCTCAAAAGGTTAGGGATTAGCTCACAACAAGAACTTAATCAATTCATTGAAAATAACCCTGATGTAAAGGATCTATCGATAAAAGTATCTTTTGAAATTAACAATAAGAATGTTTTTGAGTTTGAAGATAAAATAAATAATTAATATAAATGAAAAAAATTCAAAATCATTTTATTAGTGGCATATTAATTGTTGCGCCATTAGCTTTATCTATTTACGTTGCATGGGTAGTAGTTGGTATTGCAGATAAAATATTTAGACCTTTCATACCTCTAAATAAATTTGGTATTCCATCTGAAATACCTGGTGTTGGTTTAATAGTTGCTTTTTTATTTTTTACAATTTTAGGAGCTATAGCTGGAAGTTTTTTTGGAAAACTTTATCATCGAGTAGTTGATGCTGTTTTATCCAAAATTCCCGGCTTAAACTCAATCTATAATACAGTAAAACAGATTATTGATACATTTGCTACGACACAGTCTAATGCTTTTAAAGAGGTTGTTCTTATTGAATATCCTCAAAAAGATATTTTTGCCCTTGCATTTTTAACAAGTGAAACAAAAGGGGAAATAGCAAAAAGAAAAAATCAAAAGATGATAAATGTTTTCATGCCATCTACACCTAATCCAACTACAGGTTTCTTGATGTTTGTTCCATTATCAAAATGTACCAAACTTAATATGTCTGTCGATCAAGCAATCAAATACATCATTTCTGCAGGACTAGTTACACCCAAAGCACCGGAAATTAAAAAAGCTCTTCCTAAAAAGAAAAAAATTAAAAAGTTAACTAAATAATAGTTTTATTGCTTCTTGCTGCTTAAAAAACATAAGTAACTTATATATATCTTTTTTAAATTTTTCATTTTCATACTCTTTTTTTTCAATCAATTTTTTTACATATTGAAGTGCATCTATTATTAGTTCTTGATCATGATAAACATTTACAAACTTAAATAATGAGTCACCACTTTGACGATATCCTAATATGTCACCAGTGCCTCTAATTTCGAGATCTTTTTCGGATAATTTAAAACCATCTAAGTTTTCTTTGAATATTTTTAGTCGATTTATCGTATTATCAGGTAAATCCTTGCCATATAAAGCAAAACAATAACCTTGATTGTTACCTCTTCCTACTCTTCCTCTTAACTGATGTAATTGAGATAAGCCAAATTTTTCTGCATTTTCAATTACAATATAATCTGAATTTTTATTATCTATGCCTACCTCTACTACAGTAGTAGCAACTAATATTTTTATATTTCCTTTTTGAAAATTTTGAATAATTATTTCTTTTTGATCACTCTTAATTTTACCATGCAACATTTCAACTTCTGAACCAAATATATTCTTCAAAGACTTAAATCGTGTTTCTACATCTTTATACTTTTGAGTCTCTGATGCCTCGACTAAAGGGCAAATCCAGTAAACTTGAGATACATTTGAAATTTTTTTCTTTAACAAAATTTCTATATCTTTAATTTTGTCAATGTTCGATACTTTAGTTATTATCGGTTTTTGAAAAGCTGGCTTTTCTTTTAGTATTACCTGTTCTATTTCACCATATTGAGCTAATGCAAGTGTTCTTGGAATAGGTGTCGCAGACATTAATAGAATATTTGTATTTACTCCTTTTTCAGCTAAATACAGTCTTTGTTGAACACCAAATCGATGTTGTTCATCGATTATTACATATGCCAAGGATGAGAAATTTAAATTTTCTTGAAAAATTGCATGAGTACCAATAATAAAATTAAAAATACCCTTTTCTATTTTTTCATAAATTTTACTTTTATTTTTAGTACTACCAGTGAGCAATATAGGCTTAACTTCTTCACTATCTAAATGATTTAATACATTACTGTAAATTTGATTAGCTAATATTTCTGTGGGCGCCATATACGCAACTTGTTTATGTTTTTGAATAAAAGGGATTGCTGTTAATAAGGATACAATAGTTTTGCCTGAACCTACATCACCTTGTAATAGTACTGTTTCTCGATATTGAGTATTATTATAATTATTTATATCGTTTATTATTTTATATTGATTTTTTGTCAACTCAAAAGGTAGCTCATTTATCAATTTTTCTTGTAAATTAAATTTAAGATTTAAACTTTCATTTTTTCTTTTTGTTTTTTCTTTTAAGTATCTAATAGCAAAATAATTCGATACTAATTCATCAACTGCCAACCTTTTTCTAAAATTCTCTCTATTTTCAATATCTTCTTTTACGGAGGGAAAATGCATTTTTATTAATGATTCATTGAAACTTGAAAAATTATATTTTTTAATAATATTTTCGTTCAACCATTCATCAAATTTATTTAAATGATTTTTTGCGTCATTTAAAACTATTCTGATATCTTTTAATGTGATACCCCTTGTTAAAGGATAAATATTTTCAAAAGTTCTTAACTTATCCTCATTTTCTATCTCTTCTATGTAATCAGGGTGTGCTACACTAAGATTCCTTTTATAAAATGATACTTTTCCACTAATAATTAATTCTTTGTTTTCAGGATATTTTTTTCTAAGAAAATTCCCTCTTATTGAAAAATAAATTATGTTTATAATTAAAGATCCTTTTTCACATTCAATCACGTAGGGTAGTTTAGTATTGAATGGAAAATGATGTTTTTTTACCTTAACGAGAGTGGTGATAGTTTGTCCTTTTTCAAGATTTTTAAAGTCAATATCCTGAGTACGATCTATTGATCTAGTCGGTAAATTATAAAATATATCAATAACTGTGTTTATATTTAGATTTTTAAAATAGGACGCTTTCTTTGGACCTATTCCTTTAAGTTTTTCTACATTCTGATATAAAAAATCGAAACTATTGTCGTTCATGAATAATAACTACAAAGATAAATTAAAAAAAATAAAATATCGATGTCAAACATTAGGTATAAAAGAATTAGATGTAATTTTTGAGAGAATTTATTCAAAACTTGTAAACTCTAATGATGAGGCTCTAATTGATCAATTAGATGATTTATTAAAGAATGAAACACAATACATATTTGATGTATTTTTTAATGAGTCTTTCAAAGAAGATAGAATTAAGTACCTTAAAATTATAAATTTATCAAAATAATATTGGAAAATCCTATTTCTAAATTTGGCAATAAATCAATTTTATTATGTGAAGATGATAAGATAGCTCTAGACTATGAAAATATTCTAAATATACATTATTCCCATAAGAAAATATGTTATTTTCCAGCACATGACTCTTTACCATTCAGTTCTGAAAGCTCATCATCTGACATCTTACTTGATAGGTCAGAAAAATTACTAACATTAAATCATAATGATATAATAATAATAACTTGCAATAATCTTTTAAAAAAATTTCAAATAAATAAAGATGCTGATCATTTTTTAACATTAACTAAAAACCAAACTATTGAAGCTAATACAATTTTAGAAAAATTAGTTGAATTTAATCATTCAAACCAAGCAAATGCTTATAATAAACTCGAATTTTCACTAAGAGGGGATATTTTAGATATTTATAACAGTAATAATAATCCTTATAGAATTTCATTCTTTGATAATGTGATTGAAACAATAAAAGAATTCAATCCTCAAACACAACTTACTTTTAAAGATGAGAAAGAGAGTATTAATATATTTAACCCTAATATTGAGTTATTAGAGCCAAGTAATAAAGATAGTTATTTTGAGGATATCGTTATGGGATATTCCATTTATACAATTAATAGAAGTGACATAATATTAAAAGAGAAACTAAATTTTCTTAAAACAATTTTTGATCAAGTCCAACCTGAGATCCCTTTTTCAAATTATTATTTAGAAGATAACAAAATAGAAAATTTTAAATTTACAAATATATTATCTAGCTCTCCTAAATCTTTAAAAATTACATCAAATACTTCTTTAGATGAATTTTCTAAAATGAGTAATAAAATATATTTTCATAGTGGAAAAAATTCCTCCTCAATAGAAAAAGAATTTCATCAAAAGAAAAATATTGAACCGAATTATGGTAATAATTTATATTTCTATAAATCTTTAATCTCAAAAGACTATCTATTTGATGGAATCGTACACCTCAATAAAAACACTCATACTACGAAAAAAACGAATTTAGACACTATAATCAATTTTAATGATCTTTCATTAGGAGATGCAGTTGTTCATCAAAAGCATGGTATTGGTAGATTTATATCCATTGATAATATTGAAATTAATAATCGAATTAGGGAGTTTATTAGATTAATTTACCGCGGCAACGACAAGCTTTTACTACCAATTGAAAATTTAAACTATATTTCAAGATATGGGTTTGATGATAATAATCTACTTCTTGATAAATTAGGCACGAATGATTGGATTTTAAGAAAATCTTCAGTTAAGAAGAAAATTCGTTTTCTAGCTAATAAACTTTTAAAAAATGCAGCAAAGAGATCCACTATAAACATCAAAGAGTTTCAATATAATAATTCTGATCTTGAGAAATTTAATCAACAATTTCCGTTTGTTGAGACTGAGGACCAATTAAACTCAATTGAACAATCTTTAAATGATTTAAAACAAGATAAACCATCTAATCGCCTTATATGCGGCGATGTAGGATTTGGTAAAACTGAAGTGGCTTTAAGAATTGCATGTGCAACATATTTATCAGGTTTTCAATTTGTAATAGTCGTTCCCACCACATTACTAGCAATGCAACACACTAATACATTTAGTGAGAGGTTTTCAATTTTTAACATTAAGGTTGCATGTCTATCTAGATTTACTTCGTCAAAGGAAAAAAAAGAAATTTTAATTTCATTAAAGTCAGGTGATATTCAAATTCTTATTGCAACACATAGTCTTTTTAAAAAAGACATAGAATTTAATAATTTAGGCACACTGATAATAGATGAAGAACAAAAATTTGGTGTCGATCAAAAGGAATATTTGATCAACAAATACCCAACTATTCATTTATTTTCATTGTCTGCCACACCTATTCCTAGAACTCTTCAGATGTCTTTATTAGGCTTAAAAGATTTAAGTATTATCGGAACACCTCCATCAAATAGAATTAGTATAAGAACTTATGTTCAAAAATATGAGTCTGTTGCCCTTATTTCAGCAATAAAGAATGAATTAGAGAGGAATGGACAAATTTTTATTGTTGTACCAAGAATAAGCCATATTCCTTTTGTCGAAAATGAAATTAAAAAATTAAATATAGATCTTTCTTATGGAGTAGGTCATAGTAAAATGAAAGAAAAAGATATTGAGAATGTGTTCATATCTTTTACAAAAGGTGAGATACAGTGCCTTATTTCTACAAATATTATTGAGTCTGGAATAGATATTAAAAATGCAAACACACTAATAATATTTAATTCTAATTTATTTGGTTTATCTCAATTATATCAATTACGAGGTAGGGTAGGTCGTTCAAATAAAAGAGCATACGCCTATTTATTTCATGATAGTGAAAAATTAATCAATAAAACAGCTCTAAAGAAACTTCAAGTTTTAGCTAATTATGAAAATCTAGGATCAAATTTTCAGTTAGCTAATGAGGATTTAGAAATAAGAGGCGCAGGTAATTTACTTGGTGATGAGCAAAGTGGTCATGTGAAAGATATTGGAATAGAGCTTTACCAAAGTATGTTAAAAGATGAGGTGGAAAGACAAAAAAATAATAATGCAGAAATTGAAGATGATTATGATGAATTTGAATTTGATGCATTTTTTGAGTATTACATTCCAAAGAATTACATATCTGATGATATTTCTAGATTGATTATTTATCGTAAATTTACTAATTCAAAGAATATTCAAGAGCTTAAGAATGTTTTAGATGAGATATATGATCGATATGGTAATTACCCAGTTGAAGTAACTAATTTATTTAATTTACTAACTATTAAAATTAAATCTCTTACCCTTGGTATTTCAAAAATAAATATAAAAAGAAATTTTATTGATATTACTTTTAAAAAAGCAAGTCAAAAAATACTAGATGATTTAATTCAAATGGCACAAGAAAATATTATCAAAATGCAAAGTTCTAGTTCTATTCAGATCAAAAATAATGACAGTAAGGACTTATTTTACACTATAAATCTATTCTATAAAAAGTTAGGATTAAAATGATGGAAGATCAACAACTCCCAAAAACTAATGCAGAGTGGGCAAACTATTATGAGTCTATAATAGCCGAACTTACTGAAAATCAAAAAAAAATAGGTGAACCTATTTCAATAGATGAATTTTATGAACTTCCTATAAAAAGGAAACAGAAATATATCAAAAAACTATATTTTAAAATTGGTGATGCAGAGTAATTATATTCCAAATATAGATTTAGCGGATATTATTAATAAAGATCTTAATAGTGATGCTGCTATACAAGTATCAAATAATATTAAAAAAGCATCTGAAGAAATTGGTTTTTTTACAGTTACAAATCATGGTATTCCATTTTCAAAAATTGATAATCTTTTAAAGACTTGTAGAAAATTTTTTTATTTAAATGAGGAAGAGAAACTTAAAATTGCACCAAAAAAATGGAATCCCAATACAAACACAGTTTATAGAGGTTATTTTCCTAGTTCTGTAAATGGTAAAGAGGGTTTAGATATAGGAGATCCACTTTTAAAGCAAAATATGGTTGATTTGTTAAAGAAGGAAAAATTTGAAGTTAATCATGATATGTCTTTTCTAGATCCAGACTGGCAAATTACGATAAATAATTATTTTGATGACCTTCATAATTTGGGAATAACAATATTTAAATCTATTATATTTTCATTTTCTTCAGATTTATCACTAGCTGAAAAGGCTTTTCAAAGACCTAAAACATTGTCAACTCTGAGATTTAATTACTATCCCAAACAAGAAAAACCTGTTGAAGTCTCTTCACAAGACGGTGTTGCTTTAGGTTGTGAAACCCATGTAGATAGTGGGATAATGACTATTTTATATCAAGATAAAAAAGGTGGCCTACAAGTACAAAATAGACATTCATTGGATTGGTACGATGTTCCTCATGATCCAAATGCTTTTGTAATTAATACAGGTTTAGCTTTAGAGTATTTAACAAATGGTCAAATGAAAGCAACTAATCACAGAGTTCTTTTTAATCAGGAGGAGCGTATTTCAATACCTTTCTTTTTTGAACCCTCTTATGATTTCATTCTAGACCCAAAACATTTGGATATTTATGAAAATATCAATTATAATATTGATAATTATGAAAATTTTCTCACCAATTCGCTTAAAAAATTTGTTGAATATGATAGGCCTGCCTAAATTATCTTTTTTATTTTTATTCACATTGATAACAGCATGTGGTGGTTTTAATACTGGGGTAAAAAAATCTGACACCCAAAAAGTTAACACAGTTAAATATGGAACTCTCGTTGCAGCTGAGCCTGTCAAAATTACTGGTGAAAGCTCTGGATTAGGCGCTCTTACAGGAGGTTTAGTAGGTTTTGTCGTAGGATGTGGAGAGGGTATTTTTGATGATGATTGTAGAGATGCTGCTGCTGTGGTCGGAACCATTGGTGGAGCAATAGTAGGTTATGTCGCTGGTTCATCATTAGGAGATCACACAGGATTTCAATATGTTGTAGATGTTGATGACACAGATGATGACATTTCAATAGTTCAATCTGGCTCAGAACAAATTCCAATTGGTTCCAGAGTAACTATTGCTATTGGTACAAATACTAGAATTATCATATCTGAATAGACATAAATAAATCATGTTTATTGCAATGAATCGATTTAAAGTCAAATTAGGTGAAGAGACTTATTTTGAAGAAATATGGAAAAATAGAGATACACACTTAAATGAAGTTCCTGGTTTTAAAAAATTTAATTTAATAAAAAGTGAGTCTAATGAAGAATATACACTCTATGCATCTCACAGTGAATGGGAGTCAAAGCAAGATTTTATTAATTGGACTAAATCAGAAGCTTTTAGGATGGCTCATAAAAATGCTGGTGAACATAAAACAGTATATCTGGATCACCCACAGTTTGAAGGTTTTGAGGTAGTAATTTAAGTAAATATCACCTATTTTTTATCAATGGACATAGTAAATCACGAGATATTATTAAGTAGTAATATGTTAGGGACAATGTTCTTTGCTTGCACAATTTATATAACATTGGTTATAGCTAGGTATGCAACTCTTGCAAAATTAATTAGAGACTCTCGATCTAACAATGAAACAGATAAATTAAGATTTAAAAGTCAAAGTGAATATTCTTTTCATATCTTGCATTATGAAAAAAGACTTAAATTATTACGTTACACACTTTACTTATCTCTTTTTAGAGGGATAGCATTGTGCACAAGCTTATTATTTTTGTTATTAAATTACAGCTTCATCTCTGCTATAAGTTTTGGTATTCATCTTATTTTAGTATTATTTGCATTAGTCACTCTTGTATATGAACTAGCTGTATCTTTTGAGGCTTTAACTGAGCATTTAGACATAATGAGAACTTTAAAAGATAAATTTTAACATATAAATGACATTCAAACTGTTCGACTAATTAATTTCTACCTTTTTTTTATTTCCTCCCTTTTTATCTTATAGAAACATATACACTACCACCCATACTTAAAACTTTTCCGTAGTCATCTAGTAACTTTGCAAAATCTGGGAAATAATCATTTTTACTGGCATTTTCGACATGTCTTTGAACACTCTCCATAGATGCAAATTGTTCATTTATTGTAAATAATGTGTTTCCAGTTTCGCCCTTACTAGGATCGGTAGGGTCTTTAAATTCTGGTGCTTTAGTAAAGTAAGCATTTAATAAATGATCTGTCCCATCAGAATAAAATTCAGTCATCCATTTTCCATGGGTGCTAAAAATATTTTCAACTTCAGCAGCTTTATCATTTGGTACAGCATAGGAAAGGTTTATACATACACGATCAGTCATTTTTTCTCCTTTAAAATAAAATTAATAATAATTATACATTTTGAAAATTGAAAATAGATCAAATGGCGGAAGGACTGGGATTCGAACCCAGGAAAGAGTTGCCCCTTTGCCGGTTTTCAAGACCGGTGCTTTCAACCGCTCAGCCATCCTTCCGATGTCATAAACGTCTAGAATGTATATATTACGTTATTTTTAAATCAATCGTAATTTTATATTATTAGTTGATATATTCTTTGGCCACTCATGTTATGTTTTTAAGTGATTTTAAGTAATCTTCCAACATTAACTTTTTTTTATATTTTATTAGCATATTTTATTGGTGGCATTACCCAAGGTATACTTGGTGTTGGACTAATCACAGTAGTAATTTCTTTACTCTCATTTGTCGTGGATGTAAAAGAAACAATAGCTCTTGTGATAATACCAACAATTATTACTAGTTTTTTTCAAATGATAAATGGAAATAATTTGAGGAAGATTTCTATTGATACGAAATTTTTTTTAATTTTTTCAACACTAATCATCATTCCAGGAGTAATTTTACTTAAAATACTGCAATCGGATTTAATTTTAATATTTATAGCTATTATACTATTTGTCAATTCTTCACTTTTTTTATCAAATAGAATTATTTCAATACCTAATCATAAAAGTTCAATAATTCAATCGATAACAGGATCTTTTAATGGATTTATTATTGGTCTAACAAGTATTTATACCATGCCTTTTGTATTTTTATTACAATCACTAAAATATGATAAAGAAAAAACTGTTCAATTTATGGGATTGGCTTTTTTACTTTATAGTTTAATGCAATTTTTTTCTTTTATATTTTTAAAGCTTATAGATATGAGCACTATTATTCCCTCATTAATTGTATCCATACCAGTTGTAATAGGTTTTTTTTTAGGAAAAATAATTAGAGGATACGTTTCTGAAATACTATTTAAAAAGTTATTTTATATTATGTTATTATTGATGAGTGGGGTAATTTTAATTAATGGTGTTTTGTAATTGAAACGAATTAATTACCAGTGGTTCCGTCTATTCTATTAGTGCTGTAAATAGCACCTAACATAAATACAACAACTGAGGCGGGAAATAAAAGATAACCAATCGTATATGTATCTGGATAATACTGCATACCTATGTACAGAATTATTGCTTGGAGTAGGCAAAGTAATAGAAATATGTAATTGGTTCCAATTCTACTTAAAAGTACAGCTAAGGGTTTCAATACAACTATTACTGCTGCACAAACAAAAATTATTGCTGGGATAACGTTTAAAGTTAAGCCCATTGACTCGGAATATGTATATTCCTCTAGTGACTCCCAAGGCAGGACCATGGATAGGAACATCATAATAATAGCCGAATAAACAAATTTTTTGCCTGTATTGGTCAAAATCATATGTTATTTATAACAAATACAGGCTTTTTAGCAAAATTATTATGAGATTAGATAACTGCTTAAATTTTAAAGATTTCAGGAAGTTAGCCAAAAAAAAACTTCCATCTCCCGTATTCCATTATATCGATGGTGCTGCAGATGATGAAGTAACATATAGAAGAAATACATCGGCCTTTGATGATGTTGATTTAATACCAAACGTATTAAGAGGTGTAAAAGATGTTGATTTATCTACAACTATTTTTGGAAAAAAAATAGATTTACCTTTTTATTGTTCACCAACGGCTCTCCAGAGAATATTTCATTACGAAGGAGAAAGAGCAGTAGCTAAGGCAGCTCAAAAATTTAATACTATGTTTGGTGTGTCTTCTTTGGCTACAGTAAGTGTAGAGGAAATCTCAAACCTCGTGGATACACCAAAGATGTTTCAATTTTATTATCATAAAGATAAGGGATTAAACAATTCAATTCTTCAAAGAGCAAAAGATGCTAATTTCGATGTTATGGCTTTGACTGTAGATACTATAACTGGCGGCAATAGAGAAAGAGACATAAGAACTGGTTTTACATCACCTCCTAAATTTACTTTATCAAGCATATTCAGCTATGTTACTAAACCAACATGGGCAATTAATTATTTAACTAAAGGTAAATTTGAACTTCCACACCTTCAAGATTATGTAAAAGAGGGTACTAATACAGCTATCTCAATTGGTAATTACTTTTCTACTATGCTAGATCAGGATATGAATTGGAAAGATGCTGAAAAATTATGTTCTGGTTGGGGTGGTCATTTTGCATTAAAAGGAATACTGAGTGTTGAAGATGCAAAAAGAGCAGTGGATATTGGATGCACTGGAATTGTCGTTTCTAACCACGGAGGAAGGCAATTAGATGGTGCAAGATCACCTTTTGATCAGTTAGCTGATATAGTTGAGGCAGTTGGTGATAGAGTGGATGTAATTTGTGAAGGAGGTATTCAAAGAGGGACACATATGCTTAAAGCTTTGTCATTGGGAGCTAAAGCTTGTGCTGGAGGAAGACTTTATTTATATGCATTGGCAGCTGCTGGACAAATAGGTGTAGAAAAAGCTTTAAGTATTTATAAAACAGAGTTGGAAAGAGATATGAAGTTGATGGGTTGTAAAAAAATATCTGACCTTTCTACCAATAATATTAAATTTAAGTAAATTAAATTATCATTGCTGTCGTTGTTACTAATCTTAAAGATTTTATAATATAAACTGTTTAATAGAATCTTATGTCCATCAAATTATTTATAAAATTAATACTCTTATCTTTCTTTAGCTTAAAATTATATGCACATGATCCAAAAAATTGTGACGTGCTTCAGAACTATGATTTTTCTGGTTTTGAAAGCTGGAAAATTGAAGTTGTAAATAGATCGAACGAATTTGGACTAGATGAGGATTTTGTATCAAAATTAATTGCGCCATATGAGGTAAATAAAAGAGTTATTGAAAATGATAAGTGCCAGCCAGAATTTACTTTAACTTTTTCCGAATATATTGAAAAAAGAAATTCGGAAACAAGAATACAAAATGGACTCAATAATAAAAGTAAATACAATGATTTATTAAATAAAATTGATAAATATTATAATGTTCAATCTAGATTTATTTTATCTATATGGGGTTTAGAAACCGGATATGGAAAAATTACAGGTAATTACCCTGTATTAGAAAGTCTTTTAACCATGTCATATGATGAAAGAAGAAGACGTTACTTTACTAAAGAATTATATAATGCACTAAAAATTCTTGAACAAGGACACATTGATGTTGCTAATTTCAAAGGTTCTTGGGCAGGAGCAATGGGTCAAAATCAATTTATGCCTTCAAGTTTTTTAAACTACGCTCAAGATTTTAATAATGATGGCAAGAAGGATATTTGGACTGACACAGAGGACTCACTTGCTTCTATTGCAAGATATCTTCAAGGAGTAGGTTCAAACAAATGGGATCCAAATTACACTTGGGGCAGAGAGGTTATCCACCCAGAAAATGTAAAATCTTTAGAACCTAAATTGTTCGTAAAAAGAGAAAAAGGTTGTTTAGCTGTAAAAAAATTATCGAAAAAATTACCTTTAAATGAATTTAGACTAATGAATTTTAAAAAGATGAATGGTAATTCTTTAGATAATTTAGATATTAATAGCTATCTTTTAAGGATGGGTAGGGAAGAGGGTGATTACAGGTATTTTATTGTTTATGATAATTATTTAAATATCCTCTCTTACAACTGTTCTAATTATTATGGTCTTTCAGTTGGATTATTAAGTGATAAATTTAAATAATATTAATAAAATACTGCTTTTACTGTTTTTATCATCATGTACAATAACGTCTATTGAAACTGTCGATGATAAAAAAATAGAAGAAGAGGTCACAACTCAAGAATACTTTAAAAAATCAGAAGTTATTATATCACCACTTGATGACTATAATATTGAGCTAAATGTTATGGAAAAGTTTGTTATAGATGAAAGAATTAAAGGCAATAATATACATCATTCTAATTTGCCTATACCAAGCGTGGTAAAACTGTCAGATCCCAGTAACCTAGATAACAATATCATTGTTAGAAATATTAAGTTAGATACTGAAAATAGGCTTTCATTAAGTCAAGAGATTATTGATAAAATATCACTTAATACAAAAGTATATTTAGAATATTTAAAAGACGAATCAATAATTCTAAGAAATGTTGTTGACTCAAAAGAAGAGAGTAAGATAAAGATGGATGATACAGAAATTTCATTTGAACAGTTAGATCAAGATCAAACTGAAATCAGTGATAAACTTGATTATGAGAAAATTAAAACTCTAGATATTAAAAATTCTAAGAAACAAAACACTATATTAGTTGAAATTTATAAAGATATAAATTTAGCAAAGCTTAAAACTAATAAAATTAAGAATTTAGGATTGTTTTATGAAGAAAATGAAGAAGGAGTTAAGGTTTTTGCTGGCCCATTTCTAAAGAGTGATATAAATCTTAAGTTAGATTTTCTGATTAAAAATGGATATTTGAATGCAAAAAAAACCCCTTAATTTATTATTTATAGCAATAATTATTCTATTTCCTAAACAATCTCTTACTATTGAAAGTTTGGCAAAAACGGCGCTTGTAATCGATTTATCAACAAACGAAGTTCTTTTAGAAAAAAACTCTAAAGCCAAAACATATCCATCAAGTATGACCAAGATGATGACCGCTCTTGTAGCCTTTGAAAAGATCAAAAATGGTACTTTATCATTAGATCAAGAGTTTTTAATAAGTAAAAAGGCATGGAAAATGGGCGGGTCAAAGATGTTTATAGAGGTAGACAAAAGAGTAAAAGTTTATGATTTGTTACTAGGAATTATCGTTCAGAGCGGAAATGATGCCTCGATTGCTTTAGCAGAGGGTATATCTGGCTCTGAGGAAATTTTTGCTATTGAAATGAATAATTTAGGTAAAAAAATAGGACTCACAGAGACTAATTTTACAAATAGCAGTGGCTGGCCTGATGATAATCATTACACAACAGCTGAAGATCTTGCTAAAATAGCTCAGTACACGATTGAAAATCATTATGAATTATATCAAATGTACAAATTAAGTGATTTTACATACAGCGGGATCAAACAAGATAACAGAAATCCACTCCTATATACATTTGATGGGTCTGATGGCTTTAAAACAGGTTATACGGAAGCAGCTGGCTACGGTTTGGTTGGATCTGCGGAAAGAGGGGATAGGCGTCTGATTATTGTTCTAAATGGGCTAGACTCTTCCAAATCAAGAGCCCAGGAGTCACTAAGATTAATGGATTGGGGTTTCAACAATTTTCAATTAGTAGATTTTTTTAAAAAAAATGAGGTTATTCAAGAAGTTGATACTTGGCTAGGTAAAGACAACAAAGTAGACCTAGTTGCTTTAAACAATATAAGCTTGAGCATTCCAAAAGCGCAATTATCCTCTGCTAAAGTTAGTGTGATAGTAGAGGAGCCTATTGCAACTCCAATTCAAAAAGGTGATCAAATAGCCAAACTTCAAATATCGTATGCTGATAAGAATACTGAATTTCCGTTATTTTCAGGTGAGGACATTGAGCAAAAGAATTTCTTTTCAAGAATATTTTCAGCTATTTATTATATCATTCTTGGATCTAACTAAATATTATCATATAGAATGAAAGTAATTAGTTTTGAAGGTTTCGAATATTCTGGAAAATCGACACAGATAAAACTTTTAAAAAAATTTTTTTTAAAAAATAATATTAAATCTACTTTTACTAGAGAGCCTGGGGGTAATAAAGATCTAGAAAAGATAAGAAATGTGATTTTAAAATCTAATTTCGATAATTTAAGTTTAATAATGTTTTTCTTTGCATCTAGATTTGCATTATTATCTTCAATTAAAAAGAACGATTTCATTGTATTTGATAGATTTTTTGACTCTACTTATGCTTATCAAAAATATAATTCTAAAGAAAAAAAACTTATTATCAGTTTAATAAAGTTAATTGATAAGAAATTTATCCCAAATATAACTTTTTATTTGAAGTTAGATAAAAAAAATTTAATAAGAAGGAAAGATAAAAGATTATATTCAAATAAATTTGATAAAAAATATTTTGGACAATTCTCAAGAATTCAAAAAAATTATGAAGAAATATCTAAAATAAAAATAGGTGAACGTAAGTTTGTTGCTATTGATGCATCACTATCTGCTAATGAAGTACATGACAAAATCATATTAAATTTAAAAAAATGCAAATTGATAAAGTAGTAAATACAATAAAATCTGAGAGTAGTGGCTTTTACTTATTAGAGACTAATAATAGTGAGAGTATTTCATATTTAGAGGAACAGATTTTAAATAGTTTCTATGAGAAACAAT
Organism: uncultured Alphaproteobacteria bacterium; assembly: GCA_902588615.1. Classification (GTDB taxonomy): domain Bacteria; phylum Pseudomonadota; class Alphaproteobacteria; order HIMB59; family HIMB59; genus HIMB59. The sequence goes on along the minus strand of CACIPV010000005.1, from coordinate 5,085 downwards.
ATGAAATAGATACAAGTTTTATTATTCTAGAGCCCGAAGAAAAATCAAAATTTATAACAATTGATCAAGTAAGAAAAATGAAAAAAGAGTTTCTACATACAAATGTATTAAACCTTAGCAAAGTAATATTTGTCAGAGAGGTAAATTATTTAAATATTAATGCTTTGAATGGACTTTTAAAAATCATTGAAGAAATACCATCAAAAACCTATTTTATTTTTTGTTCTAAAAACCTAATGAGTTTACCTGAAACAATAATTTCAAGGGCTAGAGTTATCAGAGATTTGAATTCAAAGATAAATTTTAGTGATTTAAATTCAATGAAAGAAGACATAGTAAGACAAAATCAAAATATTTCAGAGGAATTAATACACTCTCTTTTTAACCCCTTCATTGATTTAAAAAGTACTGATTTTTTTGAAAAGATTAAACTATTTAATAAAGATCAAATAAGCATATGTTCATTAATATTTTTAAAAATACTCAATTACTATTTAAGAAATAATTTAAATAATAGAAAACTTTACAAGTACCTGTTAAAACTTCATTCAGATTATTTAACTGATGTAGATGAAAGTTTAAAATTCAACACGTTAACAAATGACCTAATTTCAATCTATTTTACAAGATTAAATTCTAATCTTATTAAGCATGTCTAATAATTATTTTACAACTCCGATTTATTATGTGAACGATAAACCCCATATTGGACATGCCTACACCTCAATTGCTGTTGATATATTAAAAAGATTTTATCATTGTAGAGGACTCGATACTTATTTTTTAACAGGAACAGACGAGCATGGACAAAAAGTTGAAAGAGCTGCTCATGAAAAAAATATTGATCCTCAAAAATTTACGGATATGGTTTCAGAAAATTTTAAAGATTTAAGTAATTTATTAAATTTATCTAATGATGATTTTATAAGAACAACAGAAGAAAGACATAAAAAGTCTGTTCAAAATCTATGGAGAGTTCTGTTGGAAAAAGATGAAATTTATTTGTCCAAATATAGCGGATGGTATTCTGTAAGAGATGAAGCTTTTGTAGCTGATAATGAAATAGTTGTAAGAAATGGTAAAAAATATAACAGTTTTGGATCTGAATTATCTTGGGTTGAAGAAGAGTCATATTTTTTTAGACTTTCTAAATGGCAAGACAAACTGTTAGATTTTTATAAAAATAATCCAAATTTTATAGTCCCAAAATCTAGATCTAATGAAGTTATTAAATTTGTTGAGTCAGGGTTGAAAGATCTATCCGTTTCTAGAACAACATTTAAATGGGGAATTGATGTCCCTACAGATGAAAAACATATTGTTTATGTTTGGTTAGATGCACTAACTAACTATATTTCAGCTTTAGATTATCCAAATAAAAATTCTGATTTATATAAAAAATATTGGCCGGGGATACATGTAGTAGGGAAGGATATAATAAGATTTCATGCTATTTTCTGGCCTGCTTTTTTAATGGCTGCAGAGTTAGATCCACCAAAGCAGATCGTAGCGCATGGTTGGTGGACAAATGAGGGTCAAAAAATTAGTAAAAGTCTTGGTAATGTAATTGACCCTAAAGAATTGATTGATGAATACGGTCTAGACTCAGTAAGATTTTTTCTTTTTAGAGAGGTTCCATTTGGCAATGATGGTGATTTTTCTAAGGTGGCTATCAAAAATAGAATTAATGGTGAATTGGCAAATAACTATGGAAATTTAATACAAAGAATACTTAGTTTCATTTGTAAAAATTTAGAACAAAATATTAATTTAACTGAAGATAATTTTAATTTTGAAATTTTAAAACAAATTAATGACTCTGAGAAAGAGTTGTTTGACTATATGGAAAATTACAAATATGACGAATACCTCAAAAAATTATTCTTATTTATGAATGATTTAAATAATTATGTCGATAAATCTGCTCCCTGGGTATTAAAAAAAACAGATCCTGAACAAATGAAAAAAGTTTTGGCTAATATTTGCCTATGCATTATCAGGGTTAGTCAATATTTAATTCCTTTTATGCCTTCAAAAACCTCAGAAGTATTCAATTTATTCGAAAATACTAATAATATTAAATTAGATATTTTTGATAATTTTAAAGAGGTAATTAACTTAAAATTTCTAAAAATACGACAACCTGAACCTTTATTTACTAAAATTGAATAATTTAATAGACAGTCATGTAAATTTTGGTCATGAATTACTTAAAAATTCAGTAACAGATATCTGTAAAGATGCTCTAGAAAATAACATAGAGCGAATTTTAAGTATAAATTCTAATATATACGAGTTTCAGAGAGATATTAATTTAATTAAAGGTTTTAATTTTGTCGATATCACTTTAGGTCATCACCCAAATAATACTCTTGATATCAAACCTGATGAAATAAAGACTCTTTTAAATGAAAATATTAAAAAATTTAAAGATAGAATTGTTGGAATAGGGGAAACAGGCTTGGATTATCATTATAATATTCCTAAAAATAAGCAAATAGAGAGCTTAGAAATACATTTAGAAGCAGCTAGTGTTTATAATTTACCGTGTATAATTCATATGAGAGATGCTGAAGAGGATATGATTAAAATTTTAACTAAATACTCTAAAAAAATAGGTTATATTCTTATACATTGTTTCACTGGAAGTGAAGAATTTGCAAAAAAATGTATTGATTTAGGTTGTTTTTTTTCTTTGTCAGGAATTATTACGTTCAAAAATGCAAATAAATTAAGAGATACAATTAAAATACTACCAATTAAAAAAATTATTTTTGAAACTGATAGTCCTTATCTTACGCCAGACCCTTTAAGAGGTAAAATTAATAAACCAAGCTATTTAAAAATTATAGTTGAAAAATATTGTGAAATTACTGGAAACGACTACATTAATACATGCGAAATTAGTACTTATAATTACAAAAAGCTTTTTAATATAAATGACTGAATTAACTGAAATAAATGTATTAGGATGTGGCTCAAGTTTTGGAGTTCCTTTATCTCATGACATATGGGGTAATTGTGATAAATCAAACCCTAAAAACCAAAGAACACGGCCTTCAATACTTTTAAAAAAAGCAGGGAAATCAGTACTAATTGATACTAGCCCTGATTTAAGAAAACAGTTAATCGACAATAAAATTGATAATGTTGGCTCAGTTATTTACACACATTCCCATGCTGATCACATACATGGAATTAATGATTTAAGGACTATTTCACTGATAAATAGAAAAAAAATACCAATTTACGCTGATAAAATAACTTTAGAGACTCTTCAAACTAGCTTTTCTTATTTGTTTTCAAAGTCATCCACCCATGGTTATGAACCCATTTTAAATGCTAACGTTCTTAATGGGAATAATATTGAGATTGAGGGTTTTAAAATTGAGATTATTCGACAAAATCACGGAAATATTGACTCCTATGGTTTCATTTTTGATAATAAAATAGCTTATAATTTAGACATTAAGTATTTTTATGATGAGGATTATTTAGATAAAATCAAAGGCATTCAATGCTGGTTTCTTGGTTGTTTGAGATATGATGAACACCCATCTCATGCCAGTTATTCTGAAGTAATTAATTGGGCAAAAAAAGTTAACGCAAAACAAACTTTTCTTAGTCATATGACTGCCCATATTGATTATGAAACTGAATATAAAAAACTTTTTAATAACAGTATATATCCAGCTTACGATGGACTTAAAATAACTATCTAGATTCTTATAATATATATTATGCAACAAATAAATGTGTAAATGTCAATAAAATCAGTCAAAGATCATCTTAGTATTATAGCCCCTGACCTAGAGATATCAGAATTTAAAGAGTCTACAGCAACTGTTGAACAAGCTGCAAATGCTCATAATGTTGAGAAAGGGCAAATAGTCAAAACAATTGCTTTAATTATAGAAAAACCAATTTTGTTAATGACTTCTGGAAATGTAAAAATCGATAATAAAAAATATAAGAATTTCTTCAAAAAAAAGGCAAAAATGTTGACTGCTGATGAGACATTGCAAATCACCTCTCACCCTATTGGAGGGGTTTGTCCCTTTGGATTACCAAATAAATTAGATATATATTACGATAAGTCCTTAAATAACTTTGAAATCGTTATACCAGCAGCAGGATCTACTAATAGTTCTGTAAAAGTTCAAACAAAAAGGCTTATAGAATTAACTAGTGCTTTTGAAGTTGATGTATGTAAAAAGTAAGTAAAAACAGTATATTATTTACTGTTATTATACTTAGATTTTACAATTTTTGGAGCAGTTGCAAAAGTAGCCGCTGTCATAAAAGTTCCAAAAATAAGTAGAAAATGAGCACTAGCTGTGATGCCAAAAATCAAAAAAGAGCCAAAATATAGTGAAAAAATGATACACCACATCCATGCTAAAAGTTGCATAATTAGGTGTCTCAGAGCCACACTAGGTATTTTTCTTAGAGGATTCCAATCAGCGTCCATCACTCCACTGTAAATTTGCATAAACATGTTTTTCATGGCCTTTTATACATGCGACAGATGTGACCAGATCACTTATTTTTAATAATAATTTCAATTATTTCAGTTAAAGTAGAACCTATGAGAAAAATAGAATTCTGGTACTCAATTGGAAGTACATATACTTACCTCTCCACGCAAAGATTAGAGCAGATTGAGACTGAAAATGAAGTTGTATTTGAATGGTGTCCTTTCAGTGTGAGATCAAGAATGATTGAAATGGAGAATGTCCCTTTTATGGCTGAAAAAAAAAGAGATAAGATTGATTATATGTGGCGGGATGTTCAGAGAAGAGCTAACTTCTATGGATTTGATGCAAAAGTACCTGCACCCTACCCACTTAAAGAGTTCGATTTAGCCAACAAAGTTGCAATTTTGGGAAAAGATCAAGGGTGGATCAAAGAATATACTATTTTAACTTATAAAAAGTGGTTTTTAGAGCATTTGGAGCCTGGATTAGAACCAAATTTGAGTGCTACTCTTAAAGAAATTGGACTTGATTCAGATAGTTTAATAAAACAAGCTCAAACAGACGAAATTGAACAAAAATATTTAAAAAACACAGAAATGGCTAAAAA